>JAFTZC010000050.1 GCA_017461065.1 Clostridia bacterium | reverse complement strand
AGAAGATGCAATTTGCCCATCCGTTGCTTATGCTGAAAGCGAAGAAGTTATCGCTGACGTAATCAACAGAATGCAATCCGAACTTGCTGCTCTTTACGCAGAAGACAAGTACGCCGAAGCAGCTGAGCTCTTCGAAAAATATCTATACTCATACTGCGACGACGCAGGTTCATTCAATGCAGATTGGGGTTATCTCATCACTGCTGAAAAGGACGACAACAGCTGGGTAGGAAACTTTACCGACCTTGCAAAGGATATTTACGCATACAACGTCAAGGAAGGCAACGCATTCACCGCTGACGGCCAAATCGGCGTATCCTACACCTACAATCTCACCGGTACTGCTACAAGCGATTACGCTGGCGTATCCGTTATGATGGTTGCAAAAACTCCCTTTGCAGGCAAGGACGGCAGTGAATTTGATATTTCTGCTATGACCGACGAACAAATCGTTGCTCATCTCAAGAGCCAAGTTAAGGGCGACGGCACCAGCTTGTACGATGCACTCAAGGAAGGTCTTCTAACCGAATCAAGAAACCTTGCTTACTCTAACTACGTAAGCGGTATCCCCCAAGATATCTACGAGCGCGATGAAGAAAAAAACAAAATCACCGTTAGCGAAGATTACAAGGGAGTTATCGAAATCAACACCAAAAAGCTAAAGAAGAATATTTACGACGAATATCTTGGTTAATAGGAGAATATATGGAAAGAACTAACAAAGACCTACAAAATCGTCTTGATATCGAAAAATGGGTAGCAAGCGAACAAGCCGGCGTTGACCTTTGCGGTACGTTTGCGCACTGCCCATATTGCAGAAAAAACGAAGAATATGAGTACACTTGCGCAAGAGCCGTTAGAAGAATGCTCATCGCCGAAAGAAAAAACGCTAAAAAATAGTAGACAGGAAAAACCCGTTTCACCGCGGGCTTTTCTTTTAGTAAAATGCCGTTTGAAAATATAAATTTAATCCCCATATATATTTCCATAGGCGCAGGCGTACTTCTCGTTGCTTTGGCTCTATGGAAAAAGGCTCTCACAATACCCGCAACCGCAAGCGCGTTTATAATACTCGTGCTTGCCGCTTTGTTTACGAGCTACACGGGTGTCGTGGTATTTTCGGTATCCTTTGTAGGAGCGGCTGTCATAGGCCAAATCAAAAGGGACAAGCGCAAGGATAGGGAGCAAGGATTATATCCCCATCAGGGGGCAAGAGGGCTCGTGCAAGTGCTATGCAATTCTTTGCCGGCGCTAACTTACGGTGCAGTATACTTTGCAACGGGTAGAACGTCGTTTTTGATTGCAAGCGCGGTGACGGTATGTGCTGGCATAGCAGACTCGGCAGCAAGTGACCTTGGTATCCTTTCCGACGGCAAGGTAATCAGCCTTTTAACCTTCAAAAACGTCGAGCGTGGTATGAGCGGCGGCGTTAGTTTGCTTGGTACGTTTTCGGCGCTTCTAACGAGCATAACCATTGCAAGCATAACCTTTGCCGTGGGCGAAGTAGGTTTAAAAGGGCTATGGGTAATTGCGCTGATGGGCTTTGTAGGAACGCTTATAGATAGCCTACTCGGTGCATCCGTACAAGCGGGCTATAGGTGTAACGTTTGCTTGAAGCTTACCGAAAGGAAGGAGCATTGCTCCGCGCCCACCACCCTTGTCAAAGGGCTAAAGTTTGTTGACAACAACGTTGTAAACGTTGTCAGCCTATTTATAGCAGGTGCCATTTCGTTGATTTTTTAATATAAAGAATTGACACGCGCGCTCGCATAGAGTAAAATTTATTCATCCAATTTGGGAGGGAAAATATGAAGCAAGATATGATAGTTATCATTGACCTTGGCTCCGAAGAGAACTCTGCGCTTGCAAGAGAAATAAGAGCTTTTGGCGTTTACTCAGAAATTTATCCCCACGATATCACTCTTGCCGAGCTTAAAGCGAACGACAATATCAAGGGTGTTATCTTGAACGGCGGACCAAACAACGTTGTAGACGGCGTGGAAATCGACGTAAACGGCGATATTTATAATTTGGGAGTACCCTTTGTGGCTTATGATTTCCCAAAGGCACTATGCGAAAAGGGTGATAGCTCCAACCTAAAGAGTTGGTTGTTTGACGTTTGCAAGGCCGAAGCAAATTGGAATATGGCAAACTTTGTAGCCGACCAAGTCGAGCTACTCAGAAAGCAAATCGGCAACAAAAAAGTCCTTCTTGCTCTAAGCGGTGGCGTAGACAGCTCCGTAGTTGCAGCTCTCCTTATCAAGGCAGTCGGCAAAAACGTAACTTGCGTTCACGTAAACCACGGCCTACTTAGAAAGGGCGAGCCCGAGCAAGTTATCAACGTATTTGGCAAGGAGCTTGACGCCGACTTGGTTTACGTTGATGCAGTCGATAGATTCCTTTCTAAACTCGAAGGCGTAACCGACCCCGAGCAAAAGAGAAAGATTATCGGCGCTGAGTTCATCAGAGTTTTTGAAGAAGAAGCTCGCAAGCTCGAAGGCATCGACTTCCTTGGACAAGGTACCATCTATCCCGATATCGTTGAAAGCGGAACTAAGACGGGCAAGGCCGTCAAAGCACACCACAACGTAGGCGGACTACCCGATGACCTTAAATTCGAGCTCGTTGAGCCACTCAAGTACCTATTCAAGGATGAAGTACGCGCTTGTGGTAAGGAGCTTGGACTCCCCGACAATATGGTATATCGTCAACCCTTCCCCGGCCCCGGTCTTGGCGTAAGATGTCTTGGCGCAATTACTCGTGATAGACTCGAAGCCGTAAGAGAATCCGATGCAATCCTACGTGAAGAATTTGATAACGCAGGTCTACGTGGCAAGGTATGGCAATATTTTACCCTTATCCCCGATATCAAGTCCGTTGGCGTACGCGACAACGCTCGCTCCTTCGAGTGGCCCGTAATCATCCGTGCCGTCAACACCGTTGATGCAATGACCGCAACCATCGAGCCCCTTCCTTACGACCTACTTAACAAAATTACAAGTAGAATTCTCAGCGAAGTTAAGGGTGTAAACCGCGTTTTATACGATATAACGCCGAAGCCGACCGGCACCATCGAGTGGGAGTAAAACGCGTTATTTTGGCGCAACCTATAGCAAAACACAAAAGCCCTTCGGGGCGCAGTAGGTCTACTACAGCAACCCCGAGGGCTTTTATATTTTCCGTCAGTTTGCATCCAAACTAACGCGTTTTTATCCACGGCAACCCTTAGGAGCTTTTCCTTAAATCTAAAGATTATGTACACACGAGTATACGTTGAAATCACCAATATTTGCAATATGAAATGTTCGTTTTGTCACGGACATTCTCGTCAAGCAAAGATGATGAGCGTAAGCGAGTTCGAAAAGGTGCTTGATGCGCTAAAAGGAAAAACAAAACACCTATATTATCATTTGATGGGCGAGCCGCTCACTCATCCCGAGTTGCCGCTCTTTTTGAGTATGGCAAAAGATAGGGGCTTTAAGTCTATGATAACCACCAACGGCACTTTGCTCCAAAAGCGCGGTAAGGCACTAATTGAAAGTGGCGTTTATAAAATCAATATATCCTTGCACAGCTTCGAAAAGCAAGATAGGGCTGCTTTCGAAAAATATCTAACCGAAGTTGCTCTCTTTGCTGACGAAGCATCTAAGGGTAGCACTATCGTGGTGCTAAGGCTGTGGAATAAGGGTGTAAAAGACGTGCAAAATGCCGAAATCCTATCATTTTTGCGCCCAATTCTTCAAGGTGAGTGGACGGAAAACGAAAGGGGCCTTCGTCTAAGAAACAAGCTCCATATCGAGTGGGGCGATAGATTTGAGTGGCCCGATAAGGATGCCGACTATCAAGGGGACGAAGTATTCTGCTATGGTATGCGCGACCATTTTGGCATACTTGCCGACGGTACCGTCGTTCCTTGTTGCTTGGATAGCGAAGGTGCAATAAACCTTGGCAATCTATTTAGTGACGACCTATCCGAGATACTAAATTCTCCCCGTGCAAAGGCAATCAAGCACGGCTTTGGCTCGCACAGGGCAACCGAAGAGCTTTGTAAAAGATGCTCTTATGCCCGAAGATTTATTAAGTAAAGGCATTTATTAATTGCGCCCACGTAAGATATATTATGTGGGAAATTCGTATTTCAGAGTGGTTTTATAATCCAAATTCCGTTTTTGCAACGATTTTTGAGCTTATCGGGGAAGCGCCTGCCGTTATCCCCTTTGTTTATTTTTTAGTGGTTTTAGTGGGAATCCTATCAAAAAAGAAGCTTTTTTTGGATAGGAAATGGGAAATTATTGCCTTTTCACTATATTTAATAAGCGTGGTCGTCGTGACGAGCACGGTGGTGGCAACTATAAAGCACCTATGGGGTAGAGCGCGATTTTTCGAGCTTACGCCGCCCGATTACTTTGGCTACACTCCCTTTTATCAGCCAAGCACTTTCGGCGGAAGCTCCTTTCCTTCGGGGCACGCAAGTATGAGTGCGCTTTCCATTCTCTTGTACGACATCAACAAAAAGCATAAGGTCTTTGCAAAAAACGGCGTAGTTTTAGCATTTTCGGGACTTTTTATTGCGTTAGTAGCGGTATCGCGGCTCGTAGCAGGCGCCCATTTTATTACGGATTTAGTCGTTGGCGTAGCTCTTTCTCTTATCACGCGTGCATTGCTCAAATTCATACACCGAAAGTGGGAAGTTAAATCTCTTAGAGATTTATAACCAATCCCCGTTGACATAAGTCTTGCCAAATGATAAAATAATACTTGATATGGCAAGGAGGAGTGAGCGGTGAAAATCGGCTTTGATAACGCTTTATACGTAAAGAAACAAACGGAAAGTATTCTTAAAAGGTCAAAGATGTTTGACAACAAGCTTTACATTGAGTTTGGTGGCAAGATTTTTGACGATTTACACGCAGCACGCGTTTTGCCGGGCTTTGATGCCAACGTTAAAACCAAACTCCTAACCAATCTAAAAGACAAGATGGAAATCATCTTCTGTATCGGTGCGCCCGATATCGAAAAGAATAAAATTCGCTCAGATTTCGGTATCACTTACGGCAAAGAGCTTCTCCGTCTTATGCGCAATCTCCGCGAACTCGGACTCAAGATAAATTCCGTCGTAATCACCCAATACAAAGAGCAACCTGCGGCAGATATTTTCCGCAAGCAACTTGAAAGAATGGGCGAAACGGTATATATCCACAAGCTAACCAAGGGCTATCCCAACGATATCGATACCATCGTATCGGATGAAGGTTACGGCGCAAATCCATATATCCCAACCACTCGTCCCGTAGTAGTTGTAACTGCTCCCGGACCAAGTAGCGGCAAACTTGCAACCTGTCTATCTCAACTTTACCACGAGTATAAGCGTGGCGTTAAGGCAGGATATGCAAAGTACGAAACCTTCCCCGTTTGGAATTTACCCCTTAAGCATCCCGTAAATATCGCTTATGAAGCGGCTACTGCCGACCTAAACGATAGAAATATGATTGACTTTTTCCACCTTGAGCAATATGGTATTTCAACGGTAAACTACAATCGCGATTTGGAAGTTTTCCCCGTTGTAAAGAGTATTTTATCAAGAATTTTGGGCGAAGAAGTATATAAATCACCCACCGATATGGGCGTAAACATGGTTGGCTATGCCATAACCGACGATGCGGTAGTGCAAGAAGCTGCAAAGCAAGAGATAATCAGAAGATACTTCAAGACCTATAATGAGTTCAAAAACGGCACGGCAGACCTTGAAACGGCACACCGCGTAGAAATCTTGATGAAGGAAGTCGGTTGTACCCCAACGGATAGAAAGGTCGTTTGGCCGGCACTTGCAAAAGCCAACGAACACAGCTGTCCTGCTATTGCAATAGAGCTTCCCGACGGCAAAATTTTAACTTCTCGCGACAAAAACAACCTATACGCACCTGCAGGCGTAATTATGAACGCTATCAAATATCTTGCAGGTATCGACGATTCCATTAATCTAATTGCACCCAACGCAATCGAAGCAATTTTGAAGCTCAAAAAGGAAAACTTACACGCAAAGTCCAACAAGATTAACCTTGAAGAAGCGCTAATTGCTCTATCCTTCTCTGCGCCAAACAACCCCATCGTTGAAAAGGCACTCCAAGAAATAAATATGCTTGCAGGATGCGAAGCACACTCAAGCGTTATGCTTCCCGAAAGCAGCTTGACTATTTTCCGCAGGTTGGGTATTAATCTAACCTGTGAACCCGTCTTCGCCTTCTAAAACGCGTTATTCTGGCGCCATCCATAGCAAAACACAAAAACCCACTCGGATATTTACGCAAAGTAAATGCCCGTCGTGGGTTTTTATATTTCCGGGTGTATTGAAGACAACCTAACGCGAGTCGACTTTATTTTAATCCTAATATTTCATCAGCAGAAATTTCTAAAATATCACAAATGTTTGCAAAGGTATCAAGTGAAGGATATTTGTCAAGGCGCATATACTTGCTTACGGTTGAGGGGTTGATCCCCAGTTTTTCAGCAAGCTCTTTTTGTGAAATGTTGCCATATTGTATTGCTTCGCGCAATCGTTTTTGAATATCTTCTATGTTTATCATGGTTTGATAATAGCACGATGTGCATTTATGCCATTGACAAAAGGCACATTGTGCCTTATAATTTAATTATGCTTATTATTGGGAGGAATATTTATGATTGAAGAAAGAAATATATGTAAGACGATATGTTTATCTATTTTAACTTTCGGAGTTTATGGGATATATTGGTTTATAAAAATAACAGATGAAATCAATACCTTAACAGGAAACCCTTTCGATACTACTGGAGTTTCAGCTTTTGCGCTTACAATTGTAACATTTGGTATTTATGGAATATACTGGGCTTATAAAATGGGAGAAAAAATAGATAATTATAAAAAAGATAATAATTCGAGAAGTATGATGTATGCATTTTTAACCATATTTGGGTTAAATATAATAGTTTATTCGTTAATTCAAGATGTTATCAATAAATGCGTTCCACCCAAATTGAAATTTTAATTACAAAATAAAAGTTTATGTTACGCATATATTGCTTGATAAAAAGAAGGAGCCAGTTGGCTCCTTCTTTTTATTCTTCAATATAAATCGTTTTGCCGTCGTTTTTGCGTGATTCTTCGGCGGCAAATGCCATCAAGTGACTCATAAGCGTTTCCTTCATAAAGGATACGCGCGGATTAGCTTTGCCCGTTTCAAGGAGCTCCAAGAAATCGTGGATTATGCCGCTGTCTCCGCCAAGGTGGCCTTGTCCGACGTTGGCTTTTACGTATTTGCTTTTCTTACCCCATACGTTTAAGCGGAACTTGCCGTCGATATCTCTGCCAAAGAGTTCGCCTTTGGTGCCGGTGATATGTACCCTTCTAAAGCAGCCCCTTGATGAAGCGTTCATAGTGAGAGTTGCGTTGACGTCGCCGTCAAACTTGCATAGCACGGTTTGGTTTTCAACTACGTCGTTATCGCAGTGATATACGCATCTTCCGTATGGGCTCGTCTTAGCAAGAGCTTCTTTTACTTGTGCAAGGGTTGGGTTACCTAATCTCGTAATTAGGGACCATCTATTCAGGTAAACGGGTATGGAGCGCCAAGTAAATTTGTAGTATAGCCTTGGTGCGTAGTAGGGGCATTCCTTTGCGTGTGGGCAGCCGTCCATGCAACGTAAAGTTGCACCCTCTGGAGCGTTTTCAGGTAGGAAAATTCTTCTTGAGCCGATGCTTGATACACTCTTGCACTTCTTGCCGGTGTAGTAGTGTAGTAGGTCAAGGTCGTGGCAGCATTTTGCAAGTATAGATGGAGTCGTTTCATCTTCCCTTCTCCAATTACCCCTTACGTACGAGTGGGAGAAGTGCCAGTAGCCTACGTTTTCGGTTTGTTGGATATTGGTAACTTCGCCGATAACTCCGCTATCGATTACCTTTTTGATAGTATCGTAAAAACCTGCGTAGCGTAGCACGTGGCAAACTACCATATGTAGTCCGTTCTTTTCAGCGAGCTCACTTAGCTCCACGCATTCTTCTTTGATGGGAGAAACGGGCTTTTCGCAAAGCACGTGGTAACCGAGTTTAAGAGCTTCCTTTGCGTGGCCGTAGTGGTCGCGGTCTTGAGATGCAACGACTATTGCATCGGCAATTTTGCCTTGAGCAAAAAGTGCTTCGGTGCTACTAAATCTCATATTTTCAGGAACGTCGAGCTTGTTTCCAACGTGGTTTAGCACGCTTTCGTTTACGTCACAAACGGCAACTACCTTTCCGCCTTGATTATTGATGCGCCTTGCGTACATTGCGCCACGGTTTCCGAGTCCAATAACTGCTACTGTTTTCATTTGAATGTCCTCCGATTGAGTCAAAGGTATTTTATCACATCCAAAACGAATAAACAATACCTATTGATAAATTACAATAAGTAATTTAGTTCTTTACAACGCCCGAAAAATTATATATAATTTAACTATGGAAATTTTGGTCGAAAAAGGTTTGAAAATAGGCGTTGCCGTTTCGGGCGGCGTAGATAGTATGGTAATGCTCAATCTGCTAAAGGCGAGTGGCGCAGATATCATAGCTATCAATATCGAGCACGGCATAAGGGGCGCGGTGTCCAAGCGCGATAGCAAATTCGTCAGAAACTATTGCAAGCGCCACGAAATTGAATGTCTTGCTTACAACGTCGACAGCCCCGGCTATGCGGTAGAGCAAAATATGAGTGTCGAGCTTGCCGCTCGCACTTTGCGCTATGAAATTTTCGACAAGCTTCTCAAGGACAAGGTCGTAGACGTCATAGCCCTTGCGCACCACCTTAACGACCAAGTGGAAACCGTGCTTATGCGCATATTCCGCGGCACGGGCATCAAAGGGCTACGCGGTATAGTGGATAGAGAAGGCTACGTGCATCCTATGCTTAACTTTACCAAGCAAGAGATACGTGACTACGCCGCAAGCAACCGCATCCCATACAAGGAAGACGCAACAAACTTCGATTCGGAGTACACGCGCAACTATATCCGCCACGAAATTATCCCACACGTCAAGTCACGCTTCCCCGCTTTTGAAGGCGCCGTACAAAAGCTTGCCAAGGCTGCCGAAGAAATCGAAGATTATATGATGAGCGAAGCTGTCGAAGCTGATATTCAAGGGGATAGCGCAAGTTTGCCCATTGAAGTTTTGAGTATGCACCCGGCGCTTGCCAAAAAAACTTTAGCCGAAACGCTAAGAAGACTCGGTTGTGAAAAAGACGTGGAAGCCAACCATTTGGAGTCCTTGATTGCGTTGTCGAGCAGTCCAAACAATGCAAGAATAAATCTTCCGTACGGATACGATGCGTACAAAGCGTACGACAAACTTTGTATAGTAAAAAGGGTAGAAGGCTCCTATTACGAAAGCATATTCGACCCCAACGGCCTATATGAATATCAGGAGTTCAGCTATACTTTTTCCAAGACGGAGGGTATTAAAAAAGGCCTAACCTTCGACCTTGATAAAGTGCCCGTGGGCGCAGTAGTAAGGACGCGTAAGGAAGGGGATAAATTCAAACGATACGGTGGCGGAACCAAGAGCCTAAGCGACTATCTCACCGACGTAAAGATGCCGCTCTATATGCGTGATAAGCTTCTTTTGATAGCAAAGGATAGTACCGTATACGCAGTACTTGGGGTTGAAATTTCCGACGAACTAAAAATTGACGAAACCACTACAAAAAAATATTTAATCAACATAGGGGAGACAAATTAATGCACAAAGATTTAGCAAAGATTTTAGTCACAAAAGAAGAAATTGCTGCACGCGTAAAGGAAATCGGCGCAGAAATCACTCGTGATTTCCAAGGTGAAAGCGTACTAATGGTAGGTATTTTGCGCGGTGCCGTCGTATTCTTCTCGGAGCTTGTCAAAAACGTTGACCTTGACGTAAGATTTGACTTTATGGTTGTATCAAGCTACGGTTCAAGCTCGGTTTCAAGTGGCGAAGTTAGGATTATCAAGGACATTTCTCAACCCATCGAAGGTATGAACGTTCTTATTATTGAAGACATAATCGACACCGGTCACACGCTCAAAAATCTTAAGAAGCTATTGCTTACTCGCAATCCTAAGAGCCTCAAGATAGTTTCTCTCCTTGATAAGCCTTCAAGAAGACAAGTCGAGATGGAAGGCGACTATATTGGCTTCAAAGTACCCAACGAATTCGTAGTCGGTTATGGCCTTGATTATGATGAGAAGTATCGTAACCTTCCCGAAATCGGCGTTCTAAAGGAAGAAATATACACTAAGTAATGATAGTATCCGAGGAGCTAAAAAGACTTAGCGAGATTTTTACCGCTAAACTTTATATCGTAGGTGGCGCGACACGCGACCACCTTTTAGGTTATAAGCTAAGTGACTTTGACCTTAGCTCTTCGCTCACGGGCGAAGAAGTAATCGAGCTCCTAAAAGGTACGGAATTTAGAGTTACCCCACACTCTCTAAAGCTTGGCACGCTTGGCATTAAGGTTGGCAAGCAGGTTATGGAGTATACTGCTTTTAGAAAGGATAGCTACGGCGAAAAGGGTGTTCATTCTCCAACGAGCGTTGAGTTCAAAGTGGGCATCGAGCAAGATGCTTTCCGCCGTGATTTTACCATAAACGCTATTTATTACGACCTAACGGAAGGCAAATTTTTAGATTTTACAGGCGGCCTAAAGGACCTTGAGAACAGGATTGTTAGAACAACGCGCGAGCCAAAAAGCGTATTCGAAGAAGACGCTCTCCGCATTCTAAGGCTTGTTAGAATTGCATCTAAGCTTGGTTTGGATATAGAAGAACGCACCCTTTTTGAAGCAAAAAGACAATCATATTTGCTAAAGGAAATTGCCGTTGAAAGAATTCGTGACGAATTCGAAAAAATACTAATTGCAGATACCGAAAACAGCATTGCGGATGCTCAAGTTAGAGGTTTAGAGCTTCTTGTTGAAATTGGCGCAATGGAGTATATCGTGCCGGAACTCCTTGAATCCATAGGCGTTAAGCAGCCCCCAAAATACCATTTATACGACGTATACAATCATATTTTGCATACCGTCAAAATTGCGCCAATGCATCTTAGACTTGCAGCGCTTCTTCACGACGTAGGCAAGCCAAGGAGTATTGACGAAGAAGGCAAGATGACCGAGCACCCATACGTAGGTGCACAAATGGCAAAGGAGATAATGCTAAGGCTAAGATACCCGCATAGGGAAATCGAGAGGGTGTCGCGCTTGGTTGAAACTCACATGTACGACCTTCGTTGTCTGATGAGCGATAACTCTCTTAGAGTGTTCGTTTTAAAAAATCAAGACATTCTCAGCGACCTCATTGAACTTAAAATGGCAGACCATACGGCACACGGAAAGAAGGACGGCGTAAGCCCCTCGGCTTTAAATCTCGCAAGAGTGTTTAGGGAGATGCGCGAGAACAAGGTTGCCTTTTCGCTCAAGGAATTGCCCGTTGGTGGTGAAACCCTCGTAGAGCTCAAGGTCAAGCCGCTCGAAAGGGCAAAGGTGTTATCGTCCCTTTTAGAACACGGCGCGTACTTGGGTAAGCAGCTCGATAGAGATGAGTGCATAGCTTTTATCAAAGAGCGCATTAAATAACGTTTGTTTTACATACTACCACTATGGTAAGAAAGTTAACGCTAATTTCCATAGTGGTTTTTTTATGCGCGGTGTTTATTGTGCCGTGTGGTTTTGTCGCGCGAGCAAACCGTTATGAAGGGGAGCTGATTGCGACGTTTAGCACAGACTATTCCTTTTCGTCGGATGGGCGCAAGAAGAACGTGGAGCTTGCGGCAAAAAGAATAAACGGCACGGTAGTAGGTGTAGGGGAAGTTTTTAGCTTCAACGCCGTCACGAAAGAGCGCACCAAGGAAAACGGATACGCCGAGTCACCCATAATTGAAAACGGCAAATATACGCTTGGGATTGGCGGTGGGGTGTGTCAAGTGAGTACCACTTTATATAACGCGGTTATACGTGCAGGGCTCAAAGTGATAAGCGTTTCCCCTCACTCCTTGCCCGTTAGTTACGTCAAGCCTTCTATGGATGCAATGGTATCCCAAGCTACCGATTTTCGCTTTTTTAATGACACACCATACAATATTACGATAAAAAGCGAAACCAAAGGCGAGGTTCTAACGTTCCGTATTTACGGCTTTAGGACTATTACCGACGGCGAAGAAATTCGCTTTGTTTCGCGCGTGGTTGAAACCATTCCTGCCATGTATCAAGAAGTGGTTGACGAAGAAAATCTTGCCGACGGCGAAGAAAGCAAGATAGTAAAAAAGGCTAAGGACGGATTGGTGTCGGAGTGTTATAAAGAGATATATTATCGTGGCAAGTTGCTTAGCTCCGTTAGGGTTAGGCGCGATAGGTATGCACCCCAAGAAGGGGTGATGTTGGTTAGGGCAAAAGAAAAAGAAGAAATAAATAGTATTGCCTAACGCGCGCGCATATGCTATACTAAATAGTAACACGGAGGTATAGTATGTATAAGAACACTTTCCAAAATTGGTATAACAACGTAACTGTAGACGAAAGACGCGAGCTCGATTTGATTAAGGACAACGATCAAGAAATCAAGGAGCGCTTTGCACTCGACTTAGCTTTTGGCACGGCAGGAATGCGCGGCGAAGTTGGGCTCGGCACTTTTAGAATGAACTCTTATACCGTTAAGAGAGCAACCGAAGGCGTTGCAAAATATCTTATCTCACTTGGCAAAGAAGCTATGGAAAGGGGTGTCGTGATAGCATACGATACCAGAAGATTTTCAAGGGAGTTTGCCCTTAACGTTTGTGAAGTCTTGACGGCGTATAATATCAAAGGATACGTTTTCGAAGACGTCCGTCCCGTTCCAATGTGCTCCTATGCAGTAAGAGCCCTTGGCGCAGAAGTTGGCGTTATGATTACCGCAAGCCACAATCCCAAAGAGTACAACGGCTACAAAGTATACGGTCCGGACGGCGCGCAAATGAGCCCCGAGTCCACCAAGAAAGTGGTTGCGTTTATAGATGAAATCACCAATCCCTTTAGTGTTAAATATACCCCCATTTCAATGGATAAATTCCCCAAGGGAGTCGAGAACGTTGCGCTAAGCGAAACGGTTACAATCGTTGGCAAGAGCGTTGACCAAGGATACTTTGACGCACTCGAAAAACTATCGCTTTCCCCCGAAATCGTAAAGGAGCGCGGAAGCGATATCAAGCTTGTTTACACTCCCATTCACGGAGCCGGCTATTACCCCGTTACCACTATGTTTAAAAGGAAGGGTATCAACGCTACCGTGGTAGCCGAGCAAGCTAACCCTGATACAGAGTTTTCAACCGTTAGAGTTCCAAATCCCGAGAATGCGGATACCCTAAGTATGGGTATTGCGCTTGGTAACAAGATTGGCGCGGATGTGGTTTTGGGCACCGACCCCGACTCCGACAGATTGGGTGTTGCGGTACGTGACGACAAAGGTGAATTCGTACTACTCAGCGGCAATCAAATCGGCATACTTCTTCTTGACTATATCCTTTCCAAGAAGATTGAAGACGGCACTCTACCAAGTAACGGAGCAGTTGTAAAAACGATAGTTACTTCGACGCTTGCAGATAGGCTTGCAACCAAGAGAGGGGCAACGGTATTCAACGTGCTTACGGGCTTCAAGTTCATAGGTGAAAAGATTAAGGAGTGGGAAGAAAGCGGCGATTACGTTTATCTATTCGGCTTCGAAGAAAGCTACGGCTCACTTATCGGCACGCACGCAAGGGACAAGGATGCTGTTATCGCATCGGTTACCTTTGCCGAGATGTTGATGTATCTTGAGTCCAAGGGTAGCGGCGTATATCAAAGACTGCAAGAGTTGTTTGAGGAGTTTGGCTACTATTCCGAGTCTAACACTTCTATCACCTACAAAGGTCTAAGCGGTATGAGTGATATGAAGAAGGTTATGGACGGACTTCGCCAAAAGACTATCACCGAAATCGGTGGCGAAAAGGTACTTGCGGTTAGTGACTATCTAAAGGGCGAAACGGTAAGTGCAGACGGTGCGGTAACCAAGATTACCCTACCTAAGTCGGACGTAGTATATATTACACTCAGCGACGGACAATTTATTTGTATCCGTCCAAGCGGCACCGAACCAAAACTCAAGATATACGTACTCGTATTTGATGGAGATAAGGAAAGTTCAGTGTCTAAGAGCGAAAAACTAATGAGCGCAACCAAAAAACTTTTGGAGGATTAATATGAGAGCATACATAACCGTTATGGGCAAGGATAAGGTGGGCATTATTGCAGCCGTTGCAAACACCTTGTCAAATTGCAAGGTCAATATTGAGGAAATCAACCAAACCATATTACAAGGTACTTTTACTATGATTATGGCAGTTGACACCAAGGAAAGCGAGCTCAGTATCGAAGAGATTAACGTCGAGCTCAACAAGTGCGGCAAAAATCTCGGCGTAGAGATTGCTATCCGTCACGAAGATATTTTTAACGCAATGCACCAAATCTAATTATGATAAACAGCCACGATATAATTGAAACGGTAAAAATGATAGGCGAGCATCATCTTGACGTTCGTACTATCACAATGGGACTAAGTCTACTTGATTGCGTAACTCCGTCAAAGGAAGAAACCGCCCGTCGCGTTTACGAAAAGGTGGTTAGGAACGCAAGCGACCTTGTAAGCACCGGCGAAAGGATTGCAAAAATGTATGGCATACCAATCGTCAACAAGCGCGTGTCGGTCACGCCGGTATCTCTCATCGGCTCGTCAAGCGGCGGTTATCTCGAGATAGCTCGCGCCCTTGATAAAGCGGCAAAAGAGATAGGCATCGACTTTATTGGTGGATACTCTGCACTTGTTCAAAAGGGCGCAACCAAAGAAGAAAACGCCTTCCTTGACACCATACCCGAAGCTCTTGCGACAACCGACAAAGTATGCTCGTCGGTCAATCTTGCATCAACGCGTGCAGGTATAAATATGGACGTATGTGGCAAGGTAGGTAGGCTCATCAAGGAAACGGCATACCTTACTCGCGATAGGGAAAGTATCGGTTGTGCTAAGTTCGTAGCCTTTGCAAACGCAGTAGAAGACAACCCCTTTATGGCAGGGGCATTCCACGGAGTAGGCGAAGCCGACAAGGTAATTAACGTTGGCGTAAGCGGCCCCGGCGTTGTCAAAACCGCCCTTGAAAAGATAGGCGACGCAGACCTTGGTACGGTTTGTGAAACAATAAAGAAAACGGCGTTTAAGGTTACCCGTGTTGGTCAGTTGGTTGCTCAAAAGGCAAGCGAAATGCTAAACGCCAACTTTGGTATCGTAGACCTAAGTCTTGCCCCGACGCCCGTCGTAGGAGACTCGGTTGCACACATTTTGGAAGAAATCGGCTTAGAGCAAGTTGGCGCTTGCGGCACCACGGCTTGTTTAGCACTACTCAACGATGCGGTCAAGAAAGGCGGCATAATGGCATCGAGCCACGTCGGTGGACTAAGCGGTGCGTTTATCCCTGTTAGCGAAGATATAGGTATGATTAACGCAGTAAACAGCGGAGCACTTTCTCTAAATAAACTTGAAGCAATGACTGCCGTTTGCTCGGTTGGTCTCGATATGATTGCTATCCCAGGTGACACGACGGCAGAAGTAATTTCCGCTCTCATCGCGGACGAAGCGGCAATAGGTGTCGTCAACAACAAGACGACCGCCGTTCGCGTTATCCCGGCATACGGCAAAAAGGTGGGTGACTCCGTTGAGTTTGGCGGTCTTCTCGGACAAGCTCCCATTATGGATATTTCTACCGTAAGCCCTGCTCGATTCATTAATCGTGGGGGTAGGATAGCAGCGCCTGTGCACGCCAACAAAAATTAAAACGCGATTCTTTAGCGAAATACTTTGAAAAACACAAAAACCCATCGGGCGCAGTAGGTCTACTACAGCAACCCAATGGGTTTTTATCTTTTCCTTCGTCTTTCATCTAAATAATCGCGTTTTATACGCTAAAATCAATTTATATTTCTTCACCATTTTACTTTTTACCAATATTTCCGATTTTAACGCCCGACAATATTTTTATAAAATTCCATATTTACATTTGCGCGCGTGTGTATTATAATTATTACATAATGCGCGGCGTCAGCGCGTGCGCGTGAAAAAATTTTGTGGAGAGAACTATGGATAATCAGGTAAACACCGCAACCAAACCAAAGAGATACGTTGGTAGTAAGGAAAGTTGGGCGCTTGCACTTGCAGGTCTTGGACAAGGTATGATGTACTCTACTATGTCAAGCTACATTTCCGACTTCTATATCAACATTATGGGACTTCCCTTGATTTTCGTAATGTTGCTTATGCTTCTTGCACGTATTTGGGACGCTATCAACGATCCTATGATGGGTATGATTGCAGATAGAACCAAACCACGTAAGTATGGTAAAATCAAGCCTTATATTATCATTTTTGCCATTCCGATAGCCGTTGCGACCTTCTTGATGTTCTATGCACCCGAGGGATTTAACGTAACGCAAAATATGATTTATGCAGGCGTCGTTTACGTTGGCTGGGGGATGCTCTATACGGCGGCAGACGTTCCTTTCTGGACGCTACCAAACGTTATGACTCCCGATCCCGACGAGCGTGGTGGTATAATTTCATTTGCTAAAACCGTTAACGGCGTAGGTAGCGCAGTTCCTATGGCAATATTTATGGTTTTGAGCTGGATTCCTTACTTTGCAGAAGGTGCAACGCTCCAAGCCGAAAAACAAAAATATATGATTATTGCGCTCGTATGCTCATTGCTCGGTACGGCACTTTATCTACTTGGCTTCTTCTATCCAAAAGAGAGAGTTATCATCCCACCTAAAGCGAAAAAAGACCCGAATGAACCCGGCACTTTGAAGAGATTGTTCACCTGCAAACCTTTGATGCTCGTCGTTCTTTGTGGTGTACTTTCAAGCGGTAGATATATGATGCAAGCAGCTGCTATCCACGTAGCTCGTTACGCTTTCTACATTGGACCAAGTCTCGAAGGTGTTACCGACGCTGCTCTTCGCCAACAATACCTAAGCGGTTCGGTTGGCACCGTTTCAACTTTGTTCCAAATTTGCAGTGCTATCGGTATGTTCGGCTCTATGCTTGCAATGCCCTTCCTTTATAAGAAGTTCAACTATAAACAAATCATTATAGTTTCTTGTCTCGGCGGTTTCGTAGCAAGTATGGCAACCACCGTTCTCGGTGCTTGCTCTATCTTCACCGTTGCAAATTGGCTTGTATATTTGATGATTCCATTCATTATCATTCAATGTATCCCACTTGGCGCCTTGAACGTTACTATGTTTGCTATGATAGGCGACTCTCTTGATTATCTCGAATGGAAGACCGGCTTCCGCGATAACGCTCTCGGCTCGGCTTGTCAATCATTCGTTAACAAACTCGGCAATGCATTTGCAACCACCTTTATCGTTATTATGTACCTAATCGTCAATATCGATCCCGCTCAATCGGTTGCTCAAGAAGCAGTTAAGTCGGTTATGGATATGACAGGCGCTCAAAGATTTGGTATGTTTGCGCTCGTATCTATCGTACCAGGCTTAAGCTTGTTGCTATGCGCAATTCCAATTTTCTTCTACGATATCGTTGGAGAAAAGAAAGATCGCATCACTCGCGAGCTCGAAGTTATGCGTCAAGAAAAGGGTATCGCTATCGAAGCATAAAGGAGATAACATATGTATAAATATCCAAAGTTTAAAGGTGGAAAGCAAGTCCTAACGCGCGTGTACGACAACACCAAGGATATGATGATGAACATCACCGCCTACAATCTCAAAAAAGGGGAAAGCCTAACTCTTAGCGAGCCCGAAATGGAAACGGCTATCCTTCTTCTCAAAGGTGACGTAACTTTCTTCTATGAAGAAAAGGAAGAAAAAGCTACCCGAAGCGGAGTGTTTACCGATGCACCTACCTGCTTGCACGTATCCAAGGGTATCGAAGTAGTGGTAGAAGCAAACGAGTATTCCGAAATTTTGGTTCAATCTACCGAAAACGACAAGGAATTCCCGTCGAAACTATATAGAAAGGAAGATATAACGAGCTTCGTATCCTGTGAAGGCAGATGGGAAAACACCGCAGTCCGCGACGTAGTTGATATTATAAATATCAAAGTTGCACCATATTCTAATATGGTACTTGGCGAAGTTTATGCAAGGCAAGGCAGATGGTGGAGTTATATTCCCCACTACCACCCACAACCCGAAGTATACTACTACAAATTCGATCGTCCCGAGGGCTTTGGTGCTTGCTTTATCGGGGACAAGGCTTATACCGTTAAAGATTGCTCGGTTGGTATGTTCCCGGGTGGCAAGACCCACGCACAAGTTACCGCTC
Source organism: Clostridia bacterium (assembly GCA_017461065.1). Classification (GTDB taxonomy): domain Bacteria; phylum Bacillota; class Clostridia; order Christensenellales; family DTU072; genus Stercoripulliclostridium_A. The sequence goes on along the minus strand of JAFTZC010000050.1, from coordinate 2,483 downwards.
CCGGTTATCCTATGTACTGCGCTTGGATGATACGTCATCTCCCAGGCGACCCGTGGGATAACACAAGGACGGATATGCCCGAGTTTACTTGGCTATTGGAGGAAAAAATAAATGAAAACCGTTAAAATGTCAGTCGGCGAAGCCGTTATTCGCTTTTTAGACAATCAATACGTATCCCTTGACGGCAAGGAAGAAAAGTTCGTTGAAGGCGTATTCACCGTTTTTGGTCACGGTTGCGTGCTTGGTATGGGTGAAGCCCTTGCAATGGGGGAGCATAGCTTGAAGGTATATCAAGGCAAAAATGAGCAAGGTATGGCACACGTAGCAATGAGTTACGCTAAGCAAAACAACAGACGCAAGATTATGCCTTGCATTTCGTCTATCGGACCCGGTGCTGCAAATATGATTACGGCTGCAGCTTGCGCTACCGTAAACAATATTCCTTTGCTTTTGCTCCCAGGCGATACCTACGCTACGCGTAGACCCGACCCCGTGCTCCAACAGCTCGAGCAACCCTACGACCTAAATATCACCACCAACGACGCTTATAAGGCTGTTACGAGATATTTTGATAGGATTACTCGTCCCGAAGTATTGGAAAGTGCTTTGAACAACGCTATGCGTGTGCTAACCGACACCGCACACACGGGCGCTGTATGTATCGCAATGCCCCAAGACGTACAAGGTGAAACCTACGACTTCCCTGCACGTATGTTTGAAAGGAAGGTTCGTCGCATTACTCGTCCCGTGGCAGTCAAGGAAGAAATTGCTGAAATAGTGGAAGCTATCAAGTGCGCAAAGCGTCCGCTCGTAATAGTCGGCGGCGGTGCAAGATACTCCGAAGCAGGCGCAGTTATCCAAGAATTTTGCGCAAAATACAATATTCCGTTTGCCGAAACCCAAGCCGGCAAATCAGCTATCCCTTGCACGTCCAAGTACTATCTCGGTGGACTTGGCGTTACCGGCAACGGATGCGCCAACCAAGTTGCAATGCAATCCGACCTAATCATTGGACTCGGCACTCGCTTTACCGACTTTACCACGTCATCCAAGACTTTGTTTAACGAAGAAGCCAAGGTCGTGACGATAAACACTTCTACCTTCCACGGACAAAAGATGAACGCCGTATACGCAACCGGTGACGTTAAGGCAACCTTACAAGAGGTTATGGTGGCCCTTAACGGCTACGTAAGTGCGTACGGAAACGAATACAAAAAGGCACAAGAGTGGTGGGCAAAGGAAATGGACAGGCTCACTTCCATCGAGTACTCCGATAGCCTTGTGCCCGAAGTAAAGGCATATACGCCCACTACGCTCAAAGATTTTAACGAAGCGACGGGTGCTGCGCTTGCACAAACGACAGCGCTCGGTATCGTGAGAAAATATATCCCCAAGGATGCTATCGTAGTGGGAGCGGCAGGCTCACTTCCCGGAGATATGCAAAGGATGTGGGAAACCGATGAGCTTTACACCTATAATATGGAGTACGGCTATTCTTGTATGGGTTATGAAATCCAAGGCGCGCTCGGCTCAAAGCTTGCTTGTCCCGATAAAGAGGTATACGCAATGTGTGGTGACGGCAGTTACTTAATGCTACACAGCGAGCTCGTCACTGCTATGCAAGAGGGCAAAAAAATCAACGTACTACTCTTTGATAACGGCGGATTTGGTTGTATCAACAATCTCCAAATGGGCAAGGGTATCAAGAGCTTAGCAACCGAAATCAGATACGGCGCAAAGGCTGATACTCCCTTTGTTCCCGTAAACTATGCGCTTTCCGCAAGCGGATACGGTCTAAAGACCTATTCAGCTAAAAACGCTGACGAGCTCAAAGCCGCGCTCAAAGATGCTCTCAGTCAAGAAGTATCTACGCTCATCGATATCAAAGTGCTACCCAAGACGATGACCGACGGCTATGAAGGTGGATTCTGGCAATGTGGCGTAACCCACGCACCGCGCAACGCAAAACAACAAGAGGCCTTAGAAGATCTCTTAACTCACATAAAATAACAACTGACGAGGTATAACTATGTTAGACAAAAAGAAAATCAAACTCGGTATTGCACCTATTGGCTGGACCAATGACGATATGCCCGATTTGGGCGCCGAAGTAACCTTTGAGCAATGCGTTAGCGAAATGGCTCTTGCCGGTTACAAGGGTTGTGAGATCGGCAACAAATATCCCACTAAGATTAACACTCTACGCAGAGCCCTTAATCTTAGAAAGCTAAAGATAGCAAACTGCTGGTTCTCAAGCTTTATTCTCACCAAGCCTTTTTACGAAGTAGAAACCGACTTTAGAGCAAAGTGTAAATTCCTTAAGGCAATGGGAGCAAAGGTCATTGGTATCAGCGAACAAAGTTACTCCATCCAAGGACAAATGGAAACGCCCGTTTTCGAAAAGAAATACGTTATGAACGACGACGAGTGGAACTTGATGTTTATGGCAGTAAATCGTCTTGGCGAAATCGCTTTAACCGAGT
>JAFTZC010000049.1 GCA_017461065.1 Clostridia bacterium | reverse complement strand
ATGCGCTCCACGTACGGCACCGCCCAGCGGTATCCCCAAAGAAGAAGCGCGTCGTAAATGAAGAATACGCAAACGAAAATTAGGTTTAGGATAAAATATAGGAGTGCTTTATTATCCATAGATATATTGAGCGCTTCGAAGTTGACGACGAATATATTGGTTAGATAATATAGCACGAAGAATACAAAGCAAGCGTAAACGAGCTTGATTGGGTAGGCAAAATACCATTTGAGCTTATGCTTATAGTCTTCCATAACGACGGTTAGAATGGTATAGGCGCCGCCGATTAGCACGAATGGTAAAATATGTATATTAGCAAAAATGCCACCCAAGGCGCACACTGCAACGTAGGCGAGAACGGCTTCCTTGTAGTATTTTTGGGTGAGTGGAAGCATAATCCCTACTGCAGCAAGCACGTTGAGTGACAAGCTCATATTTGGAATATAAAATGATAGTATAACGGCGATAAGCGACACGGCAGCAGAGATGCCGGCGAGCGCTATTTTTTTGGACGAGAAGCGTTTCACCTTAGCAGCAAGAAATCAAATCTCCACCCATACATTCGCAACAGCAGTCGGCGCAAATTAGGCCTTGACAGCAGTCGCAAGGTGACATTCCGCGGTCTCTACGGTCGTAGCCGTCGTCGCGGTATGACCTACGATTTTCGTTGTACTCCCCGTTATCGCGATAGGCGTAGAAGCCTTGCGTTTGGGGTCTGCCCAATTTTTCTTGCATACGCTTTAGAGCCTCCGAGTATTTAGAGTTGTCTGGCTCGATGACGGTTGCCGTCCTAAGATGATCGTAAGCTTCTTGGGGACGTTGGGTTGCGTGGAAGATGATGGATTGCAAGAAGTGCCACTCCGCTCCCCGAATCTTGATGTCGTCGAGTTTGGATTGAGCGCCTTCGAAGTCCTTTGACTTGATAAGCTCGTCAATGGCTACGTAGTCTTCTTGGGAAGTGGGCTCGATAACTTCGGCTTCAACCACTTCGCGTGAGCGCAAAATATCACTTGCATCGCGGTAGGCGTCTTCGATTTCGTCGAGTCTTTCGCAAGCGTAAGCGCCCTCCTCACCGGGGGTAAAACGCTTGTTTTCCCATTCCTTTCTTGCGCTCTTATATGCGCTATATAGTTCGTCTTGGGATACTGAATCGGTAACTCCGAGTATCATAAAAGGGTCTTTTTGCATTTCATACCTCGCGTATTAAGGACTTCTTCGGTACGTGCACGCAGTCCTACGTACACTACTGCCGAGAGCGGTCCTTCGGTTATGGTGATATCCATTTGGTCGTATGCCTCGCGGATACCTTTGAGATAGCTATAGAGCCTATCTCTAACGTTGGATTGTATTTTGTTTAGTGTGTCGTCGTCGAGCTCGCCATCGGGCTTCAAGGGATTGAAGGTGCCCTTTTTGACGTCCTTTAGAAGGTCGTCGTAGGCGTCGATTAGATATATCCACCTACCGAGATTGTCGGCAAGCTTTATTAGGAGCTCGTCGTAGTTTTTACAGCACTCCTTGGCAACGGCAACCAGCATATCAGCGCTTGTTTTGGTGAGCGCGTCAATATCCTTGGAGCCCGCCTTTTCGAGCTTTTCGAGCTCGCTAAAGGTTGCTACGAGCGCTTTGTCAAGGTCGGGGTGACGCTTGGCTGCGCGCTTATATTTGCCCTTGATATACCACTTTGCGATAAGGTGCTTTAGGCTGCCCTTGTCGGTGGTGTCGTCGTAGGCCTTGTAGTAGCCGAGTATGGTGTTGATATCAACTACACACTCTTGGACGGGGTTGTTTTCAACCACGCTAAAGGGCTTGCCTACGGGGTGGGCGATACACAGCGCCTTTTTGAAAGTGGGCTCTACCTTATTATAATTATGCGCGAGCATAGTCAAAAAGGTGATATCGTAGTTGATAGTAAAGCGCATAAGGGGTGGATTTTTGCGCCCTATGCTCTTGCACAAACCACAATAGTACGCACGATATACGGCGTAGTCCTTAATCAGCATATTGGGTTTGTCGGCAGTTACGTATCCAAACATTACTTGAGCTCTACGAGTCCTATTTTGCGTTTAACTTTGGCAACCGTCTTGCGTGCAAGGTAGCTTGCCTTTTCGGCGCCCTCTTTTGCAACGCTCATAAGGTAGGCCTTATCTTGCATTAGGCGGTTGTATTCTTCTCTGATGGGGCGAAGTTTTTCGACTACACTCTCCCCTACTGCTTGCTTAAAGCGTGCGTAACCGGTGTCGTGATACTCTGCAGCAAGCGACTCCATACTTTCCCCGGTCATTGCGCTCATAATGGTTAGTAGGTTTACGATACCCGGCTTGTCGTCACGGATTTCAACTACGGTTTCGCAGTCGGTGACCGCTCTCTTGAACTTACGCATAATGCTATCGGGGTCTTCGATGATAGCAACGGATGCGTTGGGGTCGGGGTCGGACTTAGACATCTTTGCCGTGGGGTCTTGTAGGCTGAATACCTTGGCGCCTTGCTTTGCAATATATGGCTCGGGCACTACGAAAGTGGGCGAGTAAGCGTTGTTGAAGCGGTTTGCTATATCGCGTGCAATTTCAAGGTGTTGCTTTTGGTCGACGCCAACGGGTACGAGGTCGGTTTGATAAAGGAGTATATCCGCCGCCATAAGTACGGGATAGTCGAGCAGACCCATATTGATATTATCGGCGTTCTTTTGAGATTTATCCTTAAATTGGGTCATTCTCGTCATTTCGCCGACGTAGGTGTAGCAGTTGAGAATCCAGCTTAGCTCGGTGTGTTCCTTTACGTGTGATTGAAAGTAGATTATAGCCTTTTGTGGGTCGATGCCAACTGCGAGATATTGAGCAAAAAAGCTCATTGCGCGAGCACGGAACTCGGCGGGATTTTGTCTAACCGTCAAGGCGTGTAGGTCGGCGATGCCAAAAAGAGAGTTATAGTCGTTTTGGAGCTTCAACCAATTGTCGATAGCGCCGATATAATTGCCTATGGTGATGATGCCCGTTGGTTGTATGCCGGAGTAAACTACCTTTTTTGGTTGATTATTGCTGTTTTCCATATATTTATTCCTTTTCGAAGTAAGCAAAGATTGCTTTATCAATATCTTTTACTTCCACAACGTCGGTGTGGATGGGCTCAAGATACTCAAGAGCCTTGATTTCCTTTGGTATATCGGTGAGCGTATAGGAGTGGAGCTTTTTGACTGCCTTGAATGGGTCGGCTTCGTCGTTACCCGATACGGCTTGATATACGTCGTGTGCAAACTTATAGGGGCTTGCGGTGGATACTACTACGGTCTTAGTTTGGTCGCCGGTGTCGGTTAGATAATCGTTATACGAGTTCATAGCGACGGCGGTATGTGGGTCGAGTAGATAGTCGTTGGTCTCAAAGAAGTTGTCGATGGTTGCTTCGGTACCTGCTTCGTCGGAGGAGTAAGCCAAAAATTCGGGAACTTTTTCGAACAAAGTCTCGACGTCGAGTGCGTATTCGCCCTCTTCCTTTAGGCTATCCATAAGTGCCCTAACCTTTGCGCTATCCCTATCGAGAATTTCAAACAAAAGACGTTCCAAGTTGGAGCTGATGAGAATATCCATACTTGGGCTCATAGTCTTGTGGAAGGGACGATTGATGTCGTAGCGGCCGCTCGTAAAGAAGTCGGTGAGCACGTTGTTGATGTTGGATGCAACGATGAGCTTGTTGACGGGTAGCCCCATCTTCTTTGCGTAGTAGCCTGCAAGCACGTCACCGAAGTTACCGGTGGGAACGACGAAGTTGATGGCTTCGCCTTCTTCGATTTCGTCACAGCCGAGCATATCGACGTACGCCGAGATGTAGTAGACGATTTGCGGAACCAATCTACCCCAATTTATGGAGTTTGCGGAAGATAGGCTATAGCCCAGCTTTTCGAAGCGCTCCTTGCATTCCTTGGAGTTGAAAATTCTCTTGACCGCGCTTTGAGCGTCGTCGAAGTTACCCTTGATACCAAGGACGTGAACGTTGTCGCCGTCGGAAGTTTGCATTTGGAGCTTTTGGAGTGCGCTGACACCTTCGCTTGGATAGATAACCACTATCTCGGTGCCTTCGACGTTCTTGAAGCCTTCGATTGCAGCCTTACCGGTATCGCCGCTCGTTGCAACGAGTATCAAAGTTTTTTTATCCGAACCGCACTTTTTGTGGGCTGCTCCCATTAAGTGGGGAAGGAGCGTGAGAGCGATATCCTTGAAAGCAAGGGTGGGACCGTGGAAGAGCTCCATAACGTAGGTGGTGTCGTCCACGCCGATTACGGGTGCAGGCTCGCCGTCAAAACGTGCGTACGCCTTGCGCGCGTAAGAAAGAAGCTCCGCTTCGGAGTAATCGCTGAGGAACATCCCAAGCACCAATGCGGCACGCTCGGGATAGTCCATAGTTACCATATTACGTAAATCTTCGGCGGATAGCTTTGGAAAAAATGACGGAACGAATAGTCCGCCATCTTCAGCAATCCCCTTAAGGATAGCAGCGCCGGCACTTACAGCACCGCCACCGCGTGTACTAATAAAATCCATATATACTCCTTAGATACCTGCGATTTCCTTTAAGAAAGCAGGGATTTCGTCGTAATCAGCAGATATAGTCAAAACGAAAGTTGCTTCGGTTTTTTGAGCAATAGCCTTGAGCCTACTAAAGAAAGACTCCATTTCGCATAGCTCTTTGCCAATCATTCTTGCGATGCCGTCGATAAAGAAAAGACGGATATCGTAGTTAGCTTCAATCATACCTTGGATAAAGCCGATAAGGCCGTCTTCGGTTTTGATGTTAGATTCTTTTGAGTTGGTAAATCTAATTTGGTATTTGATTTCCCTAATGTAGCGAGAGGTATCTGTGATAAAGACGATATCTCCGAGTTCCTTCGCAATACTGGAGTTCGCCTGATCGATTATCTTTTTAGTTTTACCAGATCCTTTTGAGCCGTAAATAATTTGTATCATAATTCCTCACTAATTATATAGTTCAATAATTAAAATATTATTGATAATTCTATTGTAACATCTTTTATAAATTTTTCAAGGGGGGAATTTAAATTTCACCCAACTTTCATTGAAAGCAAAAGAGATGCTTAAGCAAATGTTGAATGATGAATGTTGAATGATGAGTGACCTCATTCCGCTTACGCTTCACTCACAAGGATTTTTAAATTATGTCCTTGTTTGCGTAGCAAAGCCCATTCCTCACTCCTCATTCCTCACTCCTCATTTTCACAAATAGGCCTTGCCTATTTGTGTAGCATAAGCTTTCTAAACCTTTGCTTATCAATTCTTGCGATAATATTGAGTACTTCTTCGTCGCTGATAACCGTGTTGCGGCCTTCAAGGTATTCTTTGTCGATTTCTTCCTTGATGGCAACTACGATGCTATCGTGCTTGTCAATCTTTTTGTTATCGGGAAGATTGAAGTATGCGTTAATCCAAAACGCTATACCTGCTAAGCCGGAGTGTGCGTCGATTGCAACGAGTGGCGGACGATTGAGAATCTTTTGAGTGTTGAATATGTTGTAGATTTCTTCATCCTTGAGCATACCGTCGGCGTGAATACCCGCTTTAGTAAGGTTGAAAGCCCTACCGACGAATGGAGTGCGCGGTGGGATTTTGTAGCCGAGCTCGTTTTCAAAGTACTCTGCAATTTCGGTTATAACGCTTAGGTCCATACCGTCGGTGGTGCCGCGGATAGATGCGTATTCGATTGCCATAGCTTCAAGTGGGCAGTTACCCGTTCTTTCGCCGATACCGAGTAGCGAGCAGTTTACGCCCGAGCAGCCGTATAACCAAGCGGTTGCGGCGTTGGTTACTACCTTATAGAAGTCGTTGTGGCCGTGCCACTCGAGTAGTGACGACGGTATTTCGGCATAGTGGTTTAGACCGTAGATGATGCCGGGAACGGAGCGTGGCATAGCAGCACCGGGATAGCTTACGCCGTAACCCAAGGTGTCACAGCAACGTATTTTGATTGGGATACCGCTTTCGTCCATAAGCTCCTTTAGCTTGGTTGCAAAGGGAACGACGAATCCGTAGTAGTCGGCACGCGTAATATCTTCAAAGTGGCAACGCGGACGAACGCCGATTGCAAGTGCGTCCTTGACGATGCCGAGATACTTATCCATAGCTTGCTTACGGGTTAGGTTCATCTTTTTGAAAATGTGGTAGTCCGAGCAAGATACGAGTATACCCGTTTCCTTGAGTCCCATTTCCTTTACGAGCCTAAAGTCTTTTTCGTTTGCACGTATCCAAGAAGTAACTTCGGGGAACTCTAAGCCCAAATCAAGACACCTATTAACTGCTTCTTTGTCCTTTTCGGAGTAAATGAAGAACTCCGATTGACGTACCAAGCCGTTGGGTCCGCCAAGCTTTGCAATCAGCTTGTAAAGGTCGACGATTTGCTCGACGGTAAAGGGTTGTTGTGCTTGTTGTCCGTCCCTAAAGGTGGTGTCGGTTATCCATATATCTTGGGGACAAAGCATAGGTACGTGAGTGAAGTTGAACAGAGTCTTTGGTATAGACTCGTAGTCGAACATATCCCTAAACAAATGGGGCTCGCTTACGTCTTGTAGGTGGTGGGTAAAATTATGTGTTTCGAGTAGGTTTCGCGTACTATTATAAGATACTCTATCTTTCATAGCGACCTCCTATTAATTCAAATTAGTCGGATATTTTTTCAAGTTTTGCAGTTTGGTCTGCAAGGGCAAGAGCTTCTACCATTTGGAACATATCGCCGTTCATAAACTCGTTTAGAGAATATAAGGTCAAGCCGATGCGGTGGTCGGATACTCTGCCTTGTGGGAAGTTATAAGTTCTGATACGCTCCGAGCGGTCGCCCGTACCAACTTGGGTTTTGCGGTTTTCGGCGTATTCCTTATCCTTCAAGGTGCGGAAGTGGTCGTATAGACGTGAGTTCATAACCTTCCAAGCCTTTTCCCTATTCTTGATTTGGGAGCGCTCGTCTTGGCACTCTACTACGATACCGGTGGGAAGGTGGGTAATTCTAACCGCACTCTCGGTCTTGTTAACGTGCTGTCCGCCTGCACCGCCCGAGCGGTAGGTGTCGATTTTGAAGTCCTTTTCGTTATACTCTACTGCAACTTCTTCGGCTTCGGGGAGAACTGCAACGGTAACGGTTGACGTGTGTACTCTGCCTTGCGACTCCGTTTCGGGTACGCGTTGAACGCGGTGAACGCCGCTTTCATACTTCATCTTGGAGTATGCGCCCTTGCCGTTAATCATAAATACCGCTTCCTTTACGCCGCCGAGCTCGGTTTGGTTTACGTTGATGTCTTCCACCTTCCAGCGTAGTCTATCTGCAAAGAAGTGGTACATTCTCATTAGCTCGTATGCAAAGAGCGCTGCTTCTTCGCCGCCTGCACCGCCACGGATTTCGATGATAACGTTCTTTTCGTCCATCGGGTCTTTGGGGAGAAGCATAATCTTGATTTCCCCTTCAAGCTTGTCCTTTTTGTCGCGGAGCTCGTAGTACTCGATTTCGGCCATTTCCGCCATATCTTTGTCGTCGGCCTTCATCATTTCCTTGCAAGAAGCCATTTCTTCTTGATAGGTAAGATATTGCTCGTATGCTTCGACGATAGGTCCAATTTGCGAGTGCTCTTTTACGAGTTTTTGCCATTCTTCTTGCTTAGCAACGATTTCGGGCTTACCGATTAGCTCGTTGAGCTCGGCAAAACGCGCGCGCATTAAATCTAATTTTTCAAACATATTATTCTCCCTTGCGGATTATCGCTACCCTTTCAATCGGGGGATCGTTGTAGTCACGTACGAATTCCACTTCTCCAAATAGTTCCTTGATGGCTTCAGCTTGGTCTACGCCGAGCTCCATCATCAAAGTGCCGTTTGGGGATAGGAATTCAAGATATTTTGCGGCAATTCTCTTATAGATATCCATTCCGTCAGCGCCGCCGTCAAGAGCAAGGCGTGGCTCGTAGTCCTTTACTTCCTTGTCGAGAGTATCCACTACCGCGCTTGGAATATAGGGTGGGTTGGATAGGATATAATCAAAAGTGCCCGTTAGGTTTTCAAACAAGTCGCTTTCTATAAACTCGACGGAAACCAAGTTGCTTAGTGCGTTTTCCCTTGCAACCAAGAGAGCATCAGTCGAGATATCGCTTGCTACTACCGTTGCGTTTTTACAGTTCTTCTTTAGCGTTATAGCTATTGCACCGGAGCCCGTGCATAGGTCGAGCACGCGAACTTCACGCTCCCCTATTTCCTTTATCGCACGCTCAACCAAAATTTCGGTATCGAAACGTGGGATAAGTACGCTGCCGTTTACCTTGAAATCAAGTCCGTAGAAAGGCGCTTTGCCGAGTAGATATTGCAGCGGCTCGTTGGTTTCCACTCTCTTGCGGCAGATATCGGTCATTTTTTCGGCTATATCCTTATATATCGGGCGCTCGGGTTTAAGTGCGGAGCGCTTTTTATATCCCATAACCGACATAATGATTTCTTCGTTTTCGTAGGTCTTGTCGGGGTTGATAGCTTGCATATCGGCAAGTATCTTTTTGATGGTAACCGACGTGCGGAACTTGGTAGTTTCCTTTTCGGGGTCGGCTTCGAGCTCCAAAACGGTGTTGAAAGCGGCGATTGCAACTTCAATCATACTTTCGTCGGGCTCGCGAGTGGTGATAAGTTGCATAGCCCTGCCGGGAGCCTTTAGCACCTTGACCAAGACGTTGTCGAACTTGGCAAGCAGCTTCAAAGCTTCGTAGCTTAACCCTGCAATGAGCGGAAGGGAAGCTAGTCTGATGAGAATTTCGTAGATTTGCTTTTCGGGCTTCCAACCGCTAAGCGCTTCGATAAGCGAAAAGAATATAGCAAAAAATAGTATCGATACCATCATTACGATGAACATAAAGTTGGTACCGCATCTATCGTGGAGTCGCGAGTGCTTTTTGACGTTTTCGGGGGTGAGTTCTTCGCCGGCTTCGTAGCAAGCAATGGTTTTATGCTCGGCGCCGTGGTAGGCAAACAACCTTTTGATTTCCTTCATTTGGGAAACGGCTACGAGATATCCTGCAAAAATCAACATTCTTACTATGCCGAGCGCAAGATTTTCAACAAAGCTTGCCCATACGCCAAGGGGACTCATATCTATGAGCCCAAAAACAAAGTTTTTGATTACGGTGGGAAGTATTATAAATAAGCCTATTGCAAGCGCCAAACCAAGCACCAACCCGATATAGGTTGCAAGCTTCATCGAGTCTATTTTGAGATGTTTTTTGAGCCACAAATCAAACTTGGTTGGCTCGGAGTCCACTTCTTCGCCGTAAACTTCGCCCGAGCGCATAATAATCTCGGAGCCGCCGATAAGACTGTTGACAAAACTAAGAACGCCCCTAACTACGGGGATTTTGTAAGCGATGCCCTTGTCGGAGGGCAATCTCTTGCTTTCCACTTGAATTTTGCCGTAAGGGTCTCTAACCGCAGTAGCTTCTGCAGTCTTGCCGCGCATCATTACGCCTTCAAGGACGGCTTGTCCGCCGATATTGGTACAGTTTTTTCGTGCCATACTTTTTAAATGATGAATGAGGAGTGAAGAATGAGGAATGAGCTTCCTTCCGCTTGCGCTTCACTCACAAGAATTCAACGATTGCTAAAGCGAGCGCAATAAAGACACTCGTCCAACGTCATTTTGTTTAAAGTTGCCTTAAAGCAAAATAGGTGCAGTATAAAATTCCTGCACCTACCTACTAAACCAAAATATACGTTTGTGTGATTATTTTCTGCCGTAACGCTTGTTGAATTGGTCAACTCTGCCGCCTGCGTCTACAACCTTTTGCTTACCGGTGTAGAAGGGGTGACATTGATTGCAGATATCAACTTTGAGAACGTCTACGTTCTTGGTGGTGCCTGCTCTGAACTTTGCGCCACAAGCACATACAACGTCAACAACTTTATAGTTTGGATGAATCTTTTCTTTCATATCTATTTACCTCTTTGCTCTGATTTTTCGTAAAAGTGCTTAATTATTATAATTATAATATTTAAGTATGTCAACTAATTTTAACCGACATATTATTAATTTTGCGCTTTAAACCCTAATTACCGCGCATTGATAACGGAAATAATCGCGGCTTAGCTCGTCAAACAACTCTTTAGCTTCGCTAAGTGGCATAGTTTTGTCGATAAATCCGTCGAAACTGAGTATCTTTTGGGCAAGGACGTTTATTGCCGAATTGAACTCGTCTATACCACCGCTTACGCCTTTGACGGTCAAATTTTTGCTTGCTACCATACCGATATCCACTTCCTGACGGGGGATGCAAACGCTGTTTAGAGCGGCAATTATGCAGTCGGCTCCGCGCGAAGCAAGCGAGTAGGTAAACTTGGGGGTTACGTTTTCGAGTGCGTGCTGTACGGTGTGGTCGGCCATTCTACCACCGGTAATGGAGAATACCTTTTTATTTACGTCTTCGACGCTCTCGTCCACCGTGTAGTATACGCCCACCTCTTCGGCAAGTCTCAGGAATCGCTTATCCGCCGTGATGACTATCGGTATAGCTTGATAGTACAAAGCAAGTTGGGCGGTGATATTCATAAGCAGCGAGCCGCCGATTAGCGCAATATAATCACCCTTTTCGGGCTTGATTTCGTTTATAATGCGTAGAGCAACCGCCACGATATCGGCAAAAATTGCTTCGTCTTCCTTGACTTCTTCGGGGAAAGGAATGACGTTGTCGATGGGCATCGACACGAAGTCACGCAAAAAGCCGTCCTTGTGAATGCCGTATACTTCAACGTCGGTGTAGCCTTCGTCGTCGTAGCCGTTGGGGTTTACGTAAGGGTTGAGTAGCACTCTCGAGCCCAGCTTCAAGCCGTATTCGGGCCTATCTTCGGAGACTACGGCCGTTGCCAAACGACAAGGCACCCTTGGATAGCCGATGTCGAGTTTACCTTCAAAAACCGACAGGTCCGCAAGGGTGGGATGTAGTAAGCTGATTTTGAGTTTGATGAAATCTTCGGGAGCGGTGTTTTCTTGCTCCACGACGTTGAAAACCTTGTTGCCGTTGGCGGAATAAAGCTTCATAAATCTCTCCAATCGATAGTTGCTCTCATTATACCATAAACGCCACTCGTTTGCAATACCTATTTCAAAAGTAAAGTATAACTTTCCGCCACGTCGCCGGCTCCGAGAATAAGCACCGTGTCCCCTGCTGAAAGCGAGTTGGCAAGCGCCGAATAGAGCTCGATTGCAGTGTTATAGTAGTAGCACTTGCTCTCCTTTTTGAGCTCCGAGTACAGCTCGTAAGCGGTGCAGCCGCCTTGCTCGACGCGAGCGGCGTATTCCTTTAGGATATAAACTTCGCTCTCCCCCGAAAGCGCCACCACGAACTCGCCCATAAGAGATGCCGTCCTAAGCATAGTGTGTGGCTGGAACACTACCTTGAGCTCCCCCTTTCCGGCAAGCCTTTTTGCAGTAGCGACGGCGGAGGCTATCTCGGTGGGGTGATGGGCGTAATCGCGATACACCTTGGCACCGAGCACGTTGCCCATAAGCTCCATTCTGCCACGCACTCCCGTGAAGTTTTCTATCCCACGCCTTGCAATGCTCCTATCCACCCCAACCGTCACCGCAGTAGCGTATGCAGCAAGCGCGTTTTGCACGTTATACAAACCGGGTATCTTGAGTTTAATATCCACTTTTGGGTAATTTTTTTCAAGTATTTGGAAACCGTAGTATCCGTTTGCGTAATCTATAATATTAGTAGCCGTGAAGGTGGCGGTACTCTCAAGTGAATAGGTGCAAATATGCTTATAGGAGCATTTTATAATGCTAAATACGGGCGAGTCGGCGTTCACCACGATAGTGCCGCCGCGACGGGTAGAAGCCCCAAAAGACTCAAAGGCTTTGTAAACTTCCCCAATATTTTTATAGGTGTCCGGGTGGTCGAATTCGGCGTTTAAGATTACGCTGACGTCGGGGGACAGCGACAAAAAACTGCGGTTGTATTCGCAAGCTTCACTCAAAAATATATCTTTGCCGCGGTACACCAAATTTCCCCTTGGGCTATATCCGCCGATATGTGCGGTATAGCTAAGCTCGGCTTCAAAAAAGATTTCGCTCAGCATACTCGTAACCGTCGTTTTGCCGTGCGTACCGCCAACCGCAACGAGCTTAGCGTACTCAAGGGATACTTCTTTTAAAAAGTGCTCCCTGCCAATAATTTTTTTGCCGTAGCTCCGCGCAGCGCTCAGCTCCGTGTCGTCTTCTTTGATTGAAGCGCTGTAAACTATAAGGTCGGCTTCCCTTATTTTTTGCAGGTTTGCCCCAAGGTAAACGTCCGCTCCCCACTCGACGAGCTCGACGGCAACACTACCGTAATTTAGGTCACTTCCGCTTACCTTATGCCCCCAAATAAGCATAAGCTTAGCCAAAGCAGACATACTTATTCCGCCTATTCCGATAAAATGAATTCTCAATTTTCCCCTTAGATATATCTCATTTTATGTTCAAAAAGCCTTTTGGGTGTATATTTTTGCTTACTTTATCAAATAAATAGTAAAAAAAATCAAATTCCCTATTGAAAATACTAAAATTATAATATATACTTTAATTACTTGCTTTGTGTAACTAACTCATAATAATCAAAAGAGGTGGATATGCAAATTACTGATGTGCGTATTAAGCTGATTAATCAAGAAGATACCAAGCTACGCGCTGTTGCAAGCGTAATTCTAAACGGTGCTTTCGTGGTACACGATATCAAAATCATTGAGTCAAAAGACGGCGGTTGCTTCATAGTAATGCCATCAAGAAAAACTCCCGATGGAACCTATCGTGATATCGCTCATCCACTAAACACCCAAGTACGTGAGTATATGCGTGATAAAATTCTTGAAGCCTACGAAGTTGCTCTCAAAGAAAACCTAAACTAATTTAAAGATTCGTAGTAATTAAAATCAATTTTGCCCATTTCGGTGCGTTTTATTTCCTTTTCTAAACAGAATTCTTTAGGAACGGCGTAGCGCACTATTTCTTGTTCAATCTTACGTTTGATTTTGCTTTCTAAAAGGGAATTTAGCTCTATACCATCTTCAAGTTGAAGGTGTAGTTTTACGTACGGTTTATTATTTTTATCGTAACATCTTGCCACGCAACACTCGACGACTTCGCTCAGCTCGCGACAAACGCGCTCGATTTCTTGTGGGAAAATATTGATAGCACCTATCTTGATGCTCCTCTTTTGGCGCTCGAGATAGAATAGATAGCCGTCACTATCCATATATCCGAGGTCGCCCGTCTTTAGGAAGGGTTTGCCGTCAATATCCACGACGACGTCACTTTGGCTCTCGCCGAGATATCCGCTCATAAGGGAAGGGGTGCTTACCAAAATTTCCCCTACTTCGCCTGCGCTAAGCGGAGTAGCACCCTTGTAAATCCTAATCTCGTTGCCTTTTAGCGCTTGACCTTGCGAGTGCTCCTTGGTAGCGCCAACCCTACCCACCGTTACGACCGAAGCCGTCTCCGATAGTCCGTATCCTTCCACCATTTCGGCAGTAGAGCCTGCACTCTTTAGGGCTTCGTCAAAGCGCTCTTTCACAAGACTGCTCAAGCTATCCCCACCGCAAAATACGTTGGTTACGTTTCTAAGTCTTCCGTCCCTTAGCGCCTTTACGCCGAGCATTTTCCTATACATAGCAGGCACGCCGGCAAGGTGAGTGACGGAGTATTTTTTTATCATTTTTACGCTTTCCGACGGCAAAAATCTAGGCTCTAACACAATTCTGCAAGCGCAAGCAATGGTGTGAGCGCATACCCCAAGGCCAAACCCGTGGAATATGGGTAGCATCATCAGCATACTGTCACGCTCTGCGTCGTAAGTTTTTTTAGGGTGTACCGTTGTCAAAATAGCTTCCGCCAAGCTGTTTAGCGCGTAGCTCGAAAGTACCACCGTCTTAGGCTCGCCCGTAGTACCGCCCGAGTGTATATAAGCAACCGCTTCCTTGCCGTCGGTGGATAGCGGCGTGCATTTGCCGCTCGTTAGCACGTTTTCGAAGTAATTCTTCCTGTTTCCTACCGATTTTAGGGCGTAAAGCCACTTTAGGTCACTCCTATAATAGAATGGCGAGCATAGCACGACTTTAACGCCAAGGCTACTTAGCATATCCTTATGCTTGGGATACAGCGCGTCGTATAGGAAAAGCACCTTGGTGTCGGTTGATAGCAGCAAGCTCTTTAGCTTTTTGGTAGGAATTCTTGGGTTTATAAGGTTTGCAACGCTACCGCTTGCCGAGCATCCGTAAAGCGTAAAAACGGCTTCGGGAATATTTGGTAGCATTACGCCTACGCTACCGCCTGCATAGCCGTTTGCACAAAGATATCCACCCACGAGTAGCGAGTAGTCAATTACTTCTTGGACGGTAAATTTTTTGCCGTAGTATTCAATTTTGGTTATATCGGTGCGTGGGCAAGCTTCCACCATACACGCGAATATACTACAACTTGTCTGCATACTATTAATATACAATATTAAAGCGCAAATTTCAATAGAAAAGTGCTTACAATCACATTTTTAGAGAGGTAAATATGTATTTAAGTGAAGTTGTTTCAAAGCGTGTGGTCAGCCTAAAGAGCGCGACCGCTGAAGGTATGGTAATAGGTGCATACGTAAATATGCGTAACTATCAAGACGTCTATCTTATGCTCGATAGCGGCAAGATTATGCGCGAAGAAGATATTTTTAGCTTGGGCGAAGTGATAACGGTCACGGACAAGCTTGAGCGCGCTATCCAAGAAGACGACTACTTTAAGCTCAGCCCCACCCAAGAGATTATACTTGCAAGTGGCGAGCGACTTGGCAGGCTCAAGAATATACTCCTATGGGGACGCGGAAAGAAAGGTGAAATCGAAGCCGACAAAGGCAATATCAAGCTTAAAACCGTGGTTGCCGTGTCTGACAATATAATTACGGCAAATCCCACTTATAGGGTGCTTTCAAAAGCTCCTAAGATACCCACCGAGAGTGTTCTTAGCATTTCGGGCAAAACGGACGAGAGCCAAAACGAAAGTGATTTACGCCCCCTTTCGCCGCCCACCTACGACTTCCTAATCGGCAAAAAGGTGAGCAGCGAAGTCAGTGACATCAGCCGTTCTTTCGTACTAATGGCAGGCACGCTGATTACCGAGCGAGTAATCGAAAACGCACGCCGCGCAGGGAAGCTCAGCGACCTTGTAAACAAGTCTAAGTAAACAAAGAGAGAGAAGTTACTTCTCTCTCTTTGTTTGTGAAGTTTTTGCTTTCGCAAAAGTGAAATTGTGTAATGCATAGTGAAGTTGCTACGCAGTGAAGTTTGTGCTTCGCACAAATGAAATTTTACCGCCACTTCGCCGCTTGGCGAAACTTCACTATCCATGGGATAACTTCACTTACAAAGTAAACTTCACTTGCCCGAACGGGCAAACTTCACTATTTTACATTTCTCTAAAGTTACAGCCGTCACACTTGCAGCAATTCTTGGGAGCTTCGTTGCCGTAGTGCATAGTGCCACAGTTACGGCACATATACTTTTTGCCTGCAGTACCTTCGGCATTACTTACGCCGTAGTTTGCATCAAAGCCGATATCGGTTTGCGCGTTATTGTTAACGCTCGCGTGAACGTTGTTATCTACGCTGCTGTTGCCGACGTTACTTACGTTATTGTTGCCATAATACTTGTTGGGACTGCCGCAATTGCTTGGATTATTGTTTGAATTAAAATTGTTGTATTGATTATTCATAGGGTCAACCTCCATTATATGATACTTTTAGTTTGTCCCCTAATAATAATTTTATACCTATCCCACGACCTTCCCTTCAAGATAGCTCCTCATAATGCCGCCCATCTTCCTTGCGCCGTGCTTCTCCAAGCACTTTATTAGGTCGCTTTCCGTTGCCACTTTACCCTTCATATCTTGATAGTAGCCCTTAATCCCCTTTATAAGTTTTTCACGCCCTACTACTTCGGCAATCCCGTGGTAAATGAGTACGCCGTAGTCGTACACCACGTAGGCGTATTCTTCGTCGTTCCTAAATTCACTTAGGCTTAGGTTGATTTTGGGGTTATAGCTATCCCCTATTTCCGCTCTCACGCGGCTTAGGAATTTGTCGTAGCTGTTTTTTATAGATTGGATATTTTCGGCGTATCCCCCATTATTATATATATCCATATAATAATAGCTAAGGTAGCTAACCAAACTTTCGTCCAACCAGCCCTCGGCGTAGCCGTTGGAGCCCACCTTCAAGCCAAACCATTGGTGCAGTAGCTCGTGGAGTAAGACCAATTTTTTGTCGCGTACGTCTTTGTTTATGAGAGTATAGCCGCTATACTCCATACCGCCGTGCTTAAAGTCACTTTCGCTTACGCTGAAGCTCTCGTAAGGATACTCCCCTATCAGCTCGCTAAGGTCCACGATACAAGTTGAAATAAAATCTACATACTCTTGCCCTTGCTCGCCCTCTCCGTAGTAAGCAATCTTTACGCCACCGCTCTCGCCGCTTGATACCTTGAAATCTTTGCTAAGACTAAACGCAACGTCCCTTGCTCCATCAATTTGAATGGTAGTAAGCTTACTACTCTCGCCCAAATCTTCCTTTAGCAACACACCCGAGTGTGCCACGATATAGTCGAGCGGAGCTTCAAGGGTTACGGTGAAGTCGCTTTCGTCAAAAAGGTAGGGGTCACCCCTATCCGAGTACGGCACTATCACAAAACCGCCGTCGTAGTAGGCAAGACGTGGGAAGAACGCGTGGAGATTATATACCCCCTCCGCGGTGAGCGCAAACCTATCGTTACCATTAGGCACGCCCACGCGCGTACCTATAATATATATACCGCTTTCCCCACTCTTTAGCGGAGTGCCGAGTGTAACCGTCAAGTTAGCTCCGTCAAGACAAAAATCAAGGTCAGCGCCATCGCATTTCACCCCACCGATATCTACCCTACAATCGCTATGCGCGTTTGGATAAAGATAAAAGGCAAGGGAAGATAGGTCACTATCGGTATCGTTAAAAAGGGTTACCTTGGTCGTAGCGTATACCGCTTGATTTTGGACGTCCAGCGTAGCCCTTATATCGTAGCTTGACGTCAGTTCGCCTTTAGGCTTGGTTTTATCGTCCTTACAAGCAAAAAGAGTGATAATACAAACAAAAATTATCAAAATTATACCGATTTTCTTCAACATAATATATAAAATGTAATCGAAAATCCAATTATGCTTTTAAGCCGATTAAAGTGCTTCTATTTACTTTTCTTTTACACCTTCAAAATTTATATGATTTCTATACAAAGTTTTATACCCGTGCTATACTATACACGTAAATAAAAACACTCATAATTTTCCCCCTTATCATAGTAAAGAAGGCATAGCGCGAGTTATGTCTTTTTTACTTTTTGGGGCGCAAAAGCGATGAGACTTTCGCAAGTGCGGAATGCGAAATTAGCTTCATTCCGATAACGCTACACTCACAAGGAAGGCATTAATTATGAAATGCTTTGCCTATCGGCAAACGAAATGGATTTTATAGTTAATATCCTTGTGCATTCATCATTCTTCACTCCTAATTCTTCATTCTTAAAAACGCGATTATTTAGATGAAAGACAAGCAAATAATAATCCCCCGAAGGGTTGCTGTACTTGGCGTACTGCGCCCGATGGGTTTTCTTGTTTTACAAAGTATTTCGCTAAAATGTTGTATATACAAACGCGTTAGAAGTGTATTCTCTTACTCTCGCAAAAAATCTACTTTAGCGTAAAAAACGCGATAGTTTAGATGCAAGACAAGAAAAAAATAAGACCCCGAAGGGTTGCTGTACTTATCGTACTGCGCCCTGACGGGGTCTTGATTTTTACGAAGTATTGCGCTAAAATGTCGCGTTTTTTTATCTCTTAGAGAATTGAGGAGCCTTACGAGCCTTATGTAGACCGTATTTCTTACGTTCTTTCATTCTTGGGTCACGGGTTAGGAAGCCTGCTGCCTTGAGAGCGGGACGCATAGTTTCGTCAGCGATGCAAAGAGCTCTTGCTACGCCGTGACGGATAGCGCCTGCTTGACCGGTGGTACCGCCACCACGAACGTTAACTGCTACGTCGTACTTGTCAAGGGTTGAAGTAAGAACCAATGGTTGACGTACGATGAACTTGAGGGTTTCAAGGCCAAAGTATTCGTCGATAGTTCTCTTGTTGATAACGATATTGCCTTCGCCACCGGGAATAAGTCTTACGCGAGCGATTGCTTTTTTACGACGACCGGTACCCCAGTATTGAACTTTCTTTTTAACTACTTTCTTAGCTGTCATAGTTCACCTCTTAGAAATTGAGCTTGAGCTCTACGGGTTGTTGAGCTTGTTGCTTGTGCTCTGCGCCTGCATATACGAAGAGCTTAGAGAGCATATGTCTACCGATAGTGTTCTTTGGAAGCATACCCTTAACAGCGTGCTTAACAACGAATTCGGGCTTGGTAGCCATTAGCTTGTCGTAGCGGATTTCTTTTAGACCGCCTACATAACCGGTGTGGTAACGATAGTATTTCTTCTCGAGCTTTTTGCCGGTGAGAACAACTTTGTCACAATTAATAACGATAACGTAATCACCCGTATCAACGTTTGGGGTAAAGGTGGGCTTGTTCTTGCCACGAAGAATCATAGCAACTTGGCTTGCAAGTCTACCGAGTGACATGCCACTTGCATCCACTACATACCATTTTCTTTCAACGTTTTCGGGTTTTGCCATATATGATTTCATGGTAAATCCTCCAATTTTTTATCGATTCTTTTGAGTCGGAGGGGCTAGTTCTTTCTCAAAAATGTCGCGTGCCTAAATATAATATTATATTAGAGAAGATAAGTCAAACAAAAATAAGCATTTTTTCCTTAAAAATTATATTTTTAATTATGGCTCGTCTATATATTCCACGTTTTTTAGGGTAAGACCACAAGCGGGGAAGGTTTTGCCACCTTTTTTACGGCATCCGGTAAGGAGCATTTCGTCTATTGCGCTCTCGCTAAGCTTGCCTTTGCCGATAAAGTAAAGGGTGCCCACGATAATGCGCACCATATTATACAAAAAGCCGTTGCCGGTGATTTCAAAGATAACTTCGTCGCCGCACTCGGTGATACTAAGCGAATATATCTCGCGCTCGGTGGAGCTAACCCCACTACCCGTCGAGCAAAAAGCCTTGAAGTCGTGTTTTCCAACGAGAGAGAGCGCCGCTTTCTTCATTTTTTCGACGTCTACGGGGGGTAAAATGCGTGCGTAATACTTATCTTTCAAAGGCGAAGCCGACTCGCTGACGTAGCTTTTGTAAATATAGGTTTTGCGTTTTGCAGAGTACTGCGCGTGGAAGTCTCCGTCTACCTTAAACATCTTTTGTAGCTTGATATCGCTTGGGAGCAAGCTGTTTATGGAGTAGATAGTTGAGCGCGTGTTGAGTTCCTTGTCAACGTCAAAGTGAGCCACTTGACCAAGTGCGTGAACGCCGCTATCCGTCCTACCGCTACCTACGATAACCACCTTTTTGCCAAAGACGATTTCCATTGCGTCTTCGATTTTTTGTTGCACAGTCATAGCGTTTTTTTGGCGTTGCCAACCGCTATACGCAGTGCCGTCGTACTCCACAACCATAGCGTAGCGCATTAGTACAACCCCCAGAAATTATTGTTGACGGCAACGACTAACGTGATAAATACGCCGGTCACGAGAGTGGCCACAAGGTCGCCCCAACCGAGTTTTGCTTGCTTGTACTTGGTTCTATTCGGGGTAGCGTTATAGCACCTTGCGTCAAGGGCAAGCGCAAGCTCGTCCGCACGGCGGAAAGCCGATACGAAAAGTGGGATAAGCACGGGCAAAAGCGCCTTTGCGCGCTTGAGCACACCGCCCCTATCAAAGCAAGCGCCCCTTGCCTTTTGCGCCATCATAATCTTGTCCACTTCTTCCATTAGAATGGGTATGAATCTAAGGGCAATGGACATTATGATTGCGATATCGTGGGTGGGAACTTTTATGAGCTTTAGGGGATACATCAGCGACTCCATACCGTCGGTTAGCTCCATCGGAGTGGTGGTGTAGGTTAGAAGCGAAGTACCCATAACGAGGAAGATTAGCCTTAGCGCAAGGTTTATTGCAGTGATGATGCCACCCTCTGAAATAGTGAGAATCCACCACGACCAAAGCACCTTGCCTTCTGCATTCGCAAACAGGTTTATTAAGCTCATTATAATGACGATAAAAATTATCGCTTTTATGCTCTTTAATACCTTGAGAACGGGAACGCGGGATACCAAAGTTACCAAAAGAATAAAAGCGGCAACGGCAATATATGCGTATAAGCTCTTAACCAAAAAGACCATTACGATAAAGGCAATGGTAAGGAGCAACTTGACGCGAGCGTCAAGCGCGTGCACCTTGGAGCCGCTTGGATAATATTGACCGAAACTTACTTCGCGCACGGTGCACCTCCTTTAAAAAGTTCGACGAACTCTTTTGAAGTTAGGGGCGTACCTTGTAGCACTATGCCACGAGCTTCGAGTAGGTTTTTGACTCTTACCGCGTGCGGCACTTCGAGCCCCGTGAGGCTTAGCTTTTCCTTGTCGCTAAACAGCTCTCTCGGGGTGGTGTCGTAAAGGAGTTTTGAGTCGTTAAGGACGATTACGCGGTTGCAGTACTCGGCTATCTCGTCCATATTGTGCGATATCATAATTACCGTTTTGACGTAGCTCTTTTTGAGCTCGGTCACAAGGTCAAGTATTTCCTTTTTGCCTTGTGGGTCAAGGCCTGCTGTAGGCTCGTCAAGGACGAGAACTTCGGGGCGAGATGCTATAATGCCTGCAATGGCAGTACGGCGCTTTTGACCGCCGCTCAGCTCAAAGGGGGATTTGTCCTTTATCTCGTCGTAATCGAGTCCAACGAGCTCCAAAGCGTAGCGTGCAAGGATGTCGGCGTCTTCCTTGCTTTTGCCAAAATTGATTGGTCCAAAGGCGACGTCTTCCTTGACGGTGTCGGCAAAAAGTTGGTATTCGGGATATTGGAACAACATCCCAACCGCTTGACGGAGTGCGCCAAGGTTGAGTTTTTTGGCGTGGAGCTCCCACTCGCCAACGTAAATTTTGCCGTGGGATATTCTAATGAGCGCGTTGAAGTGTTGGCATAGCGTAGACTTGCCACTACCAGTCGAGCCGATGATGCCTATGGTGTCGCCGTCGTTTATGGTAAAGGATATATCGTCGAGAGCTACCTTTTCAAACGGAGTCTTGGGTGAATAGGTATACTTTAAATTTTCTACTTTAATTTGCATATACCCTCCGCAAGTTCTTCGTCCGTTAGTGCAAACGGAATATCGTAGCCAGATTCTTTTAGCTCAAGCGAAATTTTTGACGCTACCGGCAGCTCGAGATAAGCGCGCTTTACAAGCTCGACGTTACTAAAAATCTCTCTTGGAGTGCCCTCTCCTATCAGCTCGCCTTCGCTTAGCACGAACACCTTGTCGGCGCCGACGGCTTCGTCCATATAGTGGGTGATAAGGATAACCGTCATACCCTTTTCTTTGTTAAGGCGCATAGCGGTTTCCATAACTTCCGCCCTACCCTTAGGGTCGAGCATAGCGGTGGACTCGTCCAAAATCAAAATCTCAGGTAGCATAGATAGCACGCTCGCAATAGCCACCCTTTGTTTTTGACCGCCGCTGAGCTTGTTGGGGGAGCGTTTACGGTGCTCGCTCATTCCCACGGTCTCGAGCGCCCAAGTGATGCGCTTTTCAATTTCATCCCTTGGTATGCCAAGATTTTCGGGCCCAAAAGCAAGGTCGTCTTCTATAATGGAAGCCACCATTTGATTGTCGGGATTTTGGAAAACCATACCAACCTTAGAGCGGATTTCGTAAATACTTTCGTCAACGGAAGTATCAATGCCGTTAACCGTAATGGTGCCGCTATCGGGAACGATAAAGCCGTTAAGAAGTTTTGCAAGAGTGCTTTTGCCGCTACCGTTGCGACCGAGAAGCACGCAAAACTCGCCCTTACCAATCGAAAGGCTGACGTTTTTGACACCGCGTGCAATAAACTCATCACTACTTGAGCGATAATCGTACGACACGTTGTCAATTTTTATAACGACGTTGTTAGCAGTTGAATTTTCCATAACTAAATTATTTTAGCATAACTTAGCTAAATAAACAATTAAAAAATATAAACAAATTTGCACGTGCGCGTTTAAATAAGGGGGATTTCCTTTGCCATACTCCTGTTGGTGTAGGCGTAATCAAAGGTAACTTCCTTTACAACGCGGACAAAGTTTGGAATCTCATAAGGCGAGTCTTCCGCTTGAAGCTCGATTTCCAAAATTGCGTAATAAGGGAAAAACGGGAAAAAATCAAACTCGTAATCGAGCCCGTTTTGGGATAAAACGTATCTGGTCTTCACAATTTCATTTAGCGCAAAATCACGCTCTTTTTGTAGCTTAAGATACTGATTTGCGCTAATTTCACATTCATTCTCTTCGCAGGCAAATCCCTTTCCCACAGCGCGCTTTTCGGTATAAAAATATTTTGTCGCGCCATTTTCTTCCGTTTTTCTAATACGCCTAACGGGGAACGACGGAGAAGGCACGAGATAGCTTTGGGCGATTTCCTTTTTGGTTGCGCCAAGCGAGACAAGATATTCTTCGTCAATTCTGTCTATCAAAAATTTTCTTTCAATCTCGTACGCCATAGCTATGCCCTTTGAATTTCAACGTAGAAGGTGGAGCCTTCGCCCACCGAAGTGATTACGCCGTAGGCTCCGCCGGGGTGCTTGCTCATAACCGACTTCACTATCGAAAGTCCAAGCCCCGTACCAACTGCTCCGCGCCTATGCGACTTGGACGACTTGTAGTATCTATCCCAAATGTGTGGCAGTACGTCGACGTCAACGCCGTCGCCGTTATCTATTACTTCAATCCTAACGACGCCACCCTTAACGGTTTCTCTTACCACGACCTTCTTATCTTCGCCTGCATAGTTGACCGCGTTATTTATAAGGTTATATATAACTTGGGTAATCTTATTTTCATCAGCAAGCACGTAGGCTTTTTCGTCGTGCTCCCACTCAAGCGTGTAGCCAAGATGCTCAATCAGCTTTCCGTGTCTTTGGATAAGGGCGTCCAGCACTTCGACGATGTCAAAGCGAGTTAGGTTGAGTTCTTCGGCACCTTCCTGCTCCTTGGATAAGGTTAGCATATCGTTTACGAGCGTAGTCAAACGCGTTGCTTCGTCTATTACCACTTGGAAGTTTTCGGGCGTAGCTTCACTCGGCACGTCGCGCATAAGCTCGGTGTAACCCTTTATGAGAGTAAGCGGAGTACGTAGGTCGTGCGATACGTTTGCAATAAGCTCGCGCCTATAATGCTCAACTTCGCCAACTTCCTTTTGCGCTTCTTGTAAGCTATCCCTTAGCTCGCAAATTTCTCTGAAGCCGCCACCCGTAATTTTTAGGTCGGCGTTTGCGGAAGATATCTCTTTTGCTTGCGAGGTAAGCTCTACTATGGGCGCTGAAACCTTGTTGCTGAGCCTATAGCTAAGTACCCCTGCAAAGGCAGCAGTAAGCACGCTAACGAGTATAAAAAGCACCGTCAGCGTTTCCGTGTAAGCCTTGGTTGGAGTGGTCAGTGAGTCTACCAATACGGCGTAACTTTCGCCGTACTGATTTTTTACTATGAGCGTATAAACGTAGGAGGTTTCTTCCCTTTGTTCGCCCTTGGGTACGCTACCCGAAAAATCGGCGTTTTCGTAATCGTCTTCAAAGGGGATGCTGTCTACTTCTTCGCTATAGGAGCCGTTGTTGAGCTTTGCCTTGTCGTAGTAGGAAGAAAGCGAAACGGCGGTGAGCATATGCACCGTGCAATTATCACGCGCTTCGTAGGAGTGCATAATCTCGCCGTGCTTGTCGATAATCATTATGCAAACGTCGTCGTCAAAGGAAAGCCTTCTAAGCAAAAGAGAAAGCGATTCGGAGTCGATATTTTCGGCGATGTTTGTAGCTGATTTGCGAGCTTCACTTTCACGGATATTCTTATAAAGAGAACCCGACATCGCAAAACCGAGCACCCAAAACAGCGCTATAACGAGAGTTGAAAAGAATGCAAAAATTGCAAGCATTTTCAAAAATAACGGGGTGTCATCCCCGTATATTTTGTTTAAGTTTATTTTAGCCATCGAATCTGTATCCCATACCTCTTAGCGTTACAATATACTCGGACGCAACCCCTAAGCTCTTTCTAAGCAGCTTAATGTGCGTATCAAGCGTGCGGTCGTCTCCGTAGAAATCGTAGCCCCACACTTCGTTTAGTAGCTTTTCGCGGCTAAGAGCGATGCCACGATTTTTTACCATAAAGAACAGTAGCTCGTACTCTTTTGGGGATAGGTCGACGCCGACGCCTTCGACCGATACGATACGTGCGGTAAAGTCTACTTTTAGCTTTTCGTTTTCGTAAACTTCCGATTGGCTCTTTTGATTGTTTACCCTATTCATAACGGCACCGATGCGTAGCATAAGTTCTTTTGGAGAGAAGGGCTTGCCGATATAGTCGTCCGCTCCGATTTCAAAACCGTGGATTTTGTCGTAGGTCTCGGTACGTGCAGACAGCATTATAATCGGCAGGTTGGAGAATTTGCGAATTTCGCGCACAGCCGAAAATCCGTCGAGCTCGGGCATCATTACGTCCATTACGACTATGTCGTAGGAACCTTGCTTAACCTTCTCGATGGCCTCCAAGCCGTCACTCGCTTCGCCGTAAGCGAATCCTTCCAAAGTACAATATTTTGCAACGAGTTCACGTATGGCTTGCTCGTCATCTACAATCAAAACCTTATACATATTCCCTCCTTTAATCGCAATCGGTGCGATTGATTAGCACCAATCTAACGGTACCTTCTACGCCTTGGCGCCTATAAACTATTTCGACCGTGTCGCCAACGCTCTTGGAGTTCAAAACGTCTTCCCACTCGCTCTTGGTAGCAACCTCGACGCCTGCAACCGATACTATATAGTCGTTGCGGACGAGTGTAGTATGTACGTCTTCGTTATTTACACCCATAAAATACAAACCTGCGGGTGTGGTTTGAGAGTTGCTGATTTCCCTTACGTCAAATACCGCGGTATCTACTCTGCCCGTAACGTAGCCGTTGCGGATAAGGTCGGTGGCGATTTTTATGGCGTCACTTATTGGGGATGCAAAGCCGATGTTGACTCCGTACTCACCAACGCCCCTTGCGTTTACGATACCCACGAGCGCGCCGTAAACGTTGAATATTCCGCCACCGCTGTCGCCGGGATTAAGCGAGCACGATAGCTGAACCATACCCGACATTTCCTTGCCGCCAATGGTGACCGCGCGGTTGAGAGCGGATACGTTTCCGCAAGTAACGGTACCGCCAAGGCTGCCCAAGGGGTTACCGATTGCAACGATTTCTTCACCTGCTTGCAACTTGGTAGAGTCGCCTATGGTGGCAGAGTTTAGCGTTTGCGCGTTGATTTTTACGACTGCAAGGTCGCTGAGCTTGTCGCCCCTAATCCACTCTGCGTTAAAGGTGGAGCCGTCACTAAGCCTTACCTTGATTTGCTCGGCGTCTTCTATTACGTGGTAGGCCGTCAAAATATATCCGTCGGTTGCGATTATAACGCCGCTACCTGCACCGCTTGAAACGAGCGCGGTATCTCTTGACGCGTAGGTTGCAGTCTCGGTAAAAATCTCAACTACGCTTTGCTTGGCCATTGCAGCAACTTCCGTGGAAGTCTTGGCTTCGCCGTTTGAAGATAGGTTTTCGCCCCTATCTTGCGCGTCGCGGTAAATTATGGTCGTTTGGGGAGAGGCGGCCTTTTTGTCCGAGCTATTGGACACGAGCTTTGCTCCCAAAAAACCGCTGCCGATACAAGCGCCAAGTATAAAAATCACAAGGAAAACAACCGCAAGCGGACTCATCCTTCTTACGGTTTGAACGCGTGGTACGCGCGAGCGTACTTCGTAGCTGTACCTGTGATTGTTATACATATTGCTCCGATTTTACGATATTTAGTGATTATACTATAATACGCCTATATGAAGATTAAATGAAACAAGAGTGAATTTTTGGGATTTTTGCCCTAATTCACTCTTAATTTTCATCCAAACTACATTCTCATAAACCTTTCTTGATAGGTCTTGATGGCCTTTTCGATGGATTTACGTGCCTTTTTAGCGTCGTCCACCTTCATAACTGCCGTTTGCTTGCCCTTTTCGAGATTTTTGTAAACGGTGAAGAAGTGGGTCATTTCCTGCATAATGTGGGGTGGAAGCTCGCTGATATCCTTGTATCCGGACCAAGTTGGGTCGTTGCGTGGGATAGCAATTATCTTGGTATCTTCGTATCCGTTGTCGGTCATCGATATCATACCGATTGGATAGCAGCGACATAGTGCCATTGGTACGATAACTTCACTTGAGAGTACGAGTACGTCAAGTGGGTCAAGGTCTTCTGCAAAGGTGCGTGGAATAAATCCGTAGTTTGCAGGGTAGTGAGTGGAGGTGTATAGTACACGGTCAAGGATAAGGAGTCCCGTTTCCTTGTCGAGCTCGTACTTGTTCTTCGAGCCCTTTGGGATTTCAATGACAGCGAGAAAATCGTCGGGGGTAATTCTATCTCTTGAAACACTGTGCCAAATACTTTCCATAATCAGTCTCCTTGTATATTTTAATTAGATTGTCGGATAAATTGGTTGGTTTATTATTTTTCGGTGCTTTCGTTTTCGGTAACTTCTTCTTTTACTTCAACTTCAACAACTTCAGCGTCCTTTTCTTCGCCGTGGATTTTATCGCTGATAGCGTCAACGGTGCTTTCAACGGTCTTTTCAACAACTTCCTTTGCCTTTTGGAGAGTCTTGCGGATAACGTTGAAAATCTTAACTGCTGCAAAGATTACAAGTGCGATAATCAAGAAGTCCAAACAAGCTTGAATGAAGGTGCCCCATAGAATTTCAACTACGGTGCCGTCAGCTTGTAGCACTTCGGTCTTGAGAGAAGTAAGGTCGGTCTTGATGATTAGGCCAAGGATAGGCATAACGATTGAGTCGACGAGTCTGTTAACGATTTCTTTGAAAGCAGCACCGACGATAACACCGACTGCCATATCAACGATGTTACCACGGTTGATAAATTCTGCAAATTCTTTGATTAGACCCTTTCTTTCTTTTTTGTCTTTGCGTTTTTTGCCAAACATTTTTGTTTCCTCCAAATAATGTATATAGGTTTTAAATTTGTTTTTGATTTAGTTTCTATCTTCGTCGAGATAGCTTGCCATAACGTCGGCTATATGCAACAAAACGGCGAGCGGATATTGTTGATAGGCCTTTGCTATCGAGTAGCTGCCGCCCTTTACTCTTTCGTCAAAGCCACCCATATGCCAATTGATGCAAATGGCTTCTTCTCTGGTGAGTCGCAAGAAGCCGTTTATAATATAAACTGACTTTTCGCCATGGCCGTAAGGGAGCTTTTCGTCGATGGTGTAGTATGGTATTTTTGCCCAACTGCCGTCGGGTTGCTTTTGGTTGCGATAGTCCACCACGTACATATCGGCCTTGCATACGTCGTGAAGGAGCGCTACGATAGCGATAGTTTCTTCACTTACGTTTTTAGCCCAATCGGACTTTTCGTTTTTGATTAGGTCCTTTAGGCGGAAGTAAACGTTCAAACTATGCTCGCATAAGCCCATTTCGTGCGCAAGATGAAATCTCGTCGAAGCAGGTGCCGTAAAGAAATCGGTACTCTCGAGATAGCTTAGTAGTTTAGACGCGCCTTCACGCTTAACGTTCTCTTTATAAATTTCGATAAATTGGTCCTTATAGCTCATAATTACCTCTAATTCTATAACATTCGTGTGAAAAATCTTCCGTTCCGCTCAGCTTAATGGTGCCGAGAGCATCCGTCAAAACGGGATAAACCTTGTCGCATACTTCAACCACTACTAAGCCCCCTTCGTCAAGTAGACTTAGCTCCAAAGTATCGCACTCGGGGTAAATTTCTTCATTTCCGATGGTAAGCTCGCCGCTCTCTCCCACCTTTATTACAAGGTCGCCGACGGTTAGGCTGACGCCACTCTTAAATGGCAAACTGAAAATGTGGTATATGTCGCTTTCGTGCAGCCACTCGGTGGGTTGGGTTTTGCCTTTTTCCACGCCCTTGTCTACTAATAGGCGCGCGCCCTTTAGTATTTCGCGATAAAGCCTAAAGCCAATGCCCTTTTCCGAAAAATAACACTCGGCAGTCACAAGCGCGGAGCCTACGCCCACGAAAAGCAATGGGTTGCCTTCGCCCACCATAGTCGAACGCACTACGCCGCCTTCAAAGCTTTGCACGAGCTCGCCCACCTTGACGGTGTTTGCACTTAGGTCGTAGTCGGCTTCCGCTATATGTGCGCCGCACATAGAGTATGCAACGTAACTTCTGTCGTATGCTACGAAGGGGCTCGGCGCACCAAGATAGGTAACTTCGCTTTGCTCGCTGACGAGATGAGCGAGTCCACTCTTAACCCACTCTACGCCGTCAAGCGAAAGATAGGTAGGTATAAGGTCGCCTTTGATTTCGGAGCCGACGAGATAACGGGTGCCGCCCGAGTAAAAGCACTTGATATCCCTAAGCGCCGTGTTTTTGATAAGCGCACTCGGGAATGGCAAAAAGTTTTCGCCGTCCTTGCTAACCGTGAGATTTAGGTCGGTTTTGCCAAAGATATTGTAGGTGAGATAGTATAGATATATCTTGCCGTTTTGGACGTAAGCCGCAACGGAATCGACCGGTTTTTTAACGAACACCGCTACTTCTTTTTGTTCCCAAGCGAAGCCGTCGGTTGATACGTAGTGCATAACCCAGCCTTTCATCAAGGTAGAATAAGGGAAAAACAGGTGGAATTCTCCGCTCAAATAGACTACGGCAAAACCTTTGTCGCCGTTAAAGAATGGGATATCGTTAAATTTTACGCCGTTTATCATCTCGTTTTTCAAAACTATACTCCTACTATTTTTATATTTTATACTATTTTTCCCCATTAGTCAATTACTACTTGCGCGTAATTATTGCGCGCGTGAGAATTTTATGTTATACTCAAAATATGCAAAGAGAAGATTATCCCATTCCAAATTACGTAAGACCACGCTTCAAAAGTTTGAACGGTGAGTGGAATTTAGAGCTTTTAGGCGAGAATTCCACCAAAATTTGCACTTGCAACGTACCCTATGAGTTGGGCTCGAAAAACAGTGGCGTCGAAGATATTTTAGGTGTTCGCAGCGCCGTATATCAAAAATGCTTCGAGCTGAATGCAAGTGAAGTATCGGGCACCGTCCTTTTGAACTTCGGCGGAGTAGCAAACTACTCCAGAATATATCTTAACGATATATTGGTTGCAGAAAACGTCGGCTACCACCACTCTATGGTGTTCGACGTATCTATGGTTGCAAAGGAAGGCGTCAACGCCCTAAGCGTAGTTGCAGAGCGCGGTGACGATTACACCCTACCTATCGGCATCATCGGTGAAGTTTGGCTTGAGTTTGCGGCAAAGAGTTACTTTGGTTCCGTACGCAGCTACGCTTCCCTTATGAACAAGACGATATACGTCCAAGGTGCCGTTGCAGGCGAAACCGAAGGTTACAAGGTAAAGGTGGAAATCGCCTACAACAAAAAGCCCGTGGTCACCTACGAGTACAAGGCAAAGGGCGTGCTTAACCTTGGCGCCAACCTAAAAACCCAAGCCGTATTCCTTTGGCAAGCACTTGAGCCGAGATTTTACGAGTTGCGTCTATCCCTTTACAACGCCCAAGGCGGACTATGCGACCAAATATACACCTACTGCGCTTTTAGGGACGTCAGCCTACTCGACAACAAGCTATACGTCAACGGCACTCCTACCTTTATGCGTGCAGTGGAAGTAGACGGCTACTATCCCTACTCCGGTCACTACTACGCAAGCGCTAAGGAAATCGCACAAGACTACGCCAGCGTTTTGATGCTCGGATTCAACACCTTAGACTTCAAGCGCTATCCCACTCCAAGGGAGCTTTATATTGCCGACAAGCTTGGACTTATGGTACGCGCAAGCCTAAACGGAAATAGGATAAACCAAGATAACGCCCAAGAATTCGAAGCCTTTGCAAGTGAAAGTCAAATGCTGCTAAACCGCGACTTTGGTCACCCCAGCATTATTTTTGAAGTTCCCTTTGAAGACTATAACGGCTCGGCACTCATCCAAAGCTCAACCTACAAACTTCTCAAGCAAACCGACCCGACCAAG
Organism: Clostridia bacterium; assembly: GCA_017461065.1. GTDB lineage: Bacteria > Bacillota > Clostridia > Christensenellales > DTU072 > Stercoripulliclostridium_A. The sequence goes on along the minus strand of JAFTZC010000049.1, from coordinate 15,558 downwards.
CTCGTCAGCATTCGTGGTGGCGACCTATACGAAACCGACGTTTACGAGTTCAAGGAAGAGTCTAATAGCCCCGACGCAATCGAAGAATGGCTGATGTATCGCTTCAACGGCGCAAAGCTCAGCGAAAAGGAAGACCTTAAGCGCAGAAAGCATAAGCCCGAACTCCTAAGCGAGCAAAAATTACGCACTATGCCCTTCTACGTTGGCTCCATCAAAGCCGGCAACCTTAGGGCAAACGACCACTATTCGGAAGTGCAATTTATCAGCAATTTTGCACGCCAAGCCGAGCTGATTATGGCAAGCGGAGCAATAGGATTTACCCTATCGTCACTTGTCGACGGCGAAGAGAAGAACGGCTTACTAAACGCAAACCGCGACTTCAAACTCTCGCGCGAAGGTATCGCCAAGATGCGCGCTATCAACAAGAACAAGGCTTTTAGCGAACAATAAAAGAGTGAACATGAGAACACCTATTAAAGTATTCAGCAAAGAAACGGGAAACGCCGAGCACTATCGTATTCCTTCACTCGTAATGACCAAAGACGGAAACTTGGTAGCAAGTGCCGACGAGCGTTTTTATACCTGTCAAGATAACCCCAACCGTATCGAAAAGGTGGTTAGGATTTCCGCTGACGGCGGCCTTACTTGGGGCAAACAAATCACGGCGGTAGCGACGCTTGGCAAAGATAAGCAACACTCGTCCGCCGCCATTGACCCGGCAACCCTTTACGACGACGAAACCAACACTATTTTTATGCTTTATTCCTTTACACCTGCGGGCATCGGTATACTCAACTGCAAGGCAGGCAGCGGCCTAAAGGACGGCAACCAAATAGTACAAAAGGGACTTTGCAACTACATAGTAGTTGACGGCGAACTCACCCACAAAGGAAGAAAGGTGGGCGTTCAGGTGGATGCTGAGGGCAATCTTTCCACGGGTGGCAATATTTATACCCATACTTCACCCTACGTTGCCTACGGCACCAGCTATCTAATGCTCGTCAAGTCCACCGATGGTGGCAACACTTGGAGCGCACCCGTTTGCCTTGACCAGATGGTAAAGGGCAAGAGAATGCACTTCTTGGGTTCAGGCCCCGCTAACGGCATAAAAATAAAGGAAGGAAGCTACGTAGGTCGCTTGGTATTCCCCGTATACTACGGACTTACCAAGTGGCCAATGAGCCTAACTTGCGCAGTCATATATAGTGACGACGGCGGCAATACTTGGTCTATCGGCGCTACTCCCGAAATCGACGGCCGTTTCCCCAAAAAGAATCCGTGGCTTATCCCAGACCCCCTAATGACTACGGAAAGCCAAGTAGTAGAGCTTCCCGGTGGCGCGCTTGCAGTATTTATGCGTAACCACAACAAAAAGAGAAGGATACTCCGTGCCGTTTCGACTAATGGTGGCGAGAGCTGGGGTAAGCCCGAATTTATCGAAGACCTACCCCATTGCATTTGCCAAATTACGGCTATCGGCTTTGAGTACGATGGAAAATTTACCATTGCTTGCATAAACGCAAGTGACACCAAAAAACGCGTCAACGGACAACTCAAGATATCCCTTGACGAAGGCAAGACCTTCCCCTACTCCTATACCATTGCCGAAGGCGAATTCGTATATAGCAGCGCAGTTTATCTCGGCAACGGCAATATCGCCGTTCTATACGAAGACAGCACCAAGCACGAAGACATCAAGTTCACCGTCATAAACCTAAGTGAAGTTATAAAATAATAGCAACGTGGAATCTTCTCATAGAGATACACTCCACCAACCACTTTGAAACTATCTCTTGGCAATAAAACGCCTATTACAACCAAAATAAAACTCCCCGACTTGGGGAGTTTTTATTTTAACTACGCTTTTTTGAACAGCCCTTTTATCTTTGCTTTTACGTTGTTTAGGGTGTTGGTTAGGGTGTCTATCCACTTTTGGGGGATATGCTTCAAAGCAAAGTAGCAACCCACGAATATGCCTATGCCACCAACGGAAATGGGTAGTGCCAAGATGAGCATATCAAGATTGTATTCGTTGCATAGACCGAACATCGTTCTCGTAAATGGAATGAAGAAGCAGGCTACGAAGAATATCGTAAGGACGGCGATAAGTGCAATTCTTAGCTTGGTGAACGGAATACATAGCTTTGCTATGAATGCAAGGCCTATCGCTACCGTGACGATTACGCATACCGTGGAGATTTGCTCGCTCGTGAGCGTTAGTGCAGGGGAAGCAAGATATACCGTCAGTACGGCAAGCACTATCGCAATGGAGCAAGGTAGCGCGTTCCTTATAACGGTGGGCATAAATCTGCCCTTTACTATTTCTCTATTTGGTTCAAGTGCCAAAATGAATGCAGGGGGACCTATGGTAATGTATCCTACGAGCGTTAAGTTCTTGGGTAGGAAAGGTAGGTCGGCAGATAGTATCATAAATATAAATGCAAACGCGCAGTTATATAAGGTCTTTATAAGGAACAACGCGGCGCTCCTTTGGAGATTGTTGATACACCTTCTACCTTCGGCAACAACCTTGGGCATACTTGCAAAGTTATCGTCCAAAAGTACCAATTTACTTACGTTTTTGCTTGCATCCGAGCCACTTGCAACGGCAATGGAGCAATCGGCTTCGCGGAGTGCCAATACGTCGTTTACGCCGTCGCCCGTCATACCTACTGTATGGCCCTTAGCTTTGAGAGCTTTTACCAACGTCAGCTTTTGGTCGGGGGATACTCTGCCGAAAATAGTGTATTTCTCGGCAGCATCGTATACCATTTCTTCGGTGGTAAGGGTGCTTGCGTCAATATAGTTTTCAGCGTCAACCAAACCTGCGCGAGCTGCAACGCTCTTTACGGTAACGGGGTTGTCGCCAGATATAATCTTGATGGTAACGCCTTGCTCACGGAAGAACTCGAGCGTTGCCTTGGCTTCTGCCCTAATCTTGTCGGCAATAAGGATTAGACCCATTAGCTCCAAGCCTTCGGGGAGAGCGTTATCAACCATTGCACCCGTGCCCCTTGCTACTGCAATAACACGCATACCCTTTGAAGCATAGCTCTCGACTTCGGCCTTGAGCTCGTCGGACATATCCCTAAATATAAACTCGGTTGCGCCCATTAGCAGCGAGCCACTTTCAAGATTTATACCACTATACTTACGTGCCGAGCTAAAGGGCACGATGGATACCGCCTTTTGATAGTCGGCAACGCTCTCGGTATAGTCGCATATCGCAAGCGCCGTTGGATTGGTGTCGCCTATGTTTCTAACGAGTGCCGTCATTGCGCCCACGATTTCGTCCTTATTTGCGCCCTTTTCCACAATTTCCACCACTTCCATTTTGCCTTCGGTAATAGTGCCCGTTTTGTCAAGGCAAAGGACGTCGGTGCGAGCAAGAATTTCGGAGCAGTATAGGTCTTGTGCCAAAGCGTTGTGGCGTGAAAGCTTTACGACAGACACGCAGAAAACTGCGCTGGTGAGAGCAACGAGTCCGCTCGGAATCATACCGATTAGAGTTCCCATAACCGTTAGTACGGTATCGTTAAGCTCGTTCTTTTGTGCAAAATACTTAACCGAGAACAACGCAATGCCAAGGGGTATTAGTATAAAGCTCATAATCTTGATGAACTTGGTTAGGCTAAGTGCGATTTCGCTGTTTTGAGCTTTGAGCTTCTTTGCACCTGCGGTAATTTTGGTTGCGTAGTTATCCTGCCCTACGTGGATAACCTTGCTTACTGCCGTGCCACTTATTACGAAGCTACCGCTAAGCAGCTCGTCGCCTACTTCCTTAGTAACGGGGTCGGATTCCCCGGTGATAAGGGATTCGTTTACTTCAAGCGAGCCGCTGACTACCACGGCGTCAGCACAAATTTGGGAGCCTGCACTAAGCTCGATAGCGTCGTCAAGCACTATGTCCTTGAGCGCTATGTTTACCTTTTCGCCGTTTCTAATGGCAGTTACCTTGGGTGCGCTAAGGAGCGAAAGTTTATCAATGGTGCGCTTTGCCTTTAGCTCTTGGAATATACCAATGAACAAGTTGGCAACGACGACAACCAAAAAGCCAAAGTTGGATATTCCGTCCAAATTCTTTGGCACGAAGAACATTAGTATAACGCTGATTGCAACGAACAAAAGGTTGAAGAAGGTTACGATATTAGTGCGCAATATTTGTGGCACGCTTTTGGTCTTTACGTTTTGGTCACCGTTGACCTTACCACTTTGAATACGCTCTTGGACTTCTTCGTTAGTAAGCCCTATCACGACCTTTTCTTCGGTTATGTTTAGATTATCCATATAAATTCTCCATAGTGTTGGATACTATTTATTATACCACACGTGCGCGCTAAGTCAATATTTAATATTTTCGCTATTGTATCGCATACTAAGTTATGATATAATTTCCTTATGGGGGATTTATAGGGAGGTCTATATGAAAAATTCGTTTGCTAAAAGATTATCCTTAACGCTGGTAGTAATTTTGCTTGCACTCACTCTTGCGCTCAGCACGGTTGGGCTTCTAAGCAAAAAAGAGCCAAAGCGTGGCATTGTTATCGTCACGGCGTTCTTGTCGGGCGGATTATATCTCAACAACCCCGACGGTACTCAAACACAACTATGGGACCCACTCAAAAACTATGAAGATTTCCCCGTCCAAGACGTAGTTAGCCCCACGGGATTCGGCATATCCGAAGAGGTAATCAACAAAGCCCTAAAGGGTATGGGCGGACTCACTGAAGTGCTAAAGCTCCTTGACGAAGAAAACGGCCTTATGGCAAATATGACCGTAGATATTATGACGGGCAAAAGCATCAAGGATATTTCCCCTGCTAATCCCGACTCCCCAAACAGACTCAAGTACGGCGCAATCAACTGCTACAAAGAGACCTACGACTCTATGCTTAAAAGATACGGCGAAAAGGCCGAAGTAGTGGTTTTCAACTACGATTGGCGCCTTGATAATGACGCTAACGCCAATTTGCTTGAAGAGTTTATCAACGAGCGTGGTTACGACGAAGTCGTACTGACTTCGCATAGTATGGGCGGAAGCGTAGTTGGTTGCTATCTCCAAAAGGCGGAAAACCGCGAAAAAGTGGTGCTCTACACCCCCTATTCTTCGGCTTGCTTGGGCGCTGTGGACGCACTCGTTTATATCGAAGATATAACGCGCCTACTCGGTGGCATCGACCTTGGTGCAGTGGGCGGCTTCATTGACGTCAACCAAATCGTAAAAGACGTCGTCGAGCCCTTCCTATCAAGCCTTGTAAGTATGTATCAGCTATTCCCATCTCCCTACCTTATGGAGAGCGGTCAATACGGTGCAAACGACTATATGATTACGGTGGACGGCGAGCCTATCACCTCACGCGAGGAGCTAATCGAGTTCTATCTCTCACGCCCCTTTGCAAAGCGTGACGGCGAGTGGATTTACCCCTTCCAAAGGGAAGAAAACGGCAAAACTCGCCTTGAAAACTATTGGGATGCCTATATGGTAGAAGTGGACGGCAACAAAGTGCACAGTATGAGCCTTGTAAACACCGTATACTTCATCGGCGTTGGTCAAAAGGGTATGGAAGGCGTTAGCTACGTAACAAACGAGAATGGCGAAGTTGTCCTTGACGAGATACGTTATTCCACCGAAGGCGACAATATGATACTTGAGTACTCGGCAACTTCGGGCAGCGACCCACGTGGCGCAAACGTCGTACGCATCGAACACGGCCACCTAAACGTAGGCATCAACTTCAACGCCCTACTAATGGAAAGGACTTTCTTAGAAATCGACAAGGTTTGGGGCTAATAATACCTTATCAAACTAAGTTTGCCTTTGAGCAAGTGAAGTTATTTTCATAGTTAAGTTTCGCCTATCGGCGAAGTATTGGGCAAACTTAACTTCACTGCGAGCAGAAAAGACGTTCAAGGCTTTTCTCGAGCAACTTCACTGTGCGTAGCACAACTTCTCTTTCGCTTTTGCGAAAACTTCACAAACAAAAAAAAGAGCAAACACGCAAGACTAAATCTTGTGCGTTTTGCTCTTTCTTTTTGTTTTTTGTTATAGGCTTTCGATAAAGCTGTTTAATGATTCGATATACGCTTCCTTATCCTTAAAGCAAGCTTGGGTGTGGCCTGCGCCTTCGACTATCAGCATTGCTTTTGGTGCCGTGCAGCTATCGTAGCAAGCGTGGCACATATATGGGGGTACGAACATATCTCTGCTGCCGTGGATAAATAGGATTGGTACCGAGCTTTCAGCAACTGCCTTGACTGCGCTGTCTTGGTATCCTACCTTTGCAAATCTCTTTGTAAAGTACTCTGCAATGTGAAGAATTGGGAATGGAGATAGGTGGTAAATTTGCTTGATTTGGTATACGAAGATATCCCAAGGCTTACTGAAACCACTATCTTCGATTATGCCCTTTACGTTATGGGGTAGGTCTCCACTTGCAAGCATTGCTGCGTTTGCGCCAAGCTCTATGCCGTGGATTAGCACGTTTCCTTCGGGGTATAGCTCGTTTACCTTGTCAACCCACTTTAGTAGGTCGCCGCTTTCCTTGATACCAAAAGTGATATGCCTGCCGCCGCTTTCAGCGTGTCCCCTGTTGGTTACGAGTAGTACGTTGTAGCCCTTTTCCATATAGAAAGGTACGATATCGGCAAAGCTCTTGACTGCAGAAGTCATATATCCCGGTAGGCAAATTACGGTAGTTTTTGCATCGACCACTTTATAAAGTCTTGCAAACAAACGTACTTCGTCGTCAGCCGTTACGGATTCCCAGCTAAAAGGAGTGCCCTTTAGTGCCTTGTGAGCGTCGTCGCGATACTCGTTGAACTCGGCGAGATTTGGACCAAGCGCGCCAACGTAAGGGCTTTGCTCAAGCTTATCAAGGCTTTCCTTTCTGTGTACAAGACTACGATAGGTTAGATATCCACATAGGAATAGTATTGCGATAATAATACCACAAGCTATCAACAAACAAAAAATGGATAGACCAACGATTTCCGGAATAGTCATAAGTTATCTCCAAAATATACTGTTTTGTTATGGTAATTATAACCCCGACAGTCGTTTTTGTAAAGTATTTTCTATTGAAGATACTCTAAAGGTATGTTATAATAACTATATTATTTAACCCATAGGAGCAAATATGAAACTTTACGTAATGACGGATATCCACCTTTACTCCAAACGCAATTGGCTCAGCGACCCCTACAAATGGGATAGGAAACCCACCCAAATGCAACTTAGAGAATCGGAAGAAATCATACGCGAAGCCTTTGATATCATCTTAAAAGACCCCGACACCGACACAGTTTTAATCACAGGCGACCTTACCGACAACGGTGAGATTACTTCGCACGAAGACCTAATCAAGATATTGGAAGAATATACGGAAAAAGGTCTTAGGATTTTGCTTACCACTTCCACACACGACTATCGCGAGCTAAAGCCCACCAAGTATAGCAAAAAGGACCAAAACGAAGGTCTATCTTACGGCTACGACGAAAACTACGAGTACAAGCGCTTTATTCCTTGCGCTCATCGTGAAGATTTGCGCGCTTGGTACGCCCCCTACGGCAGAGATAAAGCACTCTCCGTCGAGCACGATAGTATGTCCTACACCTACGAGCTGGACAAAAAGCACAGGCTCCTTGCAATCAACGACGACTACATTTGCAAGCAAAAGAATAACCAACGCGGTCTTAACCAAGAGCTCATTGATTGGGTGCTATCCGAGTGCCAAAAGGCAAAGGAAGACGGCGTAACTTTGGTCACTTGCTTGCACCACCCCGTGCTTACCCCAAGCCCAATATACAAGCTAATCGGCAGTCGCGATATCGTCTACGACAACATTCGCCTTGCCAACTTGCTTGCCGATAACGGCGTAAACGTTATCTACACAGGCCACTCACATATCCACGATATAGAGTTCCTAAAATCGGAAAACGGCAATCCTTTCTACGATATTTCCACAGGCGCACTCATTGGCTATCCACCCGTTATGCGTAAGGTTGAGTACCTACCCGACGGCCGTATCGACGTGCGTAGTATAGTTATACAAACGCTTTCTCGCTTTGACCTTCAAGGCAAGAGCTTACCCGAATATTGTCGCGAAGGCTTCTTCGGTATGATTGAAGATATGGTAGCAAGTATGGGCGAAGATATGATTAACTTTGCAATATACGCAAACTCCATTTCCATTCGTCCTTGGACGGTATATCAGTTCTGGTGGATATTCAAAGCAGTAGGCGTATTCCTAAACAAACTTACCATCGGCAGAGTATACAAGTGGTGCAAAAAGGAAAGTCGCCTTACCCCGGCTCAAGTTGAACCCATAAAGAACGAGCTCGTAGTACCCGTCATTTTGAATATGGTACAAAAGCTATATGCAGGTAACGCCGACTTCTCGCCCTTGAGCCCCGAGTTCAGCATTATTATGGGTACCGTTGCAATTATCGACGACCTTGCAGACACCCTTGGTATCAAACTCAAAAAGCTACTTGGCTACGACACCCTACGCGACGTCGTAGAGCCCCTTGCATACAACAACGGCATTGACGACTACGACGCCGTCATCGACCCAAGCGGCTCACCCGAAGAAAAGCCCGAACTCCCCAAATTCAAGTCCAACAAGGGCTTAGGCATCATAATAAGCGCCGTACTGATTATGCTCTTTACGCTTCCCGTTACCCTACCCGTTGGAATAATCGGAGCTGTGCTCATTTGGCTACGCGGCACCAAGACCTTTAATCCATATCGTGATTATAAGAAGGTACTTCCACCACGCGTGAATAAAAAATAAGAAAACGCGTTATTTTGGCGAAATACTTCACAAACAACAATCCCCCTGCAAGGCGCAGTAGGTCTACTACAGCAACCCTTTGGGGGATTATCATTTGCCTTGTCTTTCATCCAAACTAACACGTTTTAGAGAGTGTAGAATTAGGAGTAAAGATAAAAAATTAAATTTAAATAAAAATAGGTTAGCGTTAAAAACGCGATTATTTAGATGAGATACGAAGCAAAATAAAAGCCCCCAAGGGCGAGCGTACTTGGCGCACGTGACCCGAAGGGGGACTTTTAATTTTGTAAAGTAGGTCGCTGAAGAATCGCGTTTTTTCTATTGACAGAAAAGCCCAAACTATATATAATGTATGTGTATGCGTGCGTATACGCGTACGCATATAGATTAAATTAACGAAAATTAACGAAAATTCACTAACGGAGGTTTTTCAATGAGCAAAAAAATGACTATTGATGGTAATACCGCTGCCTCTTACGTTGCTTACGCTTTCAGTGAAGTAGCAGCTATTTACCCCATTACCCCCTCCTCTCCCATGGCTGAGGTTGCTGACGAATGGTCAGCTCAGGGCGTAAAGAACATGTTCGGTCAACCCCTTAAGCTTGCTGAGCTTCAATCTGAAGCCGGTGCTGCTGGTGCTGTTCACGGCGCTCTCTGCGCAGGTGCACTTACCACTACTTATACTGCATCTCAAGGCTTGCTCCTTATGATTCCTAACATGTATAAGATCGCTGGCGAACTTATGCCTTGCGTATTCCACGTTTCTGCAAGAGCTCTTGCTGCTCACGCACTTAACATTTTTGGTGATCACGCTGACGTTATGGCTTGCCGTCAAACCGGTTTTGCTATGCTCGCATCAAACAGCGTTCAAGAAGCTATGGACCTTGCACTCGTTGCTCACCTATCAACTCTTGAAGCAAAAGTTCCATTCCTACACTTCTTTGACGGCTTCCGTACTTCTCACGAAGTATCCAAGATCGACGCTATCGATTACGAAGATATGAAGGCTCTCGTTGATATGAAGTATATCGACGACTTCCGTGCTCGCGCTCTTAACCCAGAACACCCCATCCAAAAGGGTACTGCACAAAACGCAGACATCTACTTCCAAAACAGAGAAGCTTGCAACAAGTACTACGAAGCAGTTCCTGCAATCGTTTCTAAGTATATGGAAAAGGTTAGCGCTCTCACCGGCAGAAGCTATCACCTATTCGACTACGTTGGCGCAGCTGACGCAGAAAAGGTTATCGTTATGATGGGCTCAGGTGCTGAAGCAGCTGAAGAAACCGTAAACTACCTAACCGCTAAGGGCCAAAAGATTGGTCTCCTTAAGGTTAGACTATATCGCCCCTTCGATACCGAAGCATTTGCAAAGTCTATCCCTGCTACCGCTAAGTACATCACTGTTCTTGATAGAACCAAGGAAGCAGGCTCAATCGGCGAACCTCTATATCTCGACGTTGTTGCTGCTCTCAAGGGCAAGACCGATGCAGTTATCCTTGGCGGACGTTATGGTCTTGGTTCAAAGGAATTCAACCCCACTATGGTTAACGCTATCTACAAGAATATGGGTGGCGAAAACAAGACCGGCTTCAGCGTAGGTATCGTTGACGACGTCACCGGCAACTACCTCAAGCTCGACGAGTTCGTAGACGCAGCTCCTGCAGGCGCAATCAGCTGCAAGTTCTATGGTCTTGGTTCAGACGGTACCGTTGGTGCTAACAAGAACAGCATCAAGATTATCGGTGGACACACTGATAAGTATGCACAAGCTTACTTCGTATACGATAGTAAGAAGTCCGGTGGTATCACCATTTCTCACCTTCGTTTCGGCGACAGCCCCATCAAGAGCTCATACCTCATTGACAGCGCTGACTTCGTAGCTTGCCATACCCCAAGCTATCTATATCGTTACGATATGCTTTCTGACATCAAAGAAGGCGGCACCTTCCTACTCAACTCTATCTGGGAACCGGAAGAAATGGACAAGGAACTACCTGCTCAAGTTAAGAACGCTATCGCTTCTAAGAAACTCAAGTTCTACACCATCGACGGCAACAAGGTTATCAGCTCTATCGGCGCAACCAAGGGCGTTAACACCGTAATGCAAGCTGCATTCTTCAAGCTCGCAAACGTTATCCCTTACGATGATGCAGAAAAGTATATGAAGGAAGCTATCAAGAAGACCTACGGCAAGAAGGGTGACGCTGTTGTTAACATGAACTATGCTTGTGTTGACGGCGCTATCGCAGGCCTCAAGGAAGTTAAGTATCCCGAATCATGGGCAACCTGCACCGACGGTGCAGCTATGGTTGAACCTGCTGACGACAAGTACTTCCGCGAAGTTGTTAACCCCATCCTAAAGCAAGAAGGCGACAAGCTCCCCGTATCTGCATTCAACGCTGACGGTTCTGTTCCAGTAGGCACCACCAAGTTCGAAAAGCGCGGTACCGCTGTTAAGGTTCCTGTATGGAATATCGCAAACTGTATCCAATGTAACCAATGTTCATACGTTTGCCCACACGCTGTTATCCGTCCCGTTCTTGCAACCGAAGCTCAACTTGCCGGCGCACCTCAAGGCTTTGACGTTAAGGACGCTGTTGGCTTCAAGGGCTACAAGTACAGAATCCAAGTTTCTCCATACGATTGTACCGGTTGTGGTTCATGCGTAAACGCATGTATCTCTAAGAACAAGGCTCTCGAAATGAGACCTATCGCAGAAGCAATCGCTCTCGACGCAGTTAACGCAGAATTCGCATTCAACCTACCCGAAGCTGACAAGGTATACAACACCAACACCGTAAAGGGCAGCCAATTTGCAAAGCCCCTATTCGAGTTCAGCGGCGCATGTGCTGGTTGTGGTGAAACTCCTTACGTTAAGCTCGTAACCCAACTCTTTGGTGACAGAATGATCGTTGCAAACGCAACCGGTTGTTCATCAATCTACGGCGGCTCAGCTCCAACTTGCCCCTACACCACCAACGATAAGGGTCACGGTCCTGCATGGGCAAACAGCTTGTTCGAAGACAACGCAGAATTCGGTTATGGTATGCAACTTGCAGTTTCCGCAAGACGCGAAAAGATCGAAGCTGATATGAAGGCTGCTATCGAAGCCGGTTGCATTTCTGCTGAAACCGCAGCTGCATTCGAAGAATGGATGGCAAACAAAGACGACGCTGATGCAAGCGTAGCTGCAAGTGATAAAGTTAAGGCAGCTCTTGCAAACGAAGATTGCGAATGCCTAAGCTACATCAAGGGCAACCTCGACTGCTTGGTAAAGAAGAGCGTATGGATCTTCGGTGGCGACGGCTGGGCATACGATATCGGTTACGGCGGTCTTGACCACGTTCTCGCAAGTGGCGAAGACGTTAACGTACTCGTACTTGATACCGAAGTTTACTCCAACACCGGCGGTCAAGCATCTAAGTCAACCCCCACCGGCTCAATCGCTAAGTTTGCAGCAAGTGGTAAGCGCGTAAAGAAGAAAGACCTTGGTATGATGGCAATGAGCTATGGTTACGTATACGTAGCACAAGTTGCAATGGGCGCTAACCCCAACCAACTCCTCAAGGCTCTAAAGGAAGCTGAAGCATATAAGGGACCATCACTTATCATCGCATACGCAACCTGTATCAACCACGGCGTAAATATGTCTAACCCAATGGGCGAAATGAAGAAGGCTGTTGATTGTGGCTACTGGCAACTCTATAGATACAATCCAGATCTCGCTGATCAAGGCAAGAACCCCTTCACTCTTGACAGCAAAGAGCCTACCGGCGACTACAAGGCATTCCTAAGTGGCGAAACTCGTTACGCATCACTCAAGAAGATGTACCCCGGCGTAGCAGAAAAGCTCTACGAAGTAAACGAAGCAGAAGCTAAGGCACGTTACGAAGGCTACAAGAAGCTCAGTGAAAACTAATCCGTTAATTTAATATAGAATAAGCACCGAGAAATCGGTGCTTATTTTTTTAATGCGAAAACCTAATGCTTTATTTGTTATCTGTTCTACCCAACAAATAATCAAGCGATACTTTAAAATAGTCAGCAAATCTTATCAAAGTTTCGTAATCTGCTTCCCTTTCCAAATTTTCATAACGACTAATGGAGTTTTGGTTCATATCCAAATCTATCGCAAGCTTAAGTTGCGATATGTTTCGTTCTTTTCTTAATTGCTTCAAACGAAAAACCATACTATCTCCACTATAATAACGTCTTGACATTATTATACCAACTTGGTATAATAAAAATATCCCATTTTGGGATATGCGCTTGTTAATACAATTTATATCAATATGGCTTTTTATTCTATCTTGACTCTCTAATATATACATTGATATAATTATATTGACCAATCATTAAATATACCTATGGAGGTTATGAAATGAAAAAAGTGGTTTTTTTACTTTTAGTGACATTTTTTGTGCTACTTTTAGCTTGCACTTTAAGTGCTTGCAACAACGATTGTACTCATCAAAATATAACCGATTGCGTGTGTGATTCCTGTGGCGTAGAACTACACGATTTCAACGATGGTTGTGAATGTACTATCTGTGGTAAAACCAATCACTCCGTACAAAATTGTCGTTGTAGCATTTGCAATGCTATTGTTCATTCTCTTGATAATGATTGTGTCTGTACCATTTGTGGTAACATAACACACGTTCTTGACAATGACTGCTATTGTTCTGGCTGTGGAGAAACCTATCATCTTTTGAACGATGCTTACTGCCGTCATAATGACATCGTTTACTATGGCAAATACCCCAAAACTCTCGTTACGGATGATTTGGAAAAAGCGACCTTACTTGATGCCTATGGCGCATCAACACCTTCTGTAGATACCGGTTGGACTTCATTTGGTTATTATTCAAGCCAAGTAAAATCCAACTATGCTCTTTATAAGGATATGGATATAATGGGTGAGAAATATCGTGCCATTTATTATACTTCATATCGTCCTTATGTTACAAAAATGATGGCTGAAGCACAATCCAGCACCATCGATGAAGCTGGCATTGAACTAAATACCATCTATTTTTATCGCTTTGAGCCAATAAAATGGAAAGTCCTTGATGAAGATGACAATGGTGCAATTCTCCAATGCGTAGATATCATTGACAGCGAAGCATATCAAGGTATGAGCAAAACCGATTACGATAAAATATATGGTGCACGTAGCAATTGGGCTCAATGTTGGGATACTTCCACATTGCGTGACTTTCTAAACAACAAATTTTACAATACAGCATTAAATGATGCCCAAAAGGAGCTCGTTGTAGATTACTCAACCACAAATGACGGTATAACCACTATTGATAAAGTAACTATACCTACCGAGGGTATGCTCAATTCATTTGGGCTGGATGCCAGTGCTCTCAAAAAACAACCCACCGACTATGCTCGTGCCCAAGGCACTTACTCAATGGAAAATGAGTTCTCATCAAAGCCAAACGATACACATTGGATAGTTCGTGATATAAAAGAATATATGTCACCTGGCAACTATACGTGTAGATGTGTTAATCAATATGGTGCATATCAACATCTCGTAGCGCAAGGCGTTCAAACATCATTCGGTGCATATCAACAAAATAGCTTTGAAGCCATTGTAGGCGTCTCGCCTATGATTAAATTAAACATAGGAAAATATATCCCCGTTGATAAAAACTACAAAGTAAAAGTAAATGATAGTAATGGCGCTAACATTGCAGGAATTGACCTAAAAGTAGTCGTCAACAACCAAGAGCAAGGTGTTTATACAACGGATTCTAATGGTGAGATAGCTTTCGTAGCTAAAGAAAAAAGCAATGTCAGCATAGAAATCATTGGTGAAATTGAAGGATATATTTACGACAAAACTCACACTTTCCAAGCAAACACCTACGAACTTGAAATAAAACTTTATACCGAAAGAGTATTTGAAGTATATTGTGTTGACCAAAAAGGCACGCCCATACCTAATTTAGAAATAAAAGTAGGTTCTACATCTTCTGACCTTGTAAACGGAACTACTGATATAAATGGATACTTTACATTTACAAAAGCATTTGGAGCTGATGTAGTTGGCACCATCGTAAGTTATAACAGCCTTACAAACCAACTGACACAAACAAATCAAACCTTTACTTTTGACGAAAATGGCATTGCAAGGGTTACCGTAGCTCTCAATCACCCTATTAATGGTCATAACGTAGGAGATAGTATAGGTAGATACGAGTTAAGTCTCGTAGGTCCTGGTGGACAAGAAGTTGGTGCACAAGAAGTACAAACAATTGGAATTACTACTGACAGAAAAGTAATAATATATGCTATAAGCTATGATAGTATGACTACTGAAGCAATAGATACAATAGTATCCACTCAAACAGAGCTTTCAGACGAGTATATCATAATAGTTGCAAATCTTAACATTAGCAACAAAGAATTCCTATCATTAATCAACTCGAATACCAAAGAAATCATCTTTGGAAAGGATAATGAAAGCATAATTGCAAACACAAACCCACAAGCATCTGGCGCTGGATATATGATAGTAACCGATAAGTTAGGTATAATATTAAAGGTTGTAAACGATATTTCCCCAAGCGAAATAGTTGCAAATTTAGATTAGTCTAACGAAAATATCATTCCATAAAAACGCGACAGTTTAGATGCAAGACAAGGCAAAAGTAAGACCCCGAAGGGTTGCTGTACTTGGCGTACTGCGCCCTGACGGGGTCTTGATTTTAACGAAGTATTGCGCTAAAATGTCGCGTTTTTAGAT
>JAFTZC010000001.1 GCA_017461065.1 Clostridia bacterium | reverse complement strand
CTTTTTGCTCCCTTGCAAGCGGCAAGCATAGCTCCGTGCAAGCCACCGCATTGCAACCTATATCCGTGGTCGATGATTGCCTTGCCTGCTTGGAAAGCAAGCTCGTAGTTAGTAGTTCCTTCGGGACACGACGCGTTTCCGCATACGGCGATTATTTTTTTCATAGTAAATTCCTTATTCCGTTAGTATATGCAAAATTCTAATAAATCGGTAGGTTCAGTTCGCAAGTGAATTCTCCTTGAACTTCTTCGCACGCTACCTTTGCTCTCCTTTCGCGGAGTTCCTTTTCGACTTGAGCCTTTTGTTGCTTGGAGTATCTTATCATAAGTAGCGGTATGAGATATAATAGCGAGCCAAGTGCCGGTCCCATAATATATACGGGCCATACGTACTTGTAGAATACCGGGTCTTGCGGTAAGCCCAAGTCATACTTGGTTGCGTCAAACGACAGCATAGTAAGGGTAAGTCCTGTAAAGAACGTATCAAGTCCACTACCTGCTTTTGCAACAAGGTTTTGTAGTGCGAATACGCTTGCTTCGTTGCGGCGTCCGGTCTTCCATTCCATATAGTCAATCGAGTCACCCCATAGCGTCGTCGTTGCAATGCCTGCCATATTTTGGGGTATACCAACAATCGAAATTAGGAAGCCCATAATTACGATTTTCCATCCTTCGAAGCCTATCAAGAAAGCAATGAGTCTTAGCACCACGTTTAGGCTTGTGGACAAAACGAGGATATTCTTCATACCGCCTACTTTGCGGGCAAACCAAGTGGCAATAAATATCGATAAAGTTCCCGGCAAGCCAACGAGCAAGCCGTAAATGAACTGAATATTTAGTCCGTTGACTTCCGTGCCAAAGACGTTTAGCGAAACCATATACTTAAAGAAGTAAATATCTTGTATCCTAAACGTAACGTGTCCAAGTATTTCGGCTATTACGAGTAACATAGCTATTTTGTTTGTGAATATTAGTTTGAAAGCATCTTTCAAACCGCCTTCAGGGGGCTTGACGGGAGTGCGCTCTTTAGTTTTTGCAGCGCGCATCGAAACGATCATACCGCCTAAGCCAAACAAAACGCCTGCTACAAGGAATATAGTCTTTTCGGAAATACCGATTTGCGGAAGATTGGCAATGGCAATGGTGGTTAATCCGGGTAGCCAGCCGCCCATCATTCCGCCTATTCTACCAAATTGAGCAGCCTTGCCGCGTTCTTCGGAATTAGTAGATATCATAGCCGTCATACCCCATTGCGCTATGTCTTGGAAGGAATACAAAATATCCCACAAGAAATATATGGCCACGATATATACGCCCATCATATTTTGCGGTAAGCCCCAATCAACGAACATAAGGGCGGATAAAATACCTACCGGAATAGCCATTATCTTAAGCCACGGACGTAGCTTTTCGCCGCTCTTGAACGTATGTCTATCTACGATTACCCCAACGATTGGGTCGTTGAATGCATCCCAAACACGCGCAGCTCCAAGAATGGTGCCAATAAGCAACGTATCCATAAAGAGTATGTCGGTACAAAAATACATAAACCAACTTGATATTAGGTTATATGCGTGGTTTTGTCCAAAAACGCCTATTGCATAGTCGACGAGTTCTTTGTTTTGAACTTCTCTATCTGGTTTGGGTGCAAAAAATTTCTTAATAATATTCATCCTACCGCTCCTATATCACTACGTTAACGTAACCTAATTTTATCACACGTAGTTAGATATGTAAATAGTCGATTTATAAATAAAATAGAGCATTAAAATGCTCTATTTTAACGGTTGATTATTCGAGTTCGTCCAAAGTCTTTTTGAAGCCTGCGATAAAATTATCCATAAAATATTTGACTTCGGGTAGTGACGAGTGCTCAAGTTCCTTTTTGATGCTCTTTTCGGCCTTTTGGAACTCTTTATTGCCCGACTTTAGCTCTTCCAAACACTTGATATACGCACTGAGCTTATCGGCACCCTTAGCGAGTTTATACTCGATGGTACTTTCATCGGGTGATATGACGTTTGCATAGTCTAAACGGAAGTCTTCGGGGAGCATTGCAAGTAATTGATTGTTTGCAACCGCTTCAAGTTCTTTGTAAGCACCGGTGATTTCGCTATTATAATATTTTATCGGAGTGGGAAGGTCGCCCGTGATTACTTCGCTACATTCGTGGAATACCGCGATTGTTACACATCTATCAACGTTGGCGTTGCCACCAAAAACCTTGTTGTTTATCATAGCAAGCGCGTGCGCAATTTGAGCAACTTGTTCGGAGTGCTCCATTATGTTTTCTCTGACGGTCGAGTGCATTAGCGACCATCTCTTAATGTACTTCATTCTGCCTAAATAGGCGTAAAAATCGTATGCCATATTACATCTTAACCAATACTTTTAGTAAGCAGTCCATTGCTTCGTCGGCAATATCAGCCGTTTGATTCAAGTGACGATAAATTTCACGATACTTGAATATGGTGCGGAAATCAGCGTTATTGAATAGGTTGGCAAGGCCCTTTACACAAATATCACCAACCTTATTTTCTAAACTCTTTACGTAAATTGCTTCGTCGGCGGCAATAGCTTCGTGACGCTCAATGTTTGAAATAGCCGAAATAATATGTTCGCTCATCTCGAGTAGAGTGGAGGTAACTTCGCACATCTCGGCATCGGGCCTGACGTCAAACAAACGAATTTCGTCTACGGAAGTCTTTGCATAATCCAAAATCTCGTCAAGCTTTGCCGAAAGTTTAAATAGGTCTTCACGGTCAATGGGAGTTACAAAAGATTTGTTGATTTCGTCAATCAATATTCTTCTAACCATATCGCCTTCATCTTCCGCCTTGATAACGGCGTCGGCAATCGACTCGTTACCACTCAAGCAATACTCGTTGAGTAGTCTCATTCCCTTTGCAAGCACTTGTGCTTGGCGAGTTAGAAGGTCGTAAAAGTTTTCTTCCTTGCGCTTTTTGAAAAATTGCATAAGCCCTCCTATATTCCCATTATAAGTTTTACTAATTGATATACGCCGTACCCTGCTGCCATAGAAATGGGAAGCGTCAAGCACCAACCTAAGGTTATCTTGCCTGCAGTCTTCCAATGCACGGCCTTGACGCGCTCGGCAGAACCTACGCCGATGACCGACGACGTCATAACCTGTCCCATACCAAGCGAAATACCAAGTCCTGTACCTACGATACTTACGAGAGAAGTGGTAAATTGTGATACAACCGAGTGTATGGGCGCAATCTTGAATATCTTTTTGCCTACGGTATTCATAACTCTAAACCCACCGAACAACATACCAAGGGTAAGAGCGGCGGCAATAACTATCATAACCCATAGCGGCGTACTTTCCGCGCCAAAATCAAGTAGTCCCACCGTTGACATAAGCATAAGTACACCAAGCGACTTTTGTGAGTTGTTAGCAGAAAAAGCACCCGTGAGCACGATGATATTAATCCTTTGCATTCCTTGTAGCAAGCCGTTCATTCTACGCGGTGCGTGACGGACGAGCTTTTTGATTAACTTTAGGAATAGGTATCCTAAAATAAAACCGACGAGAGGAGCAAGCAATACCATTGCCACTACGTTAAGCAATACGTAATCGGTCCACATTATAGAATTAAAACCGAACGCGCCGATACCTGCGCCGATTATACCGCCGAGAAGCGTATGTGAAATGGTATTTGGGATTTTGAAAGCAAAAGCTATTGCTCCCCAAATAATTGCGCCGGCCATACCGCTGAACACAAACGCAAAGCCCTGCTCGGGGGTGATGCCCACGAAATACTCGCCGAATACCAAGCTATCGTTAATATTGGAAGCAACCGAGCCGGTACCAATCAAAAACATAACTATCGGAACGATGAACTTCGTCACAGCTCCCATAATAATGGCTTGACGAGGTGTGACTGCCCTTGATACGACAGTCGTTGCAATCGCAGTTGAGCCGTCGTTAAACCCCACGTAGAAAGTATAAAACAGCACAAGCAAAAAAATTATGATTGCATATACACTCATAGCCACTCCAAAAATATTTATAATTTAAGTAGAGTATTTATTATAATATATAAAAACTAATTTTGCAATACCATTTTTTATTGGATTTCAAGTAATTTGCAGGCATTTTTATACAAAATCATATCCTTGTCTGCGTCGGATATCGGCAACCCTTTTAACGTTGCCAATTCACCAGCCGTATTCGACCAAGGAGAGTCCGAGCCAAATAGTATTTTGCGTGCTCCGTGCTTGGCAAGAATTGAAAGGAATTTTTCCTTGCCAAAATACTCAAACCCCATTGAAGTATCAAGATAAATATCCTTGCCTGCAAGATAGGTTTCAACGTCGTCCCATTGTGCGTGACCACCAAAGTGAGCGGCTACAATTTTAGCGCCCTTAAATTCTTCCACCAAGTGCAAAAACATTTGTGGATTGGACTTAAAGGGCTCCTTCCCGATAGGGTCAAAACCTGCGTGGAATAGGATAAACATATCCTTTGAAAAGGCGTAATCGTATAACGGCAGCATTTCGTCGCTATCCAAAATAAAGTTTTGATACTCGGGGTGGAGCTTGATACCCTTATAACCCATACTCAACGCACTGTCAACGTTCTTCCTCCAGCTTTCCTTGTCGGGGAATAGCCCAGCAATGGTAACTATGCGGTCGTCGTTGATACTTACGCCCCACTCAAGATTCTTTTCACTTTGAGTAGGTTTGGTTGCAACGGGGCAAACGACGGAAAGGTCTACGCCACTTTCGTCCATCTTGGCGATAAGCTCTGCCTTAGTTAGCTTATGAATGGGCTTATAGCCTGCCGCTTTTGCATTGATAGACAAAACTTCATAAGCCCTTGGTGCGAGTTTATCGGGGAAAATATGTGTGTGAAAATCAATAACCATACTCTATCTCACTTTAACTTTGCTATTTTATCGGCGTTGGGAATAATCTTTCTGAGAGCATTTTTAAACTCTTTGCCGTGGTTTGGATAAATGATATGCAGTAGCTCGTGACAAACCAAATATTCAACGTACGCCATAGGCTTTTCGACGGCGTATACGCTAAAACTTATTCGTTTGGTTTTGGTGTTGCACGAACCCCATCTGGACGTCATAAAACGGTAGCTTAAGCCGCTTGATTTTACGCCGATAACGGCTTCATACTTTGCAACGAGAGGGGGAAACACGTCCGTTGCCACTTTCTTTAAATAGCGTTTTATAAACTCAACCTTTTCCTTGCGTTCAGTTGATTTAGGTGAACTTAAAAAAGCTGTTTCGTTATCTAAAACTATGCTAAATCGATTTTCTTCGCGCTCTACAATTTTGTACTTCGTACCAAACAAAACAAGGTATTCTCCGCCGTTTATATAGCTCAATGTCTGACTCGACGACTCCACTTTTGCTTGGCTTTTTTGCACCCAAATTAGGTTGTCCCTTACGAACTGCTCCACCCTTTTAACAGGAGTGCCGGGCGGACAACTTACCTTTATATCTCCGTTTGGCGGGACGACGCGCATTCTAAGATGCTTGTTTTGTCTCCGTGCCGTCACTTCGACTTCGTATCCTAATACGTTAAGCTTCATTACGCTTGTATACCTTTATATCGTAGCTTAGGCGCGTCGTAACCTTATCCATTGCGCTAACCCTTTCAATGGACTCTTTGGGAGTGTGATAGTAGTAAGGAGTCATTTGGAGAAGGTCTTTGATTTCATCTCCACAAGCAGTAAAGGTGTCGTCCAGCTTGTATCTTGCAATCAACTCAAAGCCGCCACACTCAACTATCTCTTCTTCGTTTAGGTAGGTATCTTCGTATAGTAGCTCCTTGACGTCCAACAAATGCTCGGGTGCGGGATTTACCTTAATAAATATGCCACCACGCTTTACTACCCTTTCAAGCTCGGCAAAATAGGTGGGTGTAAATACTGCAACGCCTACGTCTACGCTCTTTTCCAAAATGGGTAATGATGCCGAGTTGCCTACTATAAAGCTCGCATTCTTATATCGCTTATCTGCAAGAAGTATCGCACTTTTAGATAGGTCGGCGCCACGCACGTTTGCGCTTTCGTAAGCGCGAGCAATCTCGCCCGTAATATAGCCTTCGCCACAACCGATATCAAGGATATCGTCGTGGGAATAATCAGCAATTATCTCAACGATTTTATTAGCAAGTGCTTCGTAGTATCCCCTATCCATCGTGCGACGTCTTGCAAGCATCATATCCTTGTTATCACCACTGTTTAGTTGCGTTTTTGAGCCTGATAGCACCAAATTAACGTAGCCACTCGAAGCGATATCGTAACAATGCTTAAAAAAACAGTACAAGCTACCCCCGTTACGGGATAGCTTGCAACCACATCTTGGACAAATTAGATTATCGTAGCTTCTCATTATTTTTCAACTGCCTTAACGTACATTTGGATGAAGTCAAGGCTGAAGTATACCATTTCTTTGCCGTCTTCGTTCTCAGCGAGAGTCATAATAACGTAGCCATCACCGTTTTCGTATGGAGCACCCATATGGATTGCTTGCATCGTTTCGCCGGTCAAGGGATTGGTAACTTCTCTTAGAGTATATCTGCCTTCGTACTTAACGCCAAGGCCATCGGGAATGCTGAGCTTTGATGGGAGCTTGCCGTCTTCTTCCAACGACTCAATGAGTGCCTTTACGCCTTCGTGTTCGGGGTCAAGACCTACGAATGAAAGGCCAAGGTTGTCGTCAAGGAGTCCGAGTGAGTACATAACCTTATCGGTGGTGAAACCGGGGAATAGTTCGACTGCATATTTGCTGATGATAGGACTGATATCAACGGTTGAAAGGTCGGTATCCTTAAGCAATTCATCAACGAGTGCCGAAGATTCTTCAGGAAGCATAATTTGAAGTTTCATAGTGCCGTCGTTGTAGAACTCGATATAGCTCTTTTTTTCGTTAACCAATAAGCCAATGGGTAGTCCCAATACGGTAGTACTCTTATCGATGTAGTAACGCTTGGTTTCTTCGAATGCAACGTAAGGATTGTCTTCGGTTGCTTTCTTATCAAGAACAGCAATCTTGCCTTCAGCAAAACGGAAGAATGCGTTGGTTACGCCGTCGTAGTTATCTTGTGCCTTGATTTCCTTGATAGCATCCTTGGCGCCATCTTGGCCGTCGTACAAACGCTTTACTTGGTCGATACGGATATCCTTGTAGTAGCGGACAACGTCTTCGGTTTCAAGGTAACCGAGCTTAACCATTTCTTCAAGGTATAGACCTGCGATAACTGCGTGGCCTTCGTTTGATGGATGAACGCCGTCGTTATAGAACAACTCCGCGCCACGATGATTGTCTTCATTATAGATAGCGTCGAATGCCTTTCTTACGTCAATAATGGTGATTGAATCGGGATTGTCGTTGAGATAATCAAATACAACGCCGTTTAGAGCATCAAGCATATATCCACCAACTTCACGGATTTCGGCATCATCATAGCCTTTTGCATACAAAGCGTCACGAGCAAAATCCCAAAGGATAGCCGAGCCAACGAACATAGGATTGTATACCGTTTGAACCATAATCTTAGCATCGGGATTTACGCTACGGATATAGTCCATTGCCATATAGAAATCTTCCTTAGCAATAGCTACGTTAGCATCAAGATCGGTTGTGATACCATCGGTATAATCAACAACCATTTGGCTGACGTCGTTTTGTAGAAGGTCGTTGCCAAGAATTGATACTGCAATAATATCCGAAGTCTTAAGTAGAGTATTATTCATACGAGCGCCGTCGTCGGGAGCAGTGATGTAGTCGTAAAATTGACCGGTCAAATGTCCTGATACCGAACGATTATGGAATTCAAAATTGGCAATTCTACCAACCAAGCCGTAGTAACCAAAGCCGTCACGCTCACCGATTGGAGATGCGCCAAGAACGGCTTCTGCAATAGAGTCGCCCCATACTGAGAATACTACGTCGGTATTATCAACTTGCTTGCCAACCATACCCATTTCGGATGCGACGGCAATACCACCTACTGATAGGCAGAGTACCAATGAAATTACAACCACAAAAATCTTTGCTCTCATTATAAAATCCTCCACAAGATATAAATATAATACACTCACGCGCGCGCTAAGTCAATAATGTTTTTTGAAATTATAATTTTTTATTGCACTTAGGTCGATATCCATTTATAATAGAAATATGGCATACACTTTATATTTGAAAAAGGGCGAGGAAAAACGAATACTCGCAGGACACAGCTGGGTTTACGCCAACGAAGTAAGCCGTATCGAGGGCAAAGATAAAAACGGCGCTCTTGCAACGGTGCTTTCTTTTGACGGCAAGTTTTTGGGTAAGGGATATATAAATCACCTATCCAAAATTATCGTACGTATTTTCATAAGAGAAGATATACAGGATACCAAAGAGCTATTTTTAGAGCGACTAAAGAAAGCAAACGAAGCAAGAACGGCACTTGGATACGACAACGCGTACAGGCTTTGTTTTGCTGAAGCCGACGACCTACCGGCACTCATTGTCGACAAGTACGCAGACGTACTTAGCGTACAATTTTTATCCCTTGGTATGGATAAAAGAAAGGAGCTAATCACCGAGTGCTTAGTTGAGCTTTTTAACCCCAAGGGTATATACGAAAGAAGCGACGTTGCAGTAAGGCTAAAAGAAGGTCTTCAAGAAGTCAAAGGCGTATTGTACGGCGAAGTGCCCGACAGAGTTATCATTGAAGAAAACGGTATCAAAATAGCGGTAGACGTAAAGGGCGGACAAAAGACGGGCTACTTCCTTGACCAAAAGGAAAACAGACTTGCGGCACGCAAATACTGCAAAGATAAAACCGTACTCGACTGCTTCTCTAACACGGGTGGCTTTAGTTTGAACACGGCAACCGTTGCAAAGGAAGTAACGGCAGTAGACATTTCGCCCGTTGCCATAGCCTCGGTTAACGAAAACAAAGAGCTAAACGGCTTTACCAATCTAAACGCAGTCTGCGCCAACGTTTTTGAAATCCTACGCGAATATCGCGAGCAAGGCAAAACCTTCGGCACCGTTATCCTTGATCCCCCTGCTTTTACAAAAAGCGTTGCTGAAATCAAAGATGCCATCCGTGGCTACACCGACATCAACGTACTTGGCTTAAAGCTCGTAGAAAAAGGTGGTTACCTAATAAGCTCATCCTGCTCTCACTACGTTAGCCAACAAGCTTTTGAGCGTATGCTCATCGATAGCGCTCGCATAGCAAAGCGCCGTGTCAAGTGCATTGAAATCAAATCTCAAGCCCCCGACCACCCCTATCTTCTCTGCGCCGAAGAAACCAGTTATCTTAAGTTTTTCGTTCTACAAGTTGATTAAAAAACGCGATTCTTTAGCGACCTACTTCACAAAGTAACAACACCCCGTCAGGGCGCAGTACAAGGAGTACAGCAACCCTTTGGGGTGTTATTATTTGCTTGTATCTCATCTAAATAATCGTGTTTTTTAGTAGTCAGATTTCCTTATAACGAAAAGACAAGCGTATCACGCTTGTCTTTCATTGCTTTTAAGTATATATTTTTACCAAACGGTTACAACGCCATCAACATAGTGCCAATAATTACCACTTTCTGTAGGCGGGGTTTCGCTGTAGTGGTGGGTAGTAGCATCAGTTGGATAATTGTTCATTGCAAACATCGCAAGTATGATTACTATTGTTATCTATACAATTATGATTTTTCCACAAGGAAGCATATAAATTTAAATCAATTGAAATGGATAATCCGTTTATCCAATATCCATCGGTTACTTTATTACCAGTCTTCCAACCCTCAAAAACATAGCCAGCCTTTTCGACGAGTGGTAAATTTGCAATTGCATCATATTTATTAAGCTCTATGGTAAAGTTTTCTCCCACTTGAACGTATAAGCCACTTGTATTATCAAAAGTAGCACCATTAGGATGGAAGGTAACAGTTACCTTTTCCGATGTATAGCCAGCCTTAACTCCTGTGTCAAAATCTCCAATCCACCAGTTTCCATTTTCACCAATATGTGGAGTGGTACCATCAACTCCATTCGCTATTGAAAAAACAAAAGTTTCTCCATTAGTATAGGTAATAGTATAGGTATCGACTAAGCCGGTTGATGCTTTATCAATGGATGCTATACCATTGCCCGTTTCACCCTTGTCACCTTGTGCTTTAACACCGGTATCGGTTTCACCTATCCACCAATTGCCATTGGTGCCAATTTCGGGAGTTAAGCCGTTTTTACCATTAATACCATTATTTAAGCTAAAAGAATAAGTTGTTCCGTTAGTATAAGTGATAATGTAGCTATCAACTAAGCCTTCGGTAGTTTTGCTAATACCCGATATACCTACGCCGTCTTCTCCACTAGCTACAACGCCAGTGTCGTTTTCGCCCAAATACCAGTTACCATTCGACTCAATGTGGGGAGTAATACCATTGGTCCCATTATCAATGACTATATCATAAGTTGTGCCATCTGAGTAGGTTAAAGTGTATATATCAGTCAGCCCACTACTTTTCTTTGAAATATTTATAACCCCCTTTCCATCTGCACCTGGCTCACCTTTATCTCCTTGCGCTTTAACACCAGTATCAGTTTCGCCGATCCACCAATTACCATTTTCACCAATATGTGGAGTTATGCCGTCAAGACCATTAGCGCCGTCTTCGCCGTTAACACCATCTTTACCATTGATGCCGTCTAAGCCGTCTTTGCCATCCTTACCGGCTGCGCCGATAAGAGTTGCAAGCCACTCAGCTTCAGTTCCGGTATATCCGTTTGCAACTGCAATTTCATACGCGCTATCGCCTTTGAACATTTCTACAAGTTCTTCCATAGTGCCGGTATAACCTGCATCCTTAGCGTATGCGTATACGGTATCAAAACTAAGTACAATACCACTATCGTTATCCGTGGTATCATTTGTCGTGCCATTACCGTCCGAAGATCCAACATCTATCGGAGTACAAGAAACAAGCACGCCTATGAGAAGCATTGCAATAACTATGAACGTTAAAATGTTAAGCTTTTTCATATTATCCCTCCGTAGTGGTTATAATGAAATTATAATATTCGATTTTCGAATTGTCAATTCCAATTTCGAATAATTAGTATATTGTATAAATATGAGTAAGATATTTGGAGAAAGGTTAAAAGAATTGCGTATCCAAGAAGGGCTAAGTCAACAAGCAATGGCTAAGCTCTTAGGTACTTCGCAAGCAAGCTTATCCAAATGGGAAAACGATATACAAGAACCCTGTATTGACGAAATAGTTAAAATATGTAATGCTCTAAACGTTACGTGTGACTACCTTTTAGGGCGACAAGATTGGTAATTTAAGCATAAAAAAAGAGCTGTTTTAACAGCTCTTTTTTCATTTCGTTATATTATAGATTAGCAAGAATGGTGTCAACGTCACTTATTTCTGCGCCATAAGTCGCTTTAAAGTAGTTGATACCATAATTATAGTCTTCTTCAGTAAAAGAATCGGTTGCATCCTTTGCAACTACCAAATCATATCCATATTGATATGCATCAGCTCCAGTATGACGAACACACATGTGAGTATGAAGCCCCGTAAGAATTACCGTATTAACACCAAGTTCTGTAAGCAAAAGTTGTAAATCAGTTTGGAAAAATCCACTATAACGGCGCTTTGGCACTACGTAATCCTTTTCACATAAATCAAGTTCTGGGATTACTTCTGCACCTTTAGTACCAGCTATTGCATGATCGCCCCAAAATTTAAGCTCATGATCAATGCCCTTTAAGTGTGCATCGTTACAAAAGATAACTGGAACGCCCTTTTCTCTACAACCTGCAAGAAGTTTCTTGGTTTTGGGTACTATCGCAAGACCTCTATCACACTTCAAAGCTCCTGTTACAAAATCGTTTAGCATATCGACTACTAAAACAGCGTATTTTCTTTCCATTATATTTAACTCCTTTGTGTATATTTATGTGTATATACATATTATAGCACTGTGTTTTTACCCTGTCAAAGCTTTAACTTGCATTGGCAAAAGATTTATGATAATATATTTTTATGAATAGTGATCAAAGAAGAAAAGAAATTTTAAATAAACTAAATGCAAGCTATACTCCTATTTCTGCAACGACTTTTGCAGATACCTTTGGTGTTACAAGGCAAATTATTGTTGCCGATATAGCTTTGCTGCGAGCCACCGGACAACCTATCCGTTCAGAGCACAAAGGATATATTATTGATAAGCCCGACGATAGCTTGATTAAAAGAATAGTTACTAAGCACGATAAAGCTCAAGTTCAAGATGAACTATATGCCATCGTAGATAACGGTGGAAAAATTATCGACGTCATCGTTGAACACTCAGTTTACGACAAAATTACAGCACTGCTCAACCTTTCATCAAGATACGACGTAGATCAATTCGTTCATAAGATCCAATCTACGGGCGCCAATCCACTTTCCATTTTGACGGAAGGTTTGCATACTCACACAGTATCAGTTAAAGATCAAGCTTCTTACGAACGGATTCTCTCCGCTTTATCAAACCTAAACGTTTTGATAGAAGGTGAATGACATAAACAAAAAAAACAGCTGTCGTTGACAGCTGTTTTTATTACTGAATTACGCATTTATTATTTTTGATGTTCTTTGACGAAGTTGTCTAATACCTTTACGCTAATTGCAAAGCAATCGGCGAGTGCGTCTTCGTCCATATTGTCGTAGGTATCACGCATAGTGTGGTAGTATGGTTGGATGTTGTGGTCCATACCGGTGATGCCTGCGGCTTTGAAGCCTGCTTGCTTGAATGCAGCGGGGTCAGTTGCGCCACCAAACGGGGGAACGATGTTGGGTCTGCATTGTAGGTCGAGTTTCTTGGCTGCTGCCATAAAGGCGTCGCTTACTTCCTTGTCCATTGGCACCATACCGTTTAGGTCACGGTAGTTTACGCATAGTTGGTTTTGCTCACGAATGGTGTCGTAGCCGATAATCCAAGTGGGTATGCCGTCTTGGAATTCTTCCTTGTGAGCTTCCGCCCAAGCCTTAGCGCCACGAAGACCTGCTTCTTCAGAGCCAGACAGGATAACGCCTACTTCTACGTTTTCAAGCTCGATACCTTGCTCTTTCATTGCCTTTAGGATTGCAATACCCATATAGCAACCTGAAAGGTTATCGTTTGCGCCGTCAACTACTTTTCTCTCGTCCCACATAAAGTATAGGCCGAAAACAAAGGGAGCAAATACAAGGATTGCAAAACCTGCATAGTAGGTCCAGCCCCAAACTTCGGGAGTTGCTACTTGTGCGATAGGTCCAACCTTAATAGCACAAATGATAAAGAATACCAAGCTAATGATTGCACCACCAAAGCCTACTGCGATATGTCCTTCGTATGCCCAGCCACCAAGTTTATCGTTAAAGGTTAGTAGCCATACTGCATCAGGGTGTCCGTTGTAGAAAATTCTTGCTTTGGTTTCGCCCTTTGGCTTTTTGATAGCAGTTACGTTGGTACCCATTGCAGATGGGAATAGGAAGTCTACTACCTTTTGATAGAAACCAAACTGAGCAATCATTACTGCAAAGCCAAATAAAGTTAGGATTACACTTGCAAGTGGAACAAAGAAATATAGGATATAGCTAATAAGCAAGCAAGTTGCAGTAACGTATATCCAGCCAAAGAATGCGTTGGGGTTTTCCTTGAAACGCTCAACCGTAACTTTTTCACAGCCGCAATCGTTCCTTAGAACGTCAGCCATATATTCGCAAGCGATATTCTCGCCCTCCGAGCCGGGAGCACGCTTTGGCATATCCTTGCAAATATGGGTGATTTCATCAACCATATACTTTGCACTTTGTTGTTTATTTTCGATTATCTTTGAAAACATAACAATTCCTCCTCTTTGCCTTATATCTTAACATATGAATTCATAAAATTCAATATGAGAATACCCTACTTGTTGAAGAATTCCACAAAATCAACTTGGTCGTAGTACCTTTGGCCCTTGAAGTTTTTGTAGTTGAATAACGTTGCAGTCTTTCCCCTATTGGTAACTATCTTTTTTACGTACTCTTTGTCGGGAGCATCGGGATAGTCGGTGACGACGAGTTTTTTGTAAGGAAGGGCTTCAAAACGCTTGACTATGTCTTCATTCTTCCAAGGAAGTCCCGACGTAATAACGCAAATATCATCGTAGTTCACTCTTTTTGAACGCTCCACCCATTTTTTGATGGCTTGCTTGTTGCTATGATAGTGCACGCAATAAATTTTTATATCGCCAAGCAACAATACGGGATAGTGTTTCCCCTCCCTTTTTGTCGGAATGGGCGTTAGCGAAAGGTAGTGTGGCAACTGCTCCATCAAACGCAAAAAATCATCAAACCTAATCAAAAGATTGACTGTTGGGCTATTGAATCTTACGCCCAAATCCGAGCATATCACCCCACCCATACAAGCAGGTGAAAACAAACTAAACTCGCGGTTGTTAAGGCGAGAGCGCATATCTTCAAGATAAGGCTTTCTGTTGCGTTCACCAAATATTCTACGTATAAGGTATATGGGGTGTTGCATTAGTGGCGCTCCAAAAAGTCCTTCGCCTTTGGTAAAAGTGGCTCGGTACCCAAAATTTTATCAAAAATCTTGCCCATAAGAGTTATGAGTGGAGAATTGATAACCGTAGTAATTATGGTACCTAAACCAAGACAATGGAAACTCGTTTTGTAAATTTTACTCCAATCAAACTCCTTGACGTCACCAAACAAGGTGAATGCAAGGACAAGAGATATTGCAAGCAAACTAAAGTCGTAAATAGGCTTTACGATATTGATATTTAGCTTGAAGCGCAAAGAAAGGTCTTTTACGAAAATATCGTAAGACTGAATGGGCAAATAGGTACGGAAGAAGCAAGCTACGCCTATTGCAGTAGATATATCGCCTACTATCAGCATAACGTAACGTAGCCATACTTGTTGGAATGGTTCCGGTCCTAAAATAAGCAACCACATATCCAAAACGTAGCCGTAAATTACGCCCACGACTATAGTCAGAGCATAGCTGATTTTAACCTTGAGTACCACGATACAAAGGAGTATTGCAAAGAATGCTTGCACCAAATACTCCACTACACCTATCGTAAAAAATGCGGGAACTAACCCATCAATAGCTTCGTGGATAATAAAAGCAGGTGCCGCAATCATACTTACGCCAAGGTCTGCCTTAGCGCATAATGCAACACCTAAAGATATAAACAGCAAGCCAAGTAACCAATAAAGCTCGCCGCCCTTTTTGAACTTTTTGATTTCAATAGACATATGGCGATTATACCATACAAAAGTGATATAATCAAATGATTATATCTTTTTACTTATCGAATGCTTATTTATACATATGTGAATGTTTTGATATTAGACTACTTTTTAATCTTATCCCGTGGGAATATCTTCATAAAATAATAATTCAAGGTCATATTTAGATTATATAATCCAAAAAGCAACACTTGTGAGGGTGCCGATACGTGACAGTAACTATCGGGGTCACTAACCTTAACCAAGAAAAACACGCCTATAATAAGGGTAAAACATACCAATCCTGCGCTCAAATAGAATTGGTTTTCATTCCTAAAATAGGTCGTGATTGCCATTATAATCAAAACGAAGAAAAATCCAAAAAATCCAACGCTCGATAACGCCGTATGCACGCTACGCATAAGTACGAGCTTTGGATCGGGGTCCAAGTATGAAGGTATACTTATGCCAACTATCATTAGCAATACGCTCGCTATGATAATACCCCAAAATACCCATTGCCACTTTTTAGTATACCCGGCTTGGTCTAACGTCATTTTAGTTGCAAAAGCAAAGTTTCCAAAATTCAGCGCGCCCCAAATATAAACGAGCCATAACAAGCCTTCCGGCCAAGCAAGGCGCGAGAGTGAATTATAAAGAGCCGACTGCTCCCCTGCGTTGATTATAAGCACGCTTGCAATAGGCACGATTATAAAGCTTAATAAAATCAATATGATTTCTTTGGCTTTCCTATTTTTTATTTCCTTGCTTTCAGAAAACATTATACCCTCACCTTATAGTATTCTACAATCTAAGGATATAATAAGCAAAAAACGTTAAATTTATTTTAAAGCTTACGCTATTTAGAAGGAATAATTTATTTCAACATATTTTTGCCCGTTTTTACGCTATTTTTGAGTAGCAATGCCGAAATGAAAAAGGCTATGAACAATGCCAAAATCATATATGGATAAATGAAGGTGCCGACTGCGTCTGCAATAAAACCAAATAACATCGGGAACATCATAACGCCAACGTAAGTTACTGCCATTTGCGAACCGATAACGGCTTGCGAAAGTCGCTCCCCAAAGTGTATCGGAGTTAAATAGGTGAAGTTAGGATATATAGGTCCTATGCCAAAGCCTAAAACGAACAAGCCTACACAAGCAGGGATAATGCTTCCAAACGGTATGCTAATAAGTAGTATTGCTACGACTATCAGTCCGCAACCACAATAGATAATCTTCCAAGGTGACAGCTTGTTTGCAACTATGCCCGAAACCAACCTTCCGCAAGTAAGTCCTATGAAATATAGTGCGGTAATTATCGCACTTAGACTTGGTGCAATGCCTTTGGCTTCTACAAAGAACGTACTACTCCAACTCGTGCATACCGATTCTATCCCACACGAAAAAACGAATATCAACCACGTTGCACGCACGGCAGGTATTTTTGCAAGAGTAAGCAAAGATACGTTGCGTTCTTTTGCTTCTTCTACGCTAAGCACTTGGTTGGGATGTACCCTTTTCCAAAGTGGAATAGCAGCTATGGTTATAATGGAAATCACACTTTGTACGGCACAAGCAAGCAAATATCCCGTACGCCAATCGCCACTCTTGATACCAACCGACATAAGGACGGGACTGAGTGCTACCCCTACTCCGTAAAAACAATGCAGCCAACTCATTATCCTTGCGTTATAATGGTTGGCGACGTAGGTGTTTTGTGCAACGTCAATAGCCCCTGCGCCAAGACCTAACGGAATTGCGCTTAAACACAGGAATATCAAGTGGTTTGAAAAGGCAAAGCCAAGTAGTGCAAGTGCCGTAACCGACGTACTTATTGCAGTAACAATATTGGTTCCAAAGCGATTGATAAGCCTATTGCTGAGTAAACTTGACGTTATCGTTCCTGCGTAAATCAAAATAGTTACCGCGCTTTGTGCGGCAAGTGGCAAACCAAATTCTACGTATATTGCAGGCCAAGCCGTACCAAACAACGAGTCCGGTACACCAAGTCCAATATACGCCGTAAATATAACAAGAATAAGTAAGGTTGCCATTATACCACTATATCAAAAAGATTAAATTTGATTATTTTTCTTAGTTCATCAAGCGCAATCTCCACTTGATACCCTATTTTTCCTGCACTAAAAACTATGGTGTCGTGATTGCTTGCCGAAATATCTATGGTAGTTACAAAAGGCTTCTTCATACCGATTGGCGAGCATCCTCCGTGTACGTAACCTGTAAGTGGCAAAAGCTCCTTTGACTTAATCATAGCTATACTTTTTTCGCCTACGGCTTTAGCGGCTTTCTTTAGGTCCAACTCGTGCTCAACCGGCACGACGAAAACGTAATTTTGCCTACTTGCACCAACCGTTACGAGAGTTTTGTAGACACGCTTTGGGTCAATACCTATCATTTCGGCAACGGCGGTACCGCTCACCGCTTCCACGGTGTCGTAAAAGTGTGCGCTATAAGCTATCTTTTTTTGCTCCAAAAGGCGCATTACGTTCGTTTTATCTGCGTTTTTCTTCATAAATCGCTTAAATAAATACTCCTCATATTTGATTACAATTTTAGCGTATTGGCATATTTTTGCAAAATAGTATCAATTATTTGCTCGTTATCATAGTAAAAGCTATCGCACTCTTCTATAATTTCATCAGCTTTTTCATTATCTTTAAGCGTTTTAGGATAAGCGCGCAACGCTTTTTTCAGATTCCTTTTGTGAACACGTGGCAAGATTTTCTTAAGCCCCTTAATTTCTTCCTTCAAAGCACCACTTTCACTTAAGTCATCAATGTATTTCCAATGCCCACCACTATTGATTTCGTTATAATAATGGATAAGTTCATTATATGGCGATGGAGTTTCACCCGCTACCCACATATCAAGCATTTTGTTCCATTTTAAGCTATCTTCAGACATTGGCATATTCTATCCTCCTTTGTTCTAATATATTTTCTTACCTGTCAATCTTAGTATTTGCAGTTTGCGTTTTAGCCAAACACTTCGGCGGCTGCTACAATTTTAAGTATTTCCTTGTCAACTTTGTCCCTACCATAGGCATCAAGGAACAGCTCGGAATACTTGTCGGTTTTAAGGTTGAAGCCAAGTGACCACAAGCCCCAAAATAAGTCTATATGTCTATCACTCACTCCGCCGCCACCGACGTCGATGTAACCCGATAGCTTCCAATCGTCAAGTATTACGTTGGGCAAACAATAATCCCCGTGTACCAAGACGTCACTTTTAAGAGAGCCTTTACCCTCTTGAAGCACGGCGTAGGCTTCTTCGGCCGACCTGTATCCAAAGTTATCGGGAAAATGCGATTTGTCGTAGTTATCCAAGTGGAAGTTCCTTTCGGCAATGGCAAAATACTCCTCGGTTTTATTCAATGCAGGGCAACCCTTATAATCAAGCTCGTGAAGTTTCCTAAGTTCTTCGCCCTGGAGAATACTAAGTCGCTTGGGTGACTCAACGTACGTGGAATGAGTGCAGTCTTCACCCCTAACCTTTTCGGTAAGCAGGAAGTCCTTTTCCCCCGAAATATAACTTAGCACTTCTGCACCCAAGCCTTTAGCGTGGAAGTATGCCGTCATTTCGCTTTCGCGTACGAGCGTACCTTTTGGAGCCGACTTCAAATAATATCCATTTGCCTTATCTATAAAGTATACCGTTGCGCCCGAGTGGCCCGAGCTATCGTATATCTTTGATTTACCAATAAATTTCTCTATCTCCAACGGCAAATCGTTAGGTATTGTATTTAACAAAGTTTTTTGCATAGCTCTTTCCACCAACAATCAAAACCACAACAAAGCGTTAAATAAAACTACTTGGAGCAAATAGAACGTGAACGTCGCCACGTTGAACTTACTCAACGGTTTATAGCGTCTAAATAAAACGTAGTATAGGATTTGTCCAAGCACGAAGGGTATGGATAACACTTCCGTCATCCAAGGATATAACACACCCATCTCTATACCCGTGCCGACCATCGTTGCATTTCTTATATCTTCCATTATCAAATGGATGGGCCAATAGATATGCAACAAATTGATAACTATAAAAATCAGCGTTAGTATGACGGCAAACAGCCTTTTTTCAAACGTGTAATCGTTTTTCATTTTAGTTATCCCAATTTTTCACAACCCTTGTTTAAAAGAGTTTTGATATCGCTAAGTATTTCTTCGTGTTGAGCACAAAACAGCTTAGGCATAAAGTCTTAATTAATTAGATAAAGTTCAATGCCTACTACACCGTATTTTTTCTGTTTTTCCAAGGAATAATATTTCTCCATATCCAATGAATGCGCCGTTTCAATATCGTTCTCCGAATATCCACATTTTAATAGTGGTAAGGAATTATATAATTCTTCAAAGTTATTAAAGCAATGTAGCTTGATAACCTTAGTGCGTACCCTTTCGCCACTAAGCGTATTGGTAAAAACAATAATATCACCCGTCTTAATTGATTGGCGCTTTTCATCAAACAAACGAAGCTCTATCGTTTTTTGTCCACTCCTTATTTTTTCAAAGGGTGATGGATTTAGATTCATATCGTGCACCTTAGATTGTCTAAAAGCAACCAGCGTTTCGACGTGGGTCATAAGGTCAAAAGGTATATTTTTGTGCCAAAAACTGGGGTGGTAAAGCCAAAAGGTATATTATTTTGTCTTTTCAAAACGCCCTATACCGTGATAAGTATCACACTAGCAAATGAAACTCGTTCCGCATTGTTTACATTTGATTTTGTGTGCAATCGAATCATCGCACCAGTAGCCATTCTCATCCTTTACCTTGTCAATGGGACAGGTAGCAAACTCAATTTCATAATTTCCAGTTGCCAATAATTCCTTTACTTGTTCGAGCGCGGATAAATATGTATTAGGAGAAGGAAATCTTTTTACAACTTTAATATTTCTGCAATTATCACACATTTTTATTTTTCTCTTGAATAACACCGCAGATCACCTCCTTGTGAGACAAACGACACACTCAACGTGGCTTGTATGTGGAAACATATCATACGGGGTGATTTCAGTTGGTGTAAATGCAGTTAGATTAGCAATATCCCTTGATAGTGTTGCAGGATTACACGAGACGTAAATCAGCTCAAATGGTAGCACCTTGGATAGTGCATTCAATGTATCGGCAACTCCTTTTGATATGCCTTTACGTGGTGGGTCAAGGACGATTTTTACCTTTTTGCCACTTGCTACCAATTGACGGAATTTTTGAGCTTGGGGGCTCAAAGTTCCGCAATCAGTCCCTTCTACGAGCTTTTTGAGTTCAACGCTTGCATCTCCGCATATATTGGTTGCTTTGTCGGCAACGCCATTGAGCTCATATAACTTTACGCTGTCACGCGTGGCTTCCTTTACGATTTCAATATTGAATACGTAGGCGCCTTGCTTTGCCATAATTGCACCCATCAATCCAACGCCTGCATAAGCGTCTATTACGATAGTGTTCTCGCTTGGTGCAACCATTTCGATTACTCGGTTATATAGCCTTTCCCTTATATAATCGTTTACTTGGAAGAACGAGAACGGGTTGACGTCAACTTTTACGCCCATAACTTCGATGCTTTGGGCAGTTGGACGAACGGGAATAAGCCTATCCCCCATAATTACGTTAGTGTCGCGCATATTAGGGCTAAGATAGAGAGCCATACCGCTAAACTCTCTTTCAAGTTTGTCGGCAAGCTCATCTACCTTTGGCAAACTCGTACCGTTTATAACGATGGTAATCACCATCTTTCCGCCTACGTATCTTGCGACTACGTGTCGAAGCAGACCTTTCTTGGTTTCTTCGTCGTATACGCTAAGAGCGTTTTCATTTGCAAAATCAAGCACTATTGCAATGAGTTTTTCAAGCCACTCGCCGTGCAAAAAGCACTTAGTGGACGACACCACTTTGTGCGTGCCCGTGCCGTAAAAACCTACGGCTACCTTACCGTTTACCATTCCAAAGGGCAATTGCGCCTTGTTTCTATATGCGTAAGGAACTGACGGCACAACGTCGTTTACTTCAAGAACGCAACCTGCGTTTTTCCTAAGAACTGCTTGGACGTTCTTTTTTTTGTACTCAAGCTGCTTTTGATAATCAAGGTGCATCATAGTGCATCCACCGCAACGACCAAACCTATTGCATAGTGGCTTTACTCTAAAAGGCGATGGCTCAACCACTTCCTTTAGCGTAGCATAGCCCAGATTCTTACCTTTTTTAAGATGGGTAATCTTGGCTTTTACTTTCTCTCCGGGTAGTGCGTACGGCACGAAGAACGTATAGCCTTCGTATTTGGCTATGCCTTCCCCTTCCATTCCAAGGTCAATAATATTTAGTTCAATGGTTTGGTTTGGTTGCATTTATTGCTCCT
>JAFTZC010000048.1 GCA_017461065.1 Clostridia bacterium | reverse complement strand
ATAATTATAGTCGATACGTTGCCGTTACTTTCTTTTACGGTGTTATCTTCTTCGGTTGGGAAGTACGGACGGTTGAGGTCCTTTCTCGTAGCAAAGCAGATTTGAGCAAGACCAAGTACGGCACCTACTGCAAACACGAAGATTGCTTCGTTAGTTTCAAGGAAGCCTTGTAGCGCGATAACCAACGTAGAAATACCTACTGAAAGCAAGGTAACCGCGAAGTTCAAACCGATTTTGACCCCTATTAGCTTGCTATATCTGATAGGCAAAGTCTTTTGCATATAGAACGACCTACCCTCGCGTGAAATATTGATTGCACAGAAGGTATTGGTAAGCGAGCCGAAGAGTACGGTTAGAAGAAGTGCTATCTCAAAATTCATTTCGAGATGCAGTAGTTGAGCAAGCAAACTTTCGCCAAGGCCCATGCAGAAGTAAACCATAATGGGCAAAATCGCCGCTACCGATATATATTGGAACGCGTAGTCGGGCGTAAATAGTATGGCACCGATTTCCTTTGATATCAAACCGCGAGTAACGGAGTGGCGTCTTGATAGCTTTTTAGCGCGGAATACTATGCCATCGTTGTTTTGGACGCGGATTTTTACCGCCGCGTTATAGAGTAGATACTCTACGCCGAATCCTAACAGCCCGAGAGCAACGATGATTATTAGCAAGATAATGGCGTTTTTGA
Organism: Clostridia bacterium; assembly: GCA_017461065.1. Lineage (GTDB taxonomy): Bacteria > Bacillota > Clostridia > Christensenellales > DTU072 > Stercoripulliclostridium_A. Next base: position 3,368 of record JAFTZC010000048.1, on the reverse strand, counting down.
GTGGTTCAATGCCAAAAACAAGCCTTGCAAGGAAGCTCGCCGGGACCAATTTGTCGGTTAGTCCGATAATAAACTCCATAACCTCTTGCGAGAAAAAGAATCTGATATCTCCGCTAACCATAAGGTTTTCAAAGAAGCTAAGCACCTTGGCGTATCCTACGAAAAGTAACGCTGCTATCGCCGTAATCGATACCAAGAAAAGGATATATTTGGATTGCAAAAATCTCTTTATAAAGTAGAACGGCAAGCAAAGTATACTTGCAACGCCCAAGCTAATAAAGGGTATTAATAAGCTTGCAAGCGTGGAAATTGCAATAAAAGTGATGCTTTGAGCGGTAACTTGAGCAAATACGATAACGAGTGGCAACGTTATGCAAATTGCAAGAATTGCTTGTGAAAAGTAAACCGAAACCATCTTTGCAATAAAGATTGCTTGCGGCTTTATTGGTAGTACGATTAGTACGTTTCTGTCGTCGCTCTCAAAGATAGCGCGAGTAAGCGCAGACGTTGAGCCAAAAACGGAAATCAATAGTACTATCTCGTATACGATAGTCATAATTTCATATAGACGTGCTTGTACGTCAAGCACGTTATCTATACGAATAGTGGAGTATTTTTCGATAAATTGCTTGAAAACTACGGCAATAACGCCTAAAACTATTGCCGTCAGCGCAAGGGATAGAAACATACCGACAACGTCGACGTTCCTGCGGTTGCGCTTAAAATATGATAGATTCTCGTGAATCTGCTTTCTGAGAAGAACACCAATCATTTATTATTTGTCCTCCCCTCTTAGCATATGGAATCTTGGTGGATTTGGAACTTTGTTTGCTTGTTTTCTTGAAACTACTCTTACGTTTGCTTTGGGTTCGTCGGCAACAGCGTTTTCTTCACTTACAGTTTCAACTACTTCTTCTTCGGGCTCGGCTTGGAAAGCGTTATCCGCCATCATAGCCGCTTTCAAAGCTTCTTCGTCGTCGCCGAAGTAGTAGCTTTCGATGATGGTGTGATCGTTACGCATAGTTTCGTCGATTACGAGATCGGCAACCAAATTACCCTTGTTGATTATAACTACGCGGTCGCAAACACGCCTAACTACGTCAAGGTTATGGCTGCTAAACAAAATCGTCTTGCCTTTTTTTGCATAAGAGTGCATAAAGTTGATAACTGCGTTTTGGGTACGGGGGTCAAGGCCTACCATCGGCTCGTCCAAAATCCATAGGTCAGGCTCGTGTATAAGAGATGCCATCATACAGATTTTTTGCTTCATACCGTGTGAGTAGTTGGAAATAAGCTTCTTCACTGCATCGCCGAGTTGGAAAACTTTTTCGAGTTCAAGATATCTGTCTTGCCTATCTTTTTTGCTTACCTTGTAGACGTCTGCCATAAACGATAAATATTGGAGGCCCGTCATCTTAACGAAAGTCGCGTGATTGTCCGTAACGAATGAGAAATGTCTTTTTGCATCAATGGGATTTTTGGAAATGTTGCTTCCACCGATAGTTATTTCGCCTTCGGTCAAAGGTATCATACCGGTGATACACTTAAGCGAAGTGGATTTACCTGCACCGTTTGAGCCGAGCAAACCGACTATCTGACCCTTTTCGCAAGAGAAGGATATATCTTTGATTGCATAATTAGCTCTGGCACTATACTTTTTGCAAAGTGCCTTTACTTCAAGTGTTGTTGAAATGTTCTCATTTTGTTTTTTTGCGACTTTTCTCATAGCTGAACTCGTTTTCCTAAGTGTTTTCTATCTATAAATATATACGCGCGACGCACACGCGCACATATATAGATACACTAATATTAAAGCAAGTATATCATATTTGTCAATAAAAATTTATGCAAAATCTGGATAAAAGGTGCAATATCACCAAATTTTCACAATTCGGCGTTGACAATATTCACCTTGGAGGCTATAATCAAGGTATGAACACAGCTATTTTACAAAACAGAAAAAACTATTTAAAAGAAAACCCAACCATAAGCGTAGACGAGCTAAGCGGCGAGCCAAAATATAAGTCGAAGTTTCTAAACAAACTCAACGACCTTGGCGACAGATTTTTATACTCCCGTCTTTATTTTGCGCTGCTTACTTTAACCATCTTTTTATGTTGGTATTTCGAAGTGGAAGCCTATGGTGTAATCGGCATAATTTTCTTTGCGTCCATCGTACTTGTTATGCGCCGCGACACCACTCCGCTTATCCCGATAATCTTTGTGGTAGCAATGATTTTCCCACGCGACATAGACCCTATGACCTATGCCAACGTGTTCTACTTCTTTATCCCACTACCCATCGCTATCATCACCCATTTTATTAGATTTAAGGTACCATTCCGCATCGGAAAGTTATTTTTCCCACAACTCGCAGTAAGCATTGCTTTGCTCGTAGGCGGACTTGGAACCATTAGTGTTGAGCATTATACGGTAGGCTTGGTTTACGCACTTTTACTTGGTGTTGCAATACTGTTTTTCTACTTCCTATTCTACCTTTACGCCTATCCGCCAAAGAACGTTGACTTCAAGTATTGGATAGCAAATATCCTAAACTTTATCGGCATACTTATCGTTGCACAAGTTATAACGAGATACGTCCAAGAATTTGAAATCCACTCGAGAGTAGGCAGTGGCGTTTCTATCGGTTGGGGTGTTGGCAACAACTTCTCCACCGTGCTTCTCTTTACTCTTGCCGGCACTTTCTATCTTGCTGCCAAATCTAAATTCAGCTTTATATACCTACTTAGTGCCGTTGCACAATATATCGTCATAGTAATCGGTTGGTCAAGGGGCGCAACTCTATTTGCAGCCATTATCCTACCAATGTTTATTCTCGCTCTCCTTATCGGCACGCCCAAGTCAAACAGAAGATATATGTGGGCCGGCGTTGCTCTTACTCTTGCAATACTCGTTGGCGCACTCGTTGCTACGTGGGACCCGATAATGGATATGGTCGACAAAGTGCTTGCTCAAGGCACGGGAGTAAGCGGCAGAGATAAGCTCTATCAAGAAGCAATCGACGTATTTATGGCTAACCCCATCTTCGGAGCGGGCGTTGGCTTTGACGGTGTTTACTACGCCCAAGAAACTATGCCTATGTATTGGTTCCACTCTACCCTATTCCAAGTAATCGGCAGTATGGGTATAGTAGGTATCGTAGCATACGCTTGGTACTATTACGCACGCTATAGAATTATGGTTAGAAAGCGCTCTCTGTTCAGCATCTTTATGCTAATCGGTATGATTGGTTTTGAAGGTTACTCAATGATTGATACCGGCACTTTCGTACCGCTACCAATTATGTTTATCGTAATTCTAATGACGTTGGTAATAGAGCTCGATAACAAAAATCACCCCGAAACTTT
>JAFTZC010000004.1 GCA_017461065.1 Clostridia bacterium | reverse complement strand
ATAGCTACCTGCATACGTTGGTAACGTTTCAGTTGGCGATGCTTCGGAAGCATAAGCAGTACCTGCACTCGTTGTACCCCAATAGTGGAAAGTAGCATAGTATCCACTCTTTGTCTGGAAGTATTTTTGAGCTTCCCCATTATATGCAAAAGAGAAACTTGTACTTGTTGAAGTAAAGTTCTTATACGAGCCATCCGCTCCTAAATACTGCAGTGCGCCATACACTGCTTCAAAATTTGCCGTCCAATTGAATACCGATCCTTTGGGGGGAGATGGTATGGTTTGATCTTGTCTCCAAACGTAGTAATTGCCGAATTGTGTATAATAAGACAACGTTCCGGCTGTTTGACTGCTTGAATTGGTGAAGCCTGTGAAGAAATAATTTTCATTTGCTGCGGCATATAGATAATAAGCACTATTTGCAATCAGCGTATAGTTTGAACCGGTTATTGATACGCTTGTTCCTGCGGTAGCAAGAGAGTAATTGTTTGTATTATGTAGATCAACCAAACCATAAGCAGCATCGTTTGCAGAAAGAGTGATTTCCGCAATGTAATACCAAAGAGTTTGAGAACTGGAATTTCCTGCATTATCAACAGCTGTGATTACATATTTTCCATAGGTAGGGAATGTAATAGAATGGGACTTCGTTGCAGATCTGCCGGAAGCGCTGAAAGCCGCGGTAGTGAGAGTTCCAACAGAATTTCCAGACAAATCATATTGTGTTGTAGTTACCGAATGTAAACCACCGCTATCTGTTACGGATGTTGTATTAGTGGTCTGCCAGCCTGAACTTACAGAAGGAGCTGTTTTATCTGTGACATTAATAGTCATCTTCATGCTTGACATGTTGAACGTACTAAACGCCCAAGATGGATCCATTACGCCTACGGCTAAATACATATATTGCCCAGCGAGTGTAGAGCCACTACATGATACGGTTTCACCACTGGTAGAAGTAGATTGCTTGTATGCGTGCTTAGTAGTACCAGAGAAGCCGTTTGCAATACCACTCCATGCGTCAGAATAAGAAGACACATAACGACTTGAGTTTGAAGTGCTTGAAGAGCCGATGCCTGCTCTAACAGTTCCACCATTGTCTGAAACTTTAATTGTAGCAGAGAAAGTAACAGTAACATATCCGGCCGATGCTAATCTACCAATTCTATCACCAAGATCAAATCGCATTATAGATATGGCATAGTCATCACCGCTGTGGGTATTGGTGCCACCAAAGTACCAACTAGTAGAAGAATACGATGCGCTAACTGTAGTATGGTCTTTGTCGGTGGTCCAATATCTCTCAAGGTTTCCTGAAGCACAACTCAAATCTACGGAATATGAATAGGTGCCTGAGGAAATTGAGACTGTCTTTGACTGTTGTGTGCCGGCGTTGCCGCCACCTGCAAAAGCAACGTTTGGGCTTTCATTGCCAATGCTCAAATCCGTACCATCAAGAGTTTCATTCAACGTGCTGTTGATTGAAGTCTGATAGATGGTGAACACCATAGAAAGAGCTACGAATGCTACTAAGAAAATCGTAACTTTGCTGAGTTTTTTAGATATATTCTTTTTCATAGACGCCTCCTGTTGGGGTGCTATTTTTTTAGCGAAATTGTATTTGGGCGTGAGCGTTCGCACTGAGCCCGTGTGCGTATATTAATATATACGCTATTGTAAGCGCGCGAGCAGGCGTGTGTCAATAAAATTTACTTTTTTTATACGCGCAAGGGCGCGGAAAACAAATTTTATTGAGAGAAATACCACCTATCAGTGGCAATAAATACTTCGCTTACGCTCAGCGATAAATACCTTTACGCTAACGCTTCAAGGCAATAAATACAAAAAACACGTTTTTTGCGTTGTGGTATTTAATATTGAATTTTCTATCGTTTGTGTTATAATTAACTAAAGGAGATAATTATGGCAGAAAACGTTTTGCAAGAACAATCATTAGAATTCGCAACAAAAATAGTGCTTTTATGTAACAATATGCAAGCAAGTCGTGTTTTAACTTCCCAGCTACTCAAAAGTGGTACAAGTATAGGTGCTAACATACGCGAAGCTTATTATGCACAAAGTCCTGCAGACTTTATAAGTAAACTACACATTGCGCTTAAAGAATGTTTTGAAACGGAATATTGGCTTGAATTATTTTATAAAACAAATCTAATATTAGAAAGTGAGTATGCGCCGCTAAAAAAAGAAAATGGAAAAATGCGTATGCGACTCATTTCATCTATTGATACGGTAAAAGAAAAATACAACCTACAATAATTTTAGAGTTTTAAGCCTGTCGTATTGCTTGGTATATGCTCTAACCTTAACGCAAGTGTTCGCGCTTGTATTTCTCGCCGAACGGAGTGAGGTATTTCTTGCTCTCGCAAAGCGAGAGTATTTATTGCCACCGATAGGTGGTATTTATTTGCTACTTTTGTAGAAAAACATACAAGATAACATACAAGATAACGTCCTATTTTGAAGGCGTGCACTCGAAGTTGTATAATTGATTTTAGAGTGAAAAAGCATATCGTAATACAGCGCATATACTCTAACCACAACGCAAGCACTCGTGCTTGTATTTCTCACCGAACGGAGTGAGGTATTTCTTGCTCTCGCAGGGCGAGAGTATTTATTGCCACCGATAGGTGGTATTTCGCCTTTTTTAACGTGTATTTATTGTACTTATGAAAAAATAATAGCAGGCTTAAAACCTGCTATTTTGATATTACCAGTATAAGACATTTGGGTTCCTAAACTTACAAATATTTCCTTTCTGCGCTTTCGACCGTTTGGCTCATTAGCATTGCAATCGTGCACGGTCCAACACCACCTGGAACGGGGGTGTAAGCGCTGCTGATTTCGGCGGCGTTTTGTAGGTCGATGTCGCCTACGTTGCCTTCGTTGTAACCTGCGTCTACGAGCACGACTCCTTCCTTTAGCCACTCGCGTTTTACGAAGTTTGCTTTGCCAACGCAAGCTACTACTACGTCGGCAGTTTTTACGATTTCGGGAAGGTTAACAGTTCTTGAGTGGCAAATGGTTACGGTTGCGTCTGCGTTAAGGAGTAGCATCGATACGGGTTTGCCTAAAATGGGGCTTCTGCCGATTACTACCGCGTGCTTGCCCTTTAGCTCTATGCCGTAATAGTTTAGAATGGTCATAATGGAGTAGGGCGTTGCGCACTTGAAACCAACGTTGCCCATAGTAACTGCACCAAAAGATGCGGTGTTTACGCCGTCGGTGTCTTTGTCAAGGGATATAGCGTTAAAGCACTTTTGCTCGTCGATATGCTTTGGTACGGGGTGTTGCAGAAGTATACCACATACGCTGTCGTCGCGGTTTAGCTCGTCTATTACGCTAAGGAGCTCTTCGGTAGTGGTGCTCTCCGGTAGCTCTATCTTTTTTGGCTCCATACCAACCCTTTTACAAGCGTTGCCCTTCATCCTAACGTAGGTTTCACTTGCAGGGTTGTTGCCTACGATTATCGTTGCAAGAACGGGGGTAATTCCGCTCTTTTCCTTGATAATTTCCACTCTTTTTTGTAGGTCGGCTTCAATTGACTTTGCGACCACTCTGCCGTCAAGAATTAAAGGTTGTGCCATAGTTTTCTCCTTAAATAACGTTTTGTAGATATTCGCTTAGCGTGGGAATATCTTGTTTGATAGTTTCATATATGATGCTCAAATCTACTTTGCCATAATCGTGTACGATGCGATTGCGCATGCCGTTAATCGAGTGCCAATCAACGCTAATATGTTTGCTTTTGAACGCACTTGTTAAACGCGATGCGTTTTCGGCAATTTGTACCATTCTAAACATCATAGAATCAAGTAGGATTTCGTTTTCTTCCAAATCTTTTTGGTTAACGTTTTTTGTGTGTTCTACTATGAAGTTTGCATCTTGCAAAATCTTTTTGACGTAATAAGCATCGTTTTTTACGTTATCCATAAATTTTTATTCCCTCACTTAAAATTTCGGTTACGAGTTCGTAGTTGCCTTTTAGTTGCTCGACGTTGAGTACGTCAACTCTTTTGTTAAGAGCAAGGCGTAAATCTTCAACCAAACCAAAAAACTTCAATCCTTTCAACTTTGTTGAAACAAGCAAATCAACGTCACTGCCGTCGGTAGCCTTTCCCTTGGCGTAGGAACCGAATAAATAGCAATAGTCAATAGGGTATTTTTTGAAAACCTTGTTGCAAATCGCTTTAATTTGTTTTTGACTTAGCACGCCGTTATCTTCGTCAACGCAGTAAAAAGACTTGATTTTTGAAAGAATATATTCACGCTTAATGGCCGGAATAAGGCTTTCGTTGAGCTCATACCTTTTGTACGTGCGAAGAGGTATCCCCAAATATTTTGAGAATTGCTCTTGTGTCATATTCGCCGATTGCCTTACGTTTTTAAGCATTTTTACACCTCGCACCCATTATAGCAAATCTTTTTGAAAAGTGCAACATAAAAAAGTGCCAAAATGGCACTAAATTATAAAAGGTGCCAAAATGGCACTTTTTAATTTGGCACTTTTTCGGTCTCGCGGATAAATATCGAAAATTTGTAGTAAGGTTTTTTCTTAAATTACTTTACAACTTAAAACTCTTATATTATAATATAAAAAATTTGCATATACACGCGAGGTACTTATGAGAGGTTTACTAACGTTGAGGGATTTATCAACTCCCGAAATTATGGACATCATAGAACTTGCTATTCGTTTTAAGAAAGGTTGGACAGTCAACTTCCCCGGGAAGAAGATGGTCAACCTTTTTTATGAGAATTCTACTCGTACCCAATATAGCTTCCAAATCGCTATGATAAATTTGGGTATTACTCCACTTTCCGTCAATCTTGCAACGTCAAGCGTACAAAAGGGTGAAACTCTTTACGACACCGTAAGAACTTTTGAAAGCTTGGGCGTTGACGGCGTCGTTATTCGCCACACTCAGGACGAGTATTATAGGGAACTTGAAGGCATCAAGGTCCCTATTTTTAATGGTGGAGACGGAAAATCCGACCATCCGACCCAAACGCTACTCGACTTAATGACCATTTACGAGGAGTTTGGTAGGTTCGAAGGACTAAAGATTGCACTCGTTGGTGACATTGCACACTCAAGAGTAGCTCACGGCAACGCCGAAGTTATGCGTAGACTCGGTATGAAAGTATACTGCTCGGGTCCCGAAGAATTCGCCGACAAAAATACGGCGGAGTATATCGACCTTGATACGGCGGTTAAGACTTGCGACGTAATCAATCTGCTCCGCGTACAATTCGAGCGCCACCAAGAGGCTATGAAGATGACCAAGGAAGAATATCATAAGAACTATGGTATGACTTCGGAGCGCGTAGCAGAAATGAAGCCACGCGCTATCATAATGCACCCGGCTCCCATCAACCGCGGCATTGAAATTGCTTCCGAAGTTGCCGAGTGCGAAAAGAGTCGTATATACGTTCAATCTGCTAACGGCGTATACGTAAGAATGGCGGTAATCACGCTTGCTCTACAAGGAAAGCTATAATGATACTAAAAAACGGACTCATTTTAATTGGCGGCGAGCTGGTATCACGCGATATCGCTTTGGATAGCGACGGCGTTATCGTAGCTATTGGCGAAAACCTAAGCGGCACGGAGTACGTAGACCTAAGCGGACTATGGGTTATGCCGTCTGCCGTTGACGTACACGTACACTTGCGCGAGCCCGGTTACGACTACAAGGAAACCGTTGCATCGGGTACTCTTGCAGCAGCTAAGGGTGGTGTCGGCATCATTATGCCAATGCCCAACCTTAACCCTTGTCCCGATAGCGTAGCTAACCTAAAGGTACAACAAGATATAATCGACCGCGATGCAGTGGTTAAGTGCTACCCATTTGCTTCCGTCACCAAAGGTGAAATGGGGGCGGAGCTCAGCGACCTAACCGAGCTTGCACCCATAGTTAAGGCTTTCACCGACGACGGCAAGGGCGTAAACAACCTTGAGCTTCTCCGCAAGGCAATGGAGATAGCTAAGCAAAATGGCATAGTGATAGCTTCTCACGCCGAAGCTGAAAACCTTGGCACCACTCCCGAAGCCGAAATCGTTGCGGTAGGTCGCGAAATCGAAATGGCAAAGGAAGTGGGCGTAAAGTATCACTTCTGCCACATCTCCACAGCCAAGGCTTACGAATATATTCGTAAGGCAAAGGCGGAAGGCTACGATATTACGGTGGAAGCTTGTCCACACCACTTGCTACTATGCGACCGCGATATCAAGGACGGCAACACCAAAATGAATCCACCCCTTCGCTCACGTGAAGATATGCTTGCAACCGTGGAGGCGCTCCTTGACGGCACCGTCGATATGCTTGCAACCGACCACGCTCCACACGCTAAGCACGAAAAGGGCGAGTATAGCAAGAGCCTAAACGGAATAATAGGGCTTGAAACCTTCCTTCCAAGCATCTACACCCATTTCGTAATGAACGGTCAAATCTCTCACGAGAGATTTGTTGAGCTTGTATCCACCGCTCCTGCAAAGCGTTTCGGCTTGCCTGTGCCCGAGCTAAAAGTAGGGGCAAAAGCAAACCTATGCGCCCTTGATATTGCTTCCGCTCACACCTATACCGAGAGCGAAATAGTATCTCTATCCACAAATTCACCCTTTATCGGTTACACTTTCTACGGCTTCAATAAGCTGACGATGGTGGACGGCAAAGTGGTTTGGCAAAATCTATAAAACTTATCCAACCCATTGGAGGAAATAAATGAACAAACGAATGTTGGTGCTTGAAAATGGCAAATGCTTTTTAGGTAAAGGCTTCGGCGCAAACGAAACTCGTATTGCCGAATTGGTCTTTAACACGTCAATGGTAGGCTATCAAGAAATCATTTCTGACCCTGCATATCGCAATTGTATGCTTTGTATGAGTTATCCTATCATCGGCAGCTACGGTCTAACGGACGACGACTTTGAGTCCAAGGCTGTGCATATCAGCGGTATGATAGTTAGGGAGTATAACGATTCTCCGTCCAACTTCCGCTTCACTCGCACTCTTGCCGAAGTGCTACGCGACAACGGCGCTCCCGGCATTGAAAGAATCGACACGCGCGAAGTAGTACGCATTATTCGTACCGAAGGCAGTATGCGCGCTATGATTACCGATGCAGATAGGGACGTAGAAGAATGCGTAAAGGAAATCAAGGCATATAGCCTTGCAACCAACGCCGTCAAGGAAGTTTCATCCAAGAGCGTATGGTACGCACGTACCCGTAATCCCCAATTCACCGTTGGTATCATCGACTGTGGCGTAAGGTCAACTATGATTCGCAAGTTCAAGAACAACGGATGTAACGCAGTCGTATTCCCATACGATGCAACCAAGGAAGAAATCCTAAAGCACCGACCAAACGGCTTGTTTATCTCCGACGGCCCCGATGCTCCAAGCACGGTTATGGAAATTGCTGAACTCGTAAAAGAGTTCAAGGGCACTCTACCCATTATGGGCATAGGCCTTGGCGCACACCTTATTGCATACGCCTACGGCGCTAAAATCAGCAAGATGAAGTTTGGCCACAACGGCGCAAACCAACCCGTCAAAAACCTTGTAACGGGCGAAATCGAAATCACTTCTCAAAACCACATTCACGTTATAGATAAAGACTCCCTTGCCGGCACCGGCCTAACGCTCACACACGTCAACATCGTAGACGGCACGGCCGAAGGCGTAATCGACGCTGACAACTACGTTATTGCTACGCAATACCACCCAGCAGAAGAAGGCACGGGATATCTCTTTGAACAATTTATCAACTTTATGAAGAAAATCGGAGGACGCAAAAATGCCAAAGAGAACAGATATTAAAAAGATTATGATGATAGGCTCCGGTCCTATCGTTATAGGACAGGCAGCAGAGTTCGACTACGCAGGCACCCAAGCTTGTATCGCACTCAAGGAAGAAGGATATGAAGTTATTCTCGTTAACTCCAACCCCGCAACCATTATGACCGACCAAGCTATGGCTGATAAGGTTTATATGGAGCCGTTGGACCTTGAGCACGTTGCAAAGATTATCCGTCACGAGCGTCCCGATGGTTTGCTTTGCTCCATAGGTGGCCAAACCGGTCTTAACCTTGGTATGCAACTATCCACCAAAGGCATACTTGACGAATGTCAAGTAGAGCTACTCGGCACCAGCTACGAAGCAATCGCTAAGGCCGAAGATCGCCAACTCTTCAAGGACTTGTGTATTGAAATCGGCGAGCCCGTTCTTCAATCCGAAACAGCCAACACCGTTGACGAATGCGTACGCATCGCAGAAGATATCGGCTATCCCATTATCGTTCGTCCTGCGTTCACCTTGGGCGGCACGGGCGGTGGCTTTGCCGACAACGAAGAAGAGCTTCGCGAGCTTGCTAAAAACGCTCTTAAGCTCAGCCCCGTAACCCAAGTTCTCATCGAAAAATCCATCAAGGGTTACAAGGAAATCGAGTTCGAAGTTATGCGCGATAAGGCAGGTACCGCCATCGCAATCTGCTGTATGGAAAATATGGACCCCGTCGGCATTCACACCGGTGACTCCATCGTCGTAGCACCTTCACAAACGCTCACTCTAAAAGAGTACAATATGCTCAAGAACGCAGCGCTTAATATTATTAAGGCACTCAAGATTGAAGGCGGATGTAACGTTCAATTCGCACTCGACCCATTCAGCTTCGAGTACTTTGTAATCGAAGTAAATCCACGTGTTTCACGTTCTTCGGCTCTCGCAAGTAAGGCAAGTGGTTTCCCAATCGCAAGAGTTAGCGCAAAAATTGCTTGTGGCCTAACCCTCGACGAAATCGACATTGGTTGCGGCAAAGCAGCCTTTGAGCCCAGCCTTGACTATATCGTTGCAAAGGTACCAAGATTCCCCTTTGATAAGTTCACCAAGGCTAACCGCGTACTCAACACCCAAATGAAAGCAACGGGCGAAGTTATGAGTATCGGTAGGACCTTCGAAGAAGCAATACTCAAGGCAGTTCGCTCCCTTGAAACCGGCCTTGACCACATCGAAGTCAAAGCACTCAAGGAGCTAAGCACTCACGACCTAATCGACCTTATCATCCGCAACACCGACGAACGCGCATTTGCTATCGCCGAAGCTATCCGTCGCGACGTTAAAATCGACTACCTATACGACCTAACCCAAATCGATAGATTCTTCCTTGAGAAGATTCAAAATATCACCAATATGGAAAAGGTTATTGCTGAAAACGTAGGCGACCTTGAAGTGCTAAAGAAGGCTAAGAAAATGGGCTTCAGTGACTCTTATATCGGCTCAAAGTGGGGCAAGAGCGACGCTGAAATGTACGCTATCCGCAAGGAAAACGGCATTTACCCCGTTTACAAGATGATTGATACTTGTGCAGCTGAGTACGAGTCATATATTCCATATATGTATTCCACTTACGAGTCCGAAAACGAGTCCGTTTGCTCGGATAGAAAGAAAGTTATCGTTATGGGTTCAGGCCCAATCAGAATCGGTCAAGGTATCGAGTTCGACTACTCAACCGTTCACGCTATCTGGGCAATTCGCGAAGCAGGTTACGAAGCTATTATTATAAATAATAACCCCGAAACCGTTTCAACCGACTACACCATTTCCGATAAGCTATACTTCGAGCCGCTCACCTTCGAAGACGTTATGAACATCATCGACTTCGAAAAGCCAATGGGCGTTATCGTAGCTCTCGGTGGACAAACGGCAATCAACCTTGCCGAAGACCTTGATAAAGCAGGCGTTACCATTTTGGGTAGCTCCGCTGAGTCAATCGCAGCAGCCGAAGACCGCGACCTATTCAACGCAGCTCTCAATCGTCTTGGCATCCCAATGCCCGAAGGCAGAAGCGTATTTACCATCAAAGATGGTATCAAGGCAGCTGAAGAAATCGGATATCCCGTTCTCGTACGTCCTTCCTTCGTTCTTGGTGGCAGAATGATGCACATCGTTTACGATCGCAAGCAACTCGAACCCATCCTTGCCGAAGCCGTTAAGATTAACAAGAAGCACCCCGTACTAATCGACAAGTACATTCTCGGTCAAGAGTGTGAAGTCGACGCAGTTTGCGACGGCACCGAAGTATTTATTCCGGGCATTATGGAACACATCGAACGCGCAGGCGTTCACAGCGGTGATAGTATGAGCGTATATCCTTGCTATTCACTAAGCGAAAAGGTACAAGAAACCATCATCGACTACACCAACCGCATCGGTATCGGTCTTGACGTTAAGGGTCCGTTCAACATCCAATTCGTAGTAGACAGCAACGACAAGGTTTACATCATCGAAGTAAACCCACGCTCCAGCCGTACCGTTCCGTTCCTTGCTAAGACTACGGGCGCACCCATTGCTGATATTGCAACCAAGGTTATGCTCGGCGTAAGCCTAAAAGAACAAGGTTACCAAGGCGTATTCCCCAAGAAGGACAGATGGTTCGTTAAGACTCCTACTTTCTCTTATAGCAAGCTAACCGGTCTTGACGCCGTCCTTAGCCCCGAAATGAAGTCAACGGGCGAAGCAATCGGCTACGACAAGACTTTGAATAGAGCACTTTATAAGTCACTCAAAGCAAGTGGTCTACGCGTATCCAACTACGGCACCGTTCTTGCAACCATTGGCGACGCAGAAAAGGAACAAGCACTCCCACTTATCAAGCGCTTCTACGATATGGGCTTCAACATCGAAGCAACCGAAGGGACTGCAAAGTTCCTAAAGGAACACGGCATTCGTACCAGAGTTCGTATGAAGCTCTCACAAGGCAGTGAAGAAATTCTCGACAGCCTAAGAAAGGGCTACGTAACCTACGTTGTAAACACCATTACCGAAGGTACCGCAGGCCAAGCCGACGGAGCTTACATTAGAAGAACTGCTATCGACAACAACGTACCCGTATTCACTTCACTTGACACCGTACGCGTACTGCTTGACGTTCTTGAAGAAAACACTATGGGAGTATCCACGATATGATTCAAAAGGAACTAACGGTCAGCCTAAATAGACCGCTCGCAGGTGGTATATACGAAATGCGCTTTAGTGGGGCCGATTACTGTGCCCCCGGCTCTTTCGTAGAAGTCACCGTACCCGGTTTTTATCTCAACCGTCCCTTTGGCGTAGGTAACTACGCTGACGGCGAGCTAACCATTTTCTACAAAGTGGTTGGTAGCGGCACCGACAAAATGACCGAAGTAAAAGTAGGGGAAAAGCTAAAGGTTATATATAACCTTGGCAACGGCTTCCGTTTAGAACGCGCAACCAAGCCTCTTCTCGTAAGCGGCGGCATAGGTATTGCGCCGCTATACTACCTTGCAAGGTGCTATGCAAAAATGGGTATCCGTCCCACTTTCGTTGCAGGTTTTAGAAACGCAAGCGAAGTGATTTTGGAAAAGGAACTTGGTGAAATTTGCGACCTTGTGATTGCAACCGACGACGGCTCCAAAGGCTTCCACGGCAACCCCGTAGCTTGCGTAAAATCTCTTGAGCAGCCTTGGGATTACTACTATTCTTGCGGTCCAATGGTTATGATGCACTTCCTAAAAGCTCACTCCGAAAAGGGTGAACTCAGCCTTGAAGCACGTATGGGTTGTGGCTTTGGCGCTTGTATGGGATGCAGTGTGGTAACCAAGTCTGGATACGCTCGCGTTTGTAAGGAAGGCCCTGTCTTTGATGCATCGGAGGTTGAGATATGATTGCCGAAAATAAAGTATTAGATACCCAAGTTGAACTTTTTGGAGTAACTCTTGATAATCCAATCATCCCTGCAAGCGGTACGTTTGGCTTCGGTTACGAGTTCAGCGAGTACTACGATATCAACTGCTTGGGCTCAATGAGTTTGAAGGGTACTACCCGTGAAGCAAGATACGGAAATCCACTCCCACGCATTGCCGAGTGTCCTGCAGGATTAATCAACGCAATAGGTCTTCAAAATCCCGGCGTGGATAAGGTTATCTCCGAAGAAATACCAAAGCTCAGCAAGGTTTACTCAAAACCCGTTATCGCTAACGTAGGCGGTCACAGCTTCCCCGAGTATATCGAAACCGTAGAAAAGTTCAACGGCGTAGACAAGGTTTTTGCAGTTGAGTTAAACATAAGCTGTCCTAACGTCAAGGGTGGCGGTATGGCTTTTGGTACCAACCCAGATACCGTTGAAAGTCTTGTTAAGGAAATCAAAAAGGTTTCCACTAAGCCTATCATCGTAAAGCTCAGCCCCAACGTTACAGACGTAACCATGCTTGCAAAGGCTGCTGAAAACGGCGGCGCCGACGGATTAAGCCTTATAAACACACTCGTTGGTATGCGTATAGATTTAAGGACTGCAAAGCCCATTATCTCCGTTAAGAGCGGTGGATATAGCGGTCCCGGTGTTTTCCCCGTTGCAGTAAATATGGTCTATAAGGTAAGGGAAAAGACTGCGCTCCCCATAATCGGTATGGGTGGCATAAGTAGCGCGTTTGACGTAATTGAGATGATGTATGCAGGCGCCAACGCCGTTATGGTTGGCTCCTATAATCTCGTCAACCCCTATGGCTCAAAGGAGATAGTAGACACTCTCCCCGAAGCTATGGCTAAACTTGGAATAAATAACTTAAAAGATATAATCGGGAGGTCACACAATGTGTAAAGAAGTAATTATTGCTTGCGACTTTTCTTCTAAAGAAGAACTATACGGCTTTTTGGAAAAGCTTGGCGACCAAAAGCCATATCTTAAGGTAGGTATGGAGCTCTACTACAAAGAGGGCGCACCTATGGTAAGAGAACTTAAAGCAAAGGGCTTTAAGATTTTCCTTGACCTAAAGCTACACGACATTCCAAACACCGTTTACAAGGCAATGAGAAACCTTGGTGAACTCGGTGTTGATATCACCAACGTTCACGCGGCAGGTGGCATCAAGATGATGGCAGCAGCTCTCAAGGGCTTGAGAGAGGGCGCAGGAGAAGGCGCTATGCCCAAGCTTATTGCAGTTACCCAACTTACTTCAACCGATGCTGATACGCTCAAGAAAGAGCTTCTCATTGGCGAAACTCTTGAAAATACCGTTAAGCATTACGCTCTTAACGCAAAAGCAGCAGGCCTTGACGGCGTAGTATGCTCACCCCTTGAAGCATCAATCATCAAGGAACTCGGTCTAATGAGCGTAACCCCCGGTATCCGTCTTGCAGGCGACTCCGTTGACGACCAAAAGCGCGTAACCACCCCTGCAAAGGCAAGAGAAATGGGTAGCACTTATATCGTAGTAGGCCGTTCAATCACGGGAGCCGCCGACCCACGCGAAGCATATATTAGATGTTCTAAAGAATTCAAAGGAGAATAATTATGGATAAACAAGCACTTGCAACGTCAGTAGCAGAAGCACTACTATCAATCAAAGCAGTATTCCTTCGTCCAAGCGAACCATTCACTTGGGCAAGTGGTATAAAGAGCCCCATTTATTGCGACAACCGTCTTACCCTTGCAGTACCTGCTATTCGCAAAATAGTTGAAAACGGTATTGCATCGGTTATCAAGGAAGAATATCCCGAAGCTGAAGTTCTTATGGGTACTTCAACCGCAGGTATTCCCCACGCTGCAATCGTATCCGAAATTCTTGATCTCCCAATGGGCTACGTTCGCGGTGGCAACAAAGAACACGGCAGAGGCAATCGTATCGAGGGAGCTGATCCAAACGGCAAAAAGGTAGTCGTAGTAGAAGACCTTATCTCCACTGGTGGTAGCGCAATCGAAGTTGTAAACGCACTTCGTGAAGCAGGCGCTGACGTTCTCGGTATCGTATCAATCTTCACTTATGAAATGAAAAAGGGTATCGAAAGACTTGCTCAAGCTGAAGTTAAAAACACCTCACTCAGCTGCTTTACCACTCTTTCAAAGGTCGCTCTTGAAAAGGGCTACATCACCGACAAGGAATACAGAATGGTATCTGCTTTCCAAGCCAATCCCCAAGACCCAAGCTGGATTGACGTCAAATAATCAAAATGCATAAAAACAATAAAAGCTCCCGTTTGGGAGCTTTTATTTTTGGTTTTTTGTATACCAAAACTACTTTTTTAGTGAATTTACAAAGTGCTCCATTCTATCGAGAGCAATCTTAATATTTTCAAGAGAAGATGCGTATGAAATACGGATATGGTTACGTCCGCTTTCGCCAAAAGCGATGCCGGGTACTACTGCAACCTTATGGGTGAGTAGGAGTTGTTCGGCAAACTCTTTGCCGTCAAGGCCGGTGGATGCAACCGATGGGAATGCGTAGAAAGCACCCTTTGGCTCAAAGCAAGTGAGTCCCATTTCGTTTAGGCGTTTTACGAGATATACTCTGCGCTCGTTGTATTGGCGACACATATCTTCTACTTCTTGGAAGCCGTTTTGGAAGCTAAGTTCAAGAGCTGCCGTTGCAGCATATTGGCTTGCAGTAGGTGCGCACATAATTACGTATTGGTGTATCTTTCTGATTACGCTTACGAGCTCGTGTGGGGCGCATAGATAGCCGATTCTCCATCCCGTCATAGCAAAAATCTTTGAGAAGCCGTTGATAAGGATGGTTCTTTCGCGCATACCTTCGATATTTGCAATTGAAGTATGCGTGGCGCCGTAAGTGAGTTCGCCGTAAACTTCGTCGGAAACTACTATTAGGTTGTGCTTGATAATTACGGGAGCAATAGCTCTTAGATATTGTTCTTCCATAATAGCACCCGTTGGGTTGTTGGGGTAAGGGAGAACCAATACCTTGGTTTTATCGGTGATGGCTTCTTCAAGCTCTTCAGGGGTAAGTTTGAACTCGTTTTCCGCTTTGCAGTTGATTGCCTTTGGGATAGCGTGGCAAAGTTTAACGCAAGGAGCGTAGGAAACGTACGAAGGGGCAGGGATAAGGACTTCGTCACCCGGGTCAAGTAGCGCTCTAAAGGATACGTCAATAGCTTCCGATGCGCCTACCGTAACCAAAACTTCGTCTTCAGGGGCGTATAGGGGACCGCCAAGCATATGGACGTACTTGCAAATGTTTTCTCTTAGAGCAAACAAACCGTCGTTTGAAGTATATTGGGTCTTGCCTTCTTTGATACTCGCAATACCTGCATCACTAAAAGAAGCCGCCGTGATAAAATCGGGCTCGCCAATGCCAAGAGAGATGCAGTCTTTCATATCGGCCGCTATGTCAAAAAACTTTCTTATGCCTGATGGTGGGATAGATTGTGCTTTTTGACTGATGACCTTTGAGTAATCCATAGTAGACCTCCGTTGTTCGATTAAACAATTATACATAATAAGGTGGTAAAAATCAAGTATACGTGCACTAAAAATAAATGCGCGCATAATATATAAATATTCAAACTTGGGTATTTATGCCTATTTGAAGCTTAGTTTCTTTTTAACCTTGCAGCTCTTAGGGAAGGTATCTCTGCCGATTTTGCACGAAAACGGCACTTCAACCCTTGTTAAGTCGGTGTTTTCAAAAGCAAAAGTCCCGATTTGTTTAATTGACTTTCCAAATGTTATTTCCCTAAGATTTTTGCAACCTGCCATAGCGGAAAGCTCAATGGCGGCAATGCTACTCAAATCAGCGCTCACCAAATAGCTGTTTGAGTTAAATGCGCCGACGTCAATTATCGTGCAATTACTTGGAGAGATAAAGGTAGAGTCGGTTTTTTGGGGTGGATAAATTAGGAGTTGCAAATTGCCGTCGTCAAGGCGCTTGTAGAGCACTCCGTCAATTACGACGTAGTATGGATTGCTCGCATCCAAATAGATATTCGTTAAATTGGGACAACTGCTCAAGCAGCTCCTTTTAAAGTACTTGAGATTTTTGGGAAGGGTAATTTCTTCAAGGTTGGGGCACTCGGCAAATTCGCTATTTTCAAGGCTTTCTATTCCGTCGGGCAGTACCACCTTTTTTACGAACTCGTTTCTCCAAAGGAAGTGTTTGTCGATATAGGTTACCTGCCTTGGTACGTATACTTCCTTATCCTTTTTCCAACTAAGCGTGCCGTCGGAATATAGCTCGGCGTATTTTGGCTCGGTGTCGGTTATATAGGTGATTGGCTTACAGGGAGTAGGTTTGTTAGGTGCGTTTTTAGTGGTGGAATTTGATACGCTGTTTTGAGTGGAAACGCTGTCCGCAAGCATATCAAAATACTCGTCGTTTGATAGTTTGGGCTGCTTTGGCGTTGAAGTTTGTTTTGTCGAAAAATTCGAACTTAAGGGTACCTCTTTAACTTTTAAGGGAGCCGAACTATCAAGAAAATCGTGCTTAGTGATTTGAGCGATAGGGCTTTCTCTAAGAGAGTTTATATCAACGTTTTTGAAGTCCAGGTTGCTGTCAAGGTGGCTTAGGAAAGTAGCTTTTGAAACGACGTTTGCTTCAGCCGAGTGGTACTCGAAGTAAGTGCCTTTTATGCACGAGGCACTGCTATTATAAGGGTCGTTATAAACGTAAGCTCCGTCTTGAACTTTGTGAGTCGCGACTAAATAGTAGTCACCGTTCTCTGCATACAAATCTAATTCGACAAAGTCTTGCGTTGATTGGTCACGCTTGACTTTTTTAGCGGATAAATCGAACGGATTGTATTTATAAGCACGCATTTCCAACTTAATATGGTGACTTCCACTTTGGATATCAAAACAAGATACCATATTTTTAACGCCGGCAGTTTGTCCGTCGATAGTGATAGACACTATGTTATACGAATATTTTTTTGCAAAATAAGGCTCTCTAAACCAACGGCTATCGCCATAGTCCTGATAGTCGCCCACCTTTTGATATTTTTCGATAACGAGCCTTGTCCCTTCGCCAAATACGGGAGTGGTAATTTTTTTAAAAGCAGTCTTTTTATACTTTGCTACGTCGTTATTGTGACTTGAATATGGTTTATAAACTTCCTCGTAAAGGGGTAAAAAGTATAGTTTTGGCATAAGGTGGTATCCTAATAATATATGATATTGCAATTATATCATAAAATTGAAGTGAAATAAAGGGTGTTGAGTATTATTACAAGCGGTAGTTGATAAATAACCCTAATGGTTGCTAAAGCAAGCGAGTACATTGTTCCGCAATAGCGTTATTAAACAAAAAACACGCACTTGATATGCGTGTTTTCTGTT
>JAFTZC010000047.1 GCA_017461065.1 Clostridia bacterium | reverse complement strand
TTGTATGTCGCAAAGTGAGAACGGGCTATCTTTTAACAAAGGATATACAGAGAACGGTTTTACCGAGCGAGTATTCCATTTGCATTTGAGATATGCAGGGGATAACGATGAATTGTATTTTAGAGATTATCTGATTGAGTTTCCCGATATAGCAAAAGAGTATGAAAAATTAAAACTTTCGTTATGGAAAGAATACGAACATGACCGAGATGCTTATACAAATGCTAAAACGGAGTTTGTGAAGAGATATACCGAGCAAGCAAAAATGATATACGGCAAAAGATACTGACAAATTCCAATTTATATATTTGAGATTATTGTAATTTTTTAAGTTTTCGATTACGTTTGTCGGCACTCCGCCAAAAAAATCGACAAGTTGAAACTTGTCGAATTTTTTTATTCTAGCCACAGGCTTGCTATATCCTAAGCCCCTGTGGGTTGTATCTCATCATGCTTTGTGGCTTTTGAGATACACGCTATTGGCGTAATTAAGACGCGGGAGTTCAAGTACATACGAAGGCTCCCCAAAATATCTTTTTTAGATATTCGTTATTAAGTACTGATACTACATTAATGATAGATATAGTGCTTTGATTTCTTCTACGCTAGTATCTCTTGGGTTGCCGGGGCGACATGCGTCGTCATATGCAGATTGTGATAGGAAGTCTACGTCTTCAGATTTAACTATTGCCTTTAGATCGGTGGGAATGCCTACGTCAATGGATAGTTGCTTTACGGCTTCAACACAAGCCTTGCGAGCATCTTCTAAGGGCATATCGTATGCGTTCTTTACGCCCATTACATAAGCAATATCTCTATATTTTTCACAAGTGTATGGTGCGTTATATTCCATAACAGTGGGGAGAATAATTGCATTTGCTACGCCGTGGGGAGTATCGTATAATGCGCCTAAAGGATGGGCCATGGAGTGTACTATACCAAGACCTACGTTGCTAAATCCCATGCCTGCGATATATTGTCCTAGAGCCATGCCTTCTCTACCTTCATCGGTGTTAGCAACAGCTCCTCTAAGGGATTTTGAAATGATTTCAATTGCTTTGAGATGGAACATATCGCTCATTTCCCATGCGCCTTTGGTGATATATCCTTCGATTGCGTGGGTGAGAGCATCCATTCCCGTTGCAGCAGTCAAGCCTTTGGGCATGCTTGCCATCATATCAGGGTCTACTATTGCTACGATGGGAATATCGTGAACGTCTACACATACCATCTTGCGATTATTTTCAACATCGGTAATAACGTAGTTGATGGTAACTTCGGCAGCAGTTCCCGCCGTGGTTGGTACGGCAATAATAGGGGTACATTTATTTTTAGTTGGAGCAACGCCCTCTAAGCTTCTAACGTCGGCGAACTCGGGGTTTTCAATTATGATACCTATTGCTTTTGCAGTGTCCATAGATGAGCCACCACCAATAGCTATAATACAATCTGCGCCACTGCTTTTGAAGGCTGCAACACCCTTTTGAACGTTTTGAATGGTGGGGTTTTGTTTGATGTCGCTAAAAATTTCGTATGGAATTTGTGAGCTATCTAAAATTGCGGTAACTTTTTCGGTTACGCCGAATTTAATCAAATCAGGGTCGGAGCAAACCAATGCTTTTTTGAAGTTTCTTGATTGGATTTCGGTCGCGATTGATGATATTGCACCTTTACCGTGATAGCTAGTTTCGTTTAGAACAAATCTATTAGTCATAGGAACTCTCCTTAAATAAAGTTGATATAATTATTATATTATAAACCTTACAATTGGTCAATATAGTATTTTGTTATAAAAACCGAGTCTAAAGCTGACTCGGTTTTGTTCTTATTAATTAAGTAAGGTCTTTTTAGTTATTGGAAAAATCTTGGATTTCTTTGATTACGTCTTGCATAAAACCGTGGAAGATTTCAGCGTCTTTATCATTGCCACGAATACCTACGGAGAAGGTGATTTCGTTTTGGAAGGTGGTGAGTGCAAGTTGCATATAGGGTTTGTACTTGACTGCGCCTGAGTAAAACGCATCAACCAAGGTTAGGCCGTCAAAGGCAAATTCCAACGGGTTTATGATGCCTATGTTGGACATTCCGATATAGGGGTTGGTGTAGCCGATGCGAATGGCGATTTCCGAAATACAATGGGGCAAAATGGTGTAGGCAAGCTTTAGTAGGGGTAGGGAGTAGAGTCCGGTGAACCTATCTTCCTTTGCGCCTTGAAGAGCGACCTTAACCTTTTCAATGGTGTCTGCCATCGTTTCGCCAACGTCGGGGGACAAGGTGCAAGGCATAAAGCCTATCATATTGGTTAGACCAAGGGTAACGCCACCCGTATATCTGCGTAGGTCGTACATACAGGGCACGGTAATGGATTGTCCGTCGGTCTCTATATATTTATATAGAGTACGGAAGTATGCTGCAAGCAGCACGTCGTTGATTGTAGCGCCCATTTCCTTGCCTTTTGCCTTCATCTTAAGGAAATCCTCACGGCAAAGTTTTTCGCGAATTAGACGGCATTTTTCGCTTCCGTCGTCTTTAGCGAAGGGGAAGGTCACTTTGTTTTCTACGGTGGAGATATTTTTATAAAGGCCTTTTGCGATTTTTTGGTCTTCGGGGGATAGCAAGCGATAAACTTGGTCGGCTGAGCGTGTACCCTTTTTGATATCGGGAGCGAGCTCGCCCGTCTTAACGTAGTTGTTGTAGGTTTCAACGACCTTGACGTTAAGATATCTAAGGTCTGAGCCGTCAAAGCACATATGGTTTACGACTACGCCAAGGATATCTTTGCCACAAGAACGAATTACCCTTGCGCGAAGTTGTATCTTTCCGTCAGCAGGCACGGTATAACCCATAAAGTCGTCAAGCTCTTTGATAGGGTCGTCGGTTACAACGAAGCTGAAGAAGTCGTCTGCGCTAAAGCTATCGTTTATAACCCAATAGGGCTTGATGAAGTTGTTGTTATAGGTGCTGTGGAGTACGGGGATTTCGTTTATAACCGCAACGTATACCTTTTTTAGAGCTTCAACGTCGATTTGTCCGTCGTAAAAATATGCTGAGTGCATCGTACGATTGTAGTAAGCGCGGAATAGATATTGCATCTTATCCCACATTTCGGCTTTCATAAGTTTCATAGTGGTCTCCATTTTTTATATGGTAATAGCTCAAAAAGAGGGGGAACTTGCGTTCCCCGTCTTTATTGTACGTGGGGGATTATGCTCTCTTGCGGAATAGGAATACCATTACGGAGCCGAGCATAATGAGTGCTGCAACACCGATTAGAATGAGCACCAAGTAGTTGTTGTTTTCTTCGGTGATGAATGCAAAGCTTGATAGGCTATCAACTTCAAGGGTTACGTAGCCGTCGATTACTTCAACGTCAACGACGTTATATACGCCGTCTTCGCGGACAAGCACTTGTACGACCTTTTCTTCGCTTAGCATCGTGGGAACCTTGATGGTTACGGTGGTCTTGCCTTCAACTTCATCGATTAGACCGCTTTCGTTAATGGAAGTCAGGGTGAATGCGCGAACTATCTTTTGCTTTGAAGTTAGCTCTGCAACCATATCCATATAGTCGGTTGGGAGTTTTTCCATTTCGATGGAGAGGTTGGGGTCGAAGCCACTCTCAGTGGTAAGGGTTACGTCGATGCCGCTGGACTCGGTCTTGAGTACGGGACGGTTGATGGTGATGTAAACGTAAACCGTTTCGGGTGCGTAGTAGTTGTCGGTTTCGGGAGCGGTTAGCTCAACGGTGTACTTGCCTGCGTGTCTGAAGTAGTTGGTAACTTCTTCGCCCTTTACAGTAAATATGATTTCTGCACCCGAGCTACATTCTGCAACTATTGAGCGAGCATCGCCGTCTTCGATGAAGGTGATGTATTCAGTCTCGACGGTAATAACGGCTCTGTACTTGTGGATAGTGTAGGTACCGAGTATGAACTCAACCGAGTAATTATCGTTGTCGTAGGTGCCGCCGATAGCGTAAGTGCCCATAGCGTCGCCTGCTTCTCTTGACAAGGTTACGTTGAGGTCGTCGCCTTCAAGTAGGTCACCCTTTGAGATATAGTAGCTTAGTTCGGCTTCTTCTTGGCCGTATTCGCTTTCAGCATCCTTAATAGTAATGGTGATTGCTCTTGGAGTGATGCTGTACTTAGCAGCGTTGTAAGTTACGATTTCGTAGTTGGCGTTGTAGAGAGTACCTTGATTAATGGTATACTCGCCAACGTTGGTGCCGAGTGCACATTCGAGTTCGCCTTCGAGGGTATCTTCACCGATTAGGCCTTCTGCAATATAACTTAGAGCTTCGGTTGGGTAGCCGTATACGGTGCTCTTAGCTTCGGCAGTAACGGTGATGGGGCGAGGAGTAATAACGTACTTAGCACCGTTGGTATCAAGCTCGATTACGTAGTTGGTGTTGAGCTCTTGAACGTTGCCGATAGTGATATCGTAGCCTTCGAGATTTACGTTAGTGCCGGTAGGAGCAAGGTTGCCCTTGAGAGAGTCTCCGGGGATTAGTCCGTTAGCACTTACTACTTCGAATGGGATAGCGGTGAGTTCGTCGCCGTAAACTTGGCTTACCGACTCGGTTACTTGGATAGTGATGTGACGAGCGTTAACGGTACATACGCCGCCGCTTACGAAGGTGATTGCATAGTTGGGGTTGCGACCTTCCTTGTTGTCAAGAGTGCCTGCCTTGATTACGTGAGCGCCCATTGAAGGTCTTTCGCCAAGGCTTTCGAGTTCGCCTTCAAGCGGATATCCGTCGTATACCGTGCCTGTTACCGTATAGGTGAAAGGAGCAGGGGTATCGCCGTATTCATAGCTGACGTTGTCGGCCTTAATGGAGATAGGAGCAGGGGTGATTACGCAGTAAGCGTTGGTGGTTGCAACTTCGTAGTTGTCGTTTTCTGCTGCGTCGAAGCCTACGAGCTCTATCTTATATGAGCCTACGACTACGGGAGCGCCGCTTACGATGGTGATGGAGCCAACCAAGCTTTCGTCTTCGAGCACGCCGCTTACTTCATAGCTTAGGGTGCTAAGGTCAACGGGCTCGCCGTCGAATACCTTGGAGATACCGTTTGCAACTACGCTTGCAGCACGCTTCTTAATTAGGTATTTAGCGTCGCCTGCGTTTTCAGCAAGAGTTACGGTGTAGTTGGTGTTTTCTACGTATGCGCCGAACTCATCCTTGACTGCTACGTTTTCGCCGAATTCGTCGGTGGTTAGGCAAGCAACCAAGTTGATGGATAGGTCGTAGTTACCTGCGTTTTCGCCTGCAACACGAGAGTAGATTACTCTTAGAACTTCATTGTTGATGCCGGTTGCTACGTCTTCGTAGATTTCGCTGTCGCTATCACCGTAGGTCTTGGTTGCACCGACGATAGCAGCAGGGGTTAGAGTGATTTCCTTTGGAACGATGGTGAATACGCTATCCTTTAGTGCGATAACGTAGTTGGTGTTCTCGCTGCCGTCCTTGTTGCTTACGGTGTCTCTCGTGAGAGCGTAAGTACCAACGTCTTCACCGACTTCTCTCTTGAGCGTGCCCATCAATTCTTCGCCGTAGGGGCTCTTGATGTCAAAGGTGAAGCTTGGGTCGGCTTCGCCGTAGGTCTTTTGGACTTTGACGTGCGTTGATGGGTTGATTTCTGCGAGTGAGCGCTTGCCTACTACTACTTCGATAGTGGTACTTGCCTTGGTGAAGTATGATAGGAAGTTGCCGTCTTCGGGTTCGGTACTGATTTCAAAGTAATAGGTGCTTGCGTCCTTCAAGTATAGCTCGTTTCCGCTTGCGCTGACGATGTCCATAAAGTCGCCTTCGTAGTAGGTCGAAATCTTACCTGCAACGCTATCGTTATGGTAGGTTGCACCGGTAACGAGCTCGATTTTGACGGTTTGAGCAGCTGCGGTGTAGTCAAGGAGCTTGATTTGATGTACGACGGAGGTGTTTTGATCCTTGTCGATTAGCAATTCCTTGGTGACTTCGGTGCCGTCTTTATCGGTGGTATATACGATCTTGAAGGTTGCTTGTTTTGGAGTAATGCTATATTTAATGGTATTATTTAGAGCATCCTTGTAGTTGGTGTTGACGTTATAGCATTCTTCAAGGGTGATGGTCTTATCGCCGTCGTAGGTGAAGGTTTCGGTATTTACTTGGAATAGGAAGTCGTAGGTACCGGGGGCAGCGTTAGTGGTGTCATCAACGCCGCTTAGGAATAGTTCGAATGCGTTTTCGGAAGGTACGAAGCCGGTTACGAAATCGCCGTCAACTTCGAAGGTCAACTTGTCGAGCTCTTCCATATATTCCTTGGCTTGGTTGGTTGCAGGAGTTAGGGTGATATCCTTTTTGTAAACTACCAAGTATTCTACGTATTCGCTATCGTTAAAGGATATAGCGAAGTTTGGATTTTCGGCTTCTACTCTTGCGGTATTGAGTGTGATTGGGTAGTAACCTGGGGTTAGGATGCCACTCGGAACGGTGAAGTAGACAACAGGTGCGTGACTTGACTCATATTCACCCAATTCGTATACGGTGTAATTGGAGATGATATCTACGACGTCGCCGAAGGTGATTTCAACCATAGAGTTGAGTTTTACGATTAGCGGACGTTTTACAACGTTATACTTGGGGCTTGCGGCATCCAATACGAGGGTGTAGTTGGATGAGCTTAGAGTACCAAGGTTGTAGGCGTATTCACCAACTGGAGCGGTGATATCGGAGTAGCCTACGCTGTCTTTTACCCAGACGACGGTTAGTTGACCGCCAAGTACGTCCGAGGTTATTAGGCTACGTCTATTGAGATAGTAGTTGTAAGAGCCGTCGTAGTCCGAGGTGTTGAGATTATCCTTATTAGCAACGATATTGAATTGTAGGCTACCGTTTTGTTCGGTGAAGGTGAACGTAAATAGCTTATTGCCGTTTTCGTAAACGTATAGTTCGCCGTCCAAGGTTTGGGTAGCGTTACCCATAGCGTCTTGGAATAGGACAGCCGAGCTCATACCTGCAACGCGAACCATCCAGTTGTCCGAGCTATCTTTAGATAGGGCGATGGTGGTTGATACGTTTTCTAAGCTATCGCTATCAAGGACGGTGTATTCTTCGCCGTTTAGGGCGTATTCGTTGCTATTGTATAGAGTGGTATAAGCTGATGCGTATGCAACGTCGGAGCTTATGCTATCGCCGTAGTAGGAGTTGAGACCGGCGATGGGCGTTACGGTAAGTGGACGTGGGATTATTTCGAGATAATAATCCTTATCTAATGAATATGTGTAGTTGGCGTTTCTACTTTCGACCGTGCCAAGAGTGATAGCGTAGGTGCCACAAATCTTGACGTCGCTGTTTGCCCTTGCAAGAGCAACCTTTTGAGTAAGCGTGTAAGCAAACGGGCTATAGTCTACCTTTCCGGTTGTAACGGATGGTACTAAGCCGTTGATGCTGAATGTGTAGGGGAAGAACGCATCGCCATCGGTGCTTTCGTCAAGCAGCGTAATGATAGGCTCGGCGTTGCCGTAGATAACCTTAATGGTGTTGGTGGTGCTATCAACGCCGTTGAGAGATACGTTTACCGCTTTAGGAGTTACGGTGAACGCTACTGATTCGTCTACGGTTACATGATAGTTATCACTTGTGATGCTGTCGTTTACGATGCGGTGGGTGTTGCCTACTATGAAGTGACCGTCGGCGTTGGTTTCGCCACTAACCTTTAGGTTGCCCGTGAAGTTATCTATATCGATTTCTACACTTGTGTTGGTGGGGTCGACTGCTTTGTAGGTTAATTCGGGTATGGGGTCACCATAGGTGATAGAGAACTTTCCATCTTTTGCATCATAGTTCCAAGGAATAATTTTTGCTTGTAAAGGTTGAACTTCAAACGATCCCAAGGTTTCGATTTGTTGTACGGTGAAGGTGTAGTTCTTGAATTGATCGCCGTTGGTTACAGCGTTGAGTTTTAGGTCGTACATACCTACTGCGGTAGGATAGGTGTTGTAACCGAGACCGTGGTGATCGTATTCTTTTGGAAGGATAAAGCCACCGCCTGCGCCTACTATCTTATCTTTGATACCTGCGCCGTCAACTACCAAGCCGAGAGCGGTGATTTCATCGGTGCCGTATTGATTGTTTACGGGATTTGGAGTTGCCGTAAATAGCGTTCTGATGAACTCGGTTTTGCTTTCGATAGAGTCGATGGTTACGCGCGGAGAGTCGTTATAGGTTACGGCGTTATAGATATTGGCGTAACCCGTTCTCGTATCCGTTGGCTTGAGTGAAACGTATAGTGGGTTGATTGTCAATCCGTATTCTACGGAATTATCAAAGGTAATGGAGTAGTTGGGGTTGTTGGCGCCCGTTACTTCGCCTTGAGTGAAGAGATAGAAGCCAACGTCTTCACCGCTTACGCGTGATAGACCGCCGTTTAGGCTATAACCATCAACGATAGCGTTTTTGGTGCTGTCGCCGTTATAGGTTGCGGTATAGCTTGATGGGTGAGCGATGGTAGCAGGGTCTTTTTCGCTATAAGTCTTGATGATGTTTTGGTTGTTTGGTGCAACGATGATTGGGCGCTTGGTGATAGTCCAGCTACCTTCGGTTGCGTATACGGAGTAGTTAGCGTTCAATGCCGTCGTGGGTGATTGAGAGCCGATAGCTACGTCGCTATAGCTTTCACCGACTTTATAACGGAGCGTTAGGTCGTAAACGCCCACGGTAATGGTTTCGGTTGCATCGTTACCGGTGGTTTTATCGGTACGGATAATTTTGAACTCTGGGAAGTCGTCCTTAATGGTGTCACCGTTTACAAGGCTATCTGCTTCTCCAACGTAGTCGTTTTTGATTTCGAAGTTATAGCTATTAATTACGATTTCGTCACCGAAGATACTTTCGTCTACGTATGCGCTAAGGTCAAAGTAGATTTCTCTTGGCGTAATGCTGAATTGAACGGGGTCTTGAGCAGTACCTGCGATAACGAAGGAAGTGAAGTTATAGTTGATTACGTTGTAGTATGCTACGTAATCGGCTACTGTATAAGATTCCTTAGCATCGGGTCTAAGGGTGTGGGCTTTATAGTCGTATGAGCCAACGTCTTCACCTTCTGCTCTACTCAATGCGCCAACCAAGAAGAGTTGTAGGTTGTCGTTATTTTCTACCACCAAATTGGTTGCGTGGGTTATTGGGGTAGTAGCGTTTGGATCATAAGCAAAGCTTGGGTCGGCTTCGCCGTAAATCTTGCTGATACCTGCGGAAATGCGGAATTCTACGTTACGTTGTGCGACGGTGAAGGTGCCGTTTTCCCAAGTATAGTCGTAGTTGGGAACAAGCGTGCCTTCTAAAGCGTTTACGTCACCCTTTGGGGAGATTGCATAGGTTCCTGCCATCAAAAGGGAGCTTGCGGTCGTGCTGTTTATGCCACTAACGCTACTTGGATAGGTCTTAGAGGTTACGTCACAAACGAGCGTGCCAAAGTCGGCAAGCGTTGCACCGCCTACCAAGCCCAAGGAGCCTTCTTTGAGCGCAAATGCGCTTTGAGAAGACATATACTTGAAGTTTGCAGTGGGGTTTTCACCAAAGGTCATACTTTGGTTTGCAATAGTCAAGGTGATGGGGCGCTTTGCAACGACCAAACTTACGGTGATACCCGTGGTACCCGCTACGTAATCGTAGTTGTCGTCATAGCCATCGGTCGTATCTATCGCAAAGCGAACCTTTAGTGTGTGCGTGCCTACTGTGGGATAATCGTCGAGCACTTGATTGTAGTACCAGTTACCCTTGATAGCGTCGCTATCGTTGTTAACGTTGGTGGTTACAATCAATCTATCTGTAGATGCGTTGAAAGACTCGTGGAAGTAATTTGCTCCGTTGTCGTTGGTGGTGAAGTAGCTGTTGCCGTAGATTATGGAAATAACGTCTTTAACTTCAACTTCAACTTGTGACTTGTTGATAACGTAATTTAACGTTAGCTCGCCTGAGTAATTGCCTTTAGCGGTTATGATAACGTCGTATGAGCCTGCGTTTACGATATCGCCTGTGATGGGAGCAGTAGTTGTACCGCTTACATAGTAAGCGTATGAGTAATCGGTGTCGTTAACGAGAGTTGCCTTAGTGTTTGCAACTTTAGCATCGGTTACGGTAGGGGTGGGTTTGTGGCTATCAAGATCGTAATTGAACGAGGTCGCGCTTAGCGTTGCACTAACGTCAGCGTGAGTAAACGGCTTTTGGGTGATAGATGAGGTAATGCCGTTGATGGTGATCTCTTT
>JAFTZC010000046.1 GCA_017461065.1 Clostridia bacterium | reverse complement strand
TCATGTGCGAGAAGGACGAAAACCGTATCAAGTTTGTGAATGATCACTATCCAGACGTGCTGACAGTTACACCCAAAAAATGCCTTGATTTTGTTCGCGAGAACAGCGATCACGGCGGTGCAGACGTGGTGCTTGAGGTTGCCGGAGCAGAGAACACCTTCGAACTTGCATGGCAGTGCGCTCGTCCGAACGCCATCGTCACGGTGGTGGCACTTTACGACAAGGCGCAGGCTCTGCCTCTGCCCGATATGTATGGCAAGAATCTGACATTCAAGACCGGCGGCGTTGACGGCTGCGATTGCGAGGAAACGCTGAAACTCATTGCCGAGGGCAAGCTCGATACCGAGCCGCTGATCACGCATACCTATCCGCTAGCGAAGATCGACGAGGCGTATGAGGTGTTTGAAAATAAACGCGACGGAGTTATTAAGGTCGCGGTGGAGTGCGAAAAATAGCATTGTGGAGGCTCTTATGAAATCTATCATTGATTTAGTTTGGGAATTCAGACAGGCGATAGACATTGCCAAAGCTAACAGGAAATTTAACTATAGAGATAGATTTTCTAGATTCCCAAATGGTTGTTGCGATGATGCCTGTGATTTGTTAGGTAAATATTTGCTTGGAAAAGGAATTCATACGGTTCAGATTCAAGGAACATTTAGAGATGGAGACCCCGAACATACTACAGGACACGCATGGTTGCAATTAGATGATGGCATAATCATTGACATTACAGGGGATCAATTTCGATATGACGAATTGTTCTTGAAATTTAATCAACCTGTGTATGTTGGTGAAATAAGTGTATTTCATTCTCTGTTTGAAATTGACAGAACCGTCTCCAATTGCGATGTTGATAGGAATTCGAGATTAAAAGAGATATATGAGATAATTAGCGACAATATATAAAAGATGTGAGAAAGCGCACTATGAGCAAAAATAAATTTGAAATTAATGGTGATATCATTACAATAAAACATCCGGAATGGGATTTCTTGGCTCATGCATCGGTTAGAGATGATTATATAGACGAGATACAGTCTGTTACATGGAGTAAGAATGGAGAATATTTATACAATAAAAAGCTAGGCTATTTACACATATACATTATGAAAAAGTGGTATGGAGAAGAAAAGTATTTTCAAATGAGCCAAGCTGGGTATGTTGTAGATCATATGGACAATAACGGCCACAATTGTTGTATAAATAATTTGTTTTTTCTGACATCTGACGAAAACAAAGCCAAGGGGCTGACCGTAGATAAGATGATCAGAAAAAGAACGCATATGGCTTTGTCACTATATAAGGACTTCGAAACAGGATATTTTCAAATAACGATAGTTTTCAACTACCCGGCTATTGCCAAAATTGAAGGATTAGAAAGACCGGCAAAAATTGACCTAGCATATCTTCTTTATGATTGCGAATATGAGCTTGTTCTTAACGATGCAAGAAAAATACTGTATGATTACAAAAGAGATTATACTTTCGAACCCGAAAGATTGCATGATATTGATTTTCACATAGAAGGTGCATATGGCACGCCTTGTCCTATTGAATCATATGATAGATACATAGAGGGAAATCACGGGCATACAGTTTTTTATTTTTATAAAAGAGCACCTATTCCTAATTGGACGTTATCAAACAAGAGAGAATTCTTTCATTTGCGCGAAATATAGCTTTAAAACGGTAATCACAGTTCGCGTTTATCGCCTAAAAACTATCAAAAATCAGCCGAAAATAAGCTAAAAATCTCCGCAAGTGGTCAAACATGTGGTCAAAGGCGAAAAATGGGCTTGTTCAACCCTCGAAGCAGGGAAGAGCAAGCCCATTGATTATATTGCGAAAACGCGAGATTTCAAGAGATTTTGCGAGATAAATAAAGAAAAATCGGGAATCTTACGACTCCCGATTTTTGGTCTGAGTGACAAGACTTGAACTTGCGGCCTCTACCACCCCCAACGCAAAAAGCTTGTTTTTTTGTATTTATTGCCTTGGAGCGTTAGCGCAAAGGTATTTATCGCCCGTAGGGTATTTATCGCGGAGAGCAAGCGAAGTATTTATCTTGTTAATTGCCACAATGCAAGCTTATGCTTGCAATTCATGCCGAGCAAAGCGTAGGCAATTCATGAAAAGCATTTTGCTTTTCAATTCATGATGGCTTGCCATCAATTAATTGCGAAACAATTTCGCATTTCACATTAAGATATTGTCTCATCTAAACTTGCTCGTTTTTATGCGTTAAGTAGTTTTTTGCGTGAACTAAAAAAATAAAGGATAGCGTTTTAGCTATCCTTAGGTGTGAGTGGACTCAAGTCCGTCAGAAATACCCGACCTCACGTTAATATTATATGTAATTAATTTTGACAAGTCAAATAAAATGTCCCAATGTAATTACCATTGGGACTACCTGTCATCACCTTGCGGTGAAGTAATGTCTTTCGACGATGTTATTATATGCTATTATTTAGATAATTGCAAGCGGAAGTGGATAAAAAACAAATAACAAACAAATCAACGGCTTGCCGTTGTATATCATCAATTTCAAAGAAATTGTATATCATCAAGGTGTTAGCCTTGTATATCATCATTGCGAAAGGGGGAATGCAACCTACGGTTGATGATATGCAGCCTAAGGCTGATGAGATACACACTACGTGTGATGATATGCCATTGCTTTCGCAATGGATAAAAAAAATACAGAAAAACTTTCTGTATTTTTTTGGTCTGGGTGAGAAGATTTGAACTTCCGGCCTCTTGAACCCCATTCAAGCGCGCTACCAAGCTGCGCCACACCCAGAAATCCGTTGCATTGCAACGGTTAAAGGTGCTTATGATTAAGCGTTAGCTTGCTCTAAGTTGTAGAGCATCTTGCTTAGACGAGCTACCTTACGGCTAACGGTGTTATCCTTGTAGATACCAGCCTTGGTGATGGTGCTTACGGTAACAGGAAGAAGTTCCTTTGCCTTTTGAACGTCGCCTTCAGCGATAGCAGCTTCGTACTTCTTAACAGCGTTCTTGCACTTGGTGCGAAGTGAGTTGTTCTTTGCGTTTTCTTCTTTGGTGATAAGAATTCTCTTTTTTTGTGATTTAATATTTGCCATATTTATCTCCTGATAGTTATAAACTATAAGTCTTGCGTTCCCAAATATAATATCATAATATTTTATACTTGGCAAACAATTTTTGAATGTTTTTCTTAAAAAAGTTAACACTTTTGCTATGAGAGAGTATTTTGACGGTTTATGCTTTGACGAAGAAGGGGGATTTTTACAAAAAGATAGGTCAAAATTGATATTTTTGGATAAAAAAGGGGCGTTGTATCTATCCAAGCGACCGCCGAGCGACGTGTACGCGGTGGAAAGCAAGGGGGACGTATTGTTTGACGGTGAGCATCAAGACAGCCTAATCAACCTACTTGCAATGGCGCTCAAGCGTGTACTTTGCTCCCTTAAAGTTAAAAAGAAGGACCTTGTGTTGGTGGTGGGCGTGGGTAACGAAGGCTTGACCGCCGATAGTTTGGGGGCGCGTACGCTTACTCATCTTAGGGTCAGCACTATAAAAACAAGGCGCGCAGGCGAAGGCGTTTTGTGTGCGCTTTCGCCAAGCGTAAGCGGAGTTACGGGTATCGAGTCCTTTAACGTAGTTAAAGCAGTAGCTGACTTTATGCGCCCAAAGGTGATTGTTTGCGTAGATACTCTTGCTACCATCAGCCCCGATAGGCTTGCTAAGGTAATACAGCTAAAGGGCGGTGGCATAACGCCGGGAGCAGGTGTGGGCAACGCCAAAAACGAGCTATCCAACCTAACCTTGGGCGTACCCGTTGTTGCCATAGGCGTGCCACTCGTGATATACGCCAAAAATATACTCCTAAACTATCTCGAAAAGACGAAAAGCACCAAGCCCGACCACCTAAAACTCAACCAAACGGTGGGCAATATGGTGGTTACGGCCAAGGAAGTGGATTTATACGTCGAGATTTATGCAAAGATAATAGCGCAAGCCATAAACTTAGCGGTGCACGGCAAAAAATAGTAGGCTCGAGCATATTATAGAGTATGAAAATTGCTCTGATAGACTCGGGTATAGGCGGATTGACGTTGCTAAAACGGCTCCTAAAGAGCTTCCCGAAAGCCGACTATATTTATTTTGCAGATACTTACGCTCATCCGTACGGCTCAAAGGACGCCGACTTTTTACGCTTTAGGCTTTTGAAAATCGTCGAGCTTCTCTACGAAAGGCGCGCCGATATCGTGGTGTTTGCCTGTAACACGGCTTCGAGCGTTATGCTCCAAGGGGAGCACGATTTTCCCTTGCCTGTGCTTGGCGTTTCACCAAAGGTGAACGAGCCGCAGGGCACCCTTATTGCTTGCACGCCGCTAACCGCTTGCTCCCCAAAGGTTAAGGAGTACGCCGAAAAGGGCGCTTGCGTGTATGCAAATCCTTGCTTGGCAACTCTCGTTGAGCGTTACGTGCGTAACCTTTCTCGGCTCGAAAACTATCTCTACTTAGAGCTCAGTCGCTATGACGTAGAGCGCGTCGTGCTTGGGTGCACCCACTACGTATATCTAAAAGATATCGTAGCGAAAGTGACGGGCGCCAAGGTGGACGATTGCTTTACGCCCGTAGTAAACGAGCTCCAAAAGTTTGCGCCAAACGGTGGAAGCGGCAAGCTCGATTTTATATTTACCGCTCAAAACGAGCGCAAGTACTATCTCGAGTTGCTGGAAAGGGCGTGTTTTTGACAAAAATGTGGGTTTTGGATTAAGGAATTTGTTTTATAGCCTTGTAATTTACTTAAATATATAGTATTATATATGTACACGCATTCTTTTTAAGGAGAAATTATAATGGCAGTTTTTCACAAAGATAAAATCAGAAATATCGCTCTAATCGGACACGGTGGCGAAGGTAAAACCTCTCTACTCGAAGCTATTCTCTACAAGACTAAGGCTATCGACCGTCTTGGCAAGGTAGACGACGGCAACTCAGTTTCCGACTACGACCAAGAAGAAATCGCACGCAAGATGTCCATTTCACTTTCAATGGCATATGCAAACTATAAAGATTACAAAATCAACGTTCTTGACGTTCCCGGCTTCTTTGACTTCGAAGGCGAAATGGTAGCAGCTCTATCAGTAGCAGATGCAGCTATCGTTGTAACCGGCGCAAACGGCTCTGTTCCCGTTGGTGCAGAAAAGGCTCTTGAGTATTGCCAAGAAAAGGGCGTTCCTACTCTTATTTGGGTAAACGGCGTTAACAAGGAAAACAGCTCATACGAAGCAACTCTTGACGCATATCGTCAAAAGTACGGCGCAAAGATTATCGCTATCGAGCTTCCCATTATGAACGGCACCACCCTTACCGGATACGTTGACGTATTGGAAGGCAAGGCATACGACGTAAGCGGCAACGAAGTAGCAATCCCTGCAAATCTTGCTGACAAGTACGCTGAAGAAGACGGCATTATGATGGAATCCGTTGCTGAATCAAGTGAAGAACTAATGGAAAAGTTCTTCGGTGGCGAAGAAATCACCGCTGACGAAAAGAAAGCAGGCGTTAAGGCACGTTTCGTAAACGCAGAAATCTTCCCCGTTATGGCAGGTGTTGCAACCGGTAACGCACAACTTACCGCACTCCTTGACCACATCATCGACATCTTCCCAGCACCCGGCGAATCAACCAAGGTTAACTCAAGTGCAGGCGAATTGGTTTGTGATGAAAACGGCAAGTTCGTTGCTCAAGTATTCAAGACCATCGTTGACCCATTCGTAGGCAGACTTCTTATGTTCAAAGTTCTCCGTGGTAAGGTTCAAATCGGTGACCAAGTTATCAACGTAGAAAAGGACGAAAACGAAAAGATTTCTTCTATCGTAGCTCTCCGTGGTAAGAAGCAAGAAGCTATGGACGTTATCTACGCAGGTGATATGGGCGCATTCGCAAAGCTCAACTACACCCAAACCAACGATACGCTAAGTGATACCACCGACGTTGTTAAGTGCGATCCTATCGCATTCCCCGCACCCGTTATCAGCTTTGCAGTTTCATCGGCTGACAAGAACTCCGAAGACAAGGTATTCCAAGGCCTATTCAAGCTAATGGACGAAGATAACACCTTCAAACTCGAAAAGAATGCAGAAACCAACGAAATGGTACTTTCAGGTCTTGGCGAAATGCAACTTGATATCCTTTGCAAAAAGGTTAAGAATAAGTTCAACGCAGTAGCAGTTCTTCGTGAGCCACGTATCGCATACCGCGAAACCATCAAGAAGACCGTTGAAGCCGAAGGTAAGCACAAGAAGCAATCAGGCGGTGCAGGACAATTCGGTCAATGTTCAGTTCGTTTCGAGCCCGGTGCAGAAGATGGTATCTTTGAATTCGTAGACGCAGTTGTTGGCGGCGCTATCCCACGTCAATTTATCCCTGCAGTTGAAAAGGGTCTCCGTGAAGCAGCTCCAAAGGGTATCCAAGCTGACTATCCCGTTATCAACATCAAGTGCACCGTATTCGACGGCAAGTACCACCCCGTAGACAGTAAGGAAATCGCATTTATCACCGCTGCTAAGCTCGCATTCCAAGACGGCTGCTCCAAGGCAAGCCCCGTATTCCTTGAGCCTGTTATGCACGTTGACGTAATCGTTCCCGATTCATATATGGGTGACGTTATGGGCGATATGAGCAAGCGTCGTGGTAGAATTCTTGGAACCAACTCCGTTGGTGGCAAGACCGTTGTTAGTGCCGAAGCTCCCCAAGCAGAACTTGCTAAGTACGCAACCGACCTACGTTCAATGACCCAAGGTCGTGGTAAGTTCACCCTTGCATTTGAGCGTTACGAAGAAGTTCCCGGTATGCAAGCAGCTAAGATTATTGAAGATTACAAGAAGCGCCTTGCCGCCGCTGAAAAGTAAGACTCGTTATTTTAGCGAATAGTATAACAAAAATCAAAAACCCATCGGGCGCAGTAGGTCTACTACAGCAACCCAATGGGTTTTTATTTTTTGCGTCACTCTTCATCTAAACTAACGAGTCTTACCTAAATCGAACAAAAGCGAGAGTCCCCACAAACTCAAATAATAAGGATGTTCTGCATCTAAAAATCGTGGTCTTATAATAAATTCGAAATGTGAAATGCGAAATTGTTTCGCAATGAATTGATGGCAAGCCATCATGAATTGAAACGCAAAAAGCTTTTCATGAATTGCTTTGACTTACGCAAAGCATGAATTGCAAGCTTTGCTTGCATTAAGGTAATTAGCAAGATAAATACTTCGCTTGCGCTCAGCGATAAATACCCTACGGGCGATAAATACCTTTGCGCTAACGCTCCAAGGCGATAAATACAACACACAAGTTTTTGCGTTGTGGTATTAGAGAGTTAAAGTATATTGTGGCACTTTGTATATGCTCCAACCTTAACGCAAGTGCTTGCACTTGTATTTCTCTAATTTAACCTTATTGGAGCTATAGAGAGAATTCATGAGCATTTATGCTCAATTCTTGCAACTGTTAAGTTGCAATTAATGACC
>JAFTZC010000045.1 GCA_017461065.1 Clostridia bacterium | reverse complement strand
TCGGGAAAAGCATACCCCGTTGGCTTTAGCCAATGGGGTGCGCAAGTTGCAACGACAACCTGGCGAAAGTAAACGCACTGCGTTTAGGTATATATACTAATTAATGCATTTACAAGTACGTATACTCATCTACTATCGTACCTTATATGAGACATTCTTTCGCGTTCCCCCATGGAGGTGCAAAACATATCCCCCGATACAATAAAAAGGGAAAGTAATAGTTTTTCCCGTTGGCTTTAGCCAATGGGGTGCGCAAGTTGCGATAGCAACCTGGCGAAAGTAAACGCACTGCGTTTAGTTATATATACTAATTAATGCACTTACAAGTACGTATACTCATCTACTATCGTACCTTATATGAGACATTCTTTCGCGTTCCCCCATGGAGATGCAAAACATATCCCCGATACAATAAAAGGGAAAGTAATAGTTTTTCCCGTTGGCCTTAGCCAATGGGGTGCGCAAGTTGCGACAGCAATCTATCAAAATTAATATACTTTTATCAAAAAAAGATGGGCACGTTTGTGCCCATCTTGATTGTGAGGTGTTGTTATATGATTGGGGTTTCGGTGATGCTTGGTGCATCCAAGCTGTGGCACTCGCCAAGCGTTACCATATATCCATCAACCGTAATTGCCGTGCTATCGGGTGCTACTACTGAAGTGTAGTTGTAAAGTGATAGGAACGTGGGGGTTGAAGTTAGGCCGGTTACGTCTGAGTATTTGTTGTTGGTTCCGCTATATCCGGTGCTATCAATCCACAATCCCATATCGTCGTATAGTGGCATATAGAAAGTTGTCGCTACGCCGTCTATGGTAACTGATACTTCAGAGTAATGGACTACCATACCCGTAGTATTGGTTAAATCGGTGTCGCCGTAATATAGGTTGTTGATGCCCGAATCACCGCCAACATACTTGAGTGTAGATGCAAGTACTAATTCCTTTTCAAACCTTACGCTTAGGCTGTGTGAACCCGTTACGCTGCCACTTAGTGCAAGCACTTGTTCCTTAGACTTCCTGTTGCCACGATAGAAGGTGAACTTGAGTTCGTTGGTTGCCAAGTCGTATTCTAAGTATACGCCGTTACCGCTCTTATCAAGTTTGCTGTCTGCAAGGTTAATTCTTACGACGTCCCCTGCCGTTTGCGTATAGCTATCAGCTATGCTGAAGTTGAAGTTCAACGTGCTGTAATTGCTATAAAGAGCCATGCCTGCGTTATTTATGAGAGTCAAGGTTTCGCTTGCGCCAAGGATCAAACTCTCGTTAGATGCCTTGTAAACGTCTCCTAAGAGATAATCTCTATATGGTGCAACGTTTTCTTCAAAGTCAGCGTTGTAGATAGTTACTCTATCGCCTACGCCGTGTAGCATAATTGAGATTTCAGCTTCGCGTGCTTCAATGAAATCTTCATCACCGAAATCGTAGGTGTATACTTTGTCGCTTACCAAACTTCTTAGAACAAGTATGATACCATTGCTGCCAAAGTAAGACTCGTTTCTATCCTTGAACAATGAAATTTCGAATACGTCATCGGTTACGTCACTCATTAGAATTTGATCGGTTACGGGTGAATTGCCGTTGATGTAGTAATCGAGTTTTACCGTATAAGTATACTTGGTGTTGGTGGTGCCAAATGCAACTTCTTCCGTTTGCTTGCGGATAAATTGAAGTGCTGCACCTTGGTAGGTAGTGTCGCCACTATTACGCTTGTCAATTACTCTTGAGAATCCTTGGTTGCTGAATAGCTCGATGGTCGTGGTATACTCACCTACTAAGTAGCTTGCAGTAGTTCCGGTGTAGGTTGCAGACGGAGTTAGACCGAATGCCATATTAAAATACTCCGGTGCATACTTAGCATTGAATTGAGATTGACGCGCGCCACCAAGAGCGTATGCGTATTGGCTGGTTGCGCTACTTGCTACCAAGCTTCCGTCTACGTTTGCTTGTGCAGGATAGTCGGCAGAAATGGTGTAGAAGTTGAGTTTAGTGCCCGGATTAATTACTTGTGGCGTACCTACGTCGGGAACAACGTAGCCGATTGAATTTCTCTCAACTACGATATATCTTGAATCGTAATCTACGAGAACGCCTTCCTTGTAGAGAGCTACTTCCGCAAAGTGAACACCGTTTGCAAGAACACGTCTGATGCTATCGGAGTACTCAAGTTGCTCGCCGTCCAAATAGTAAGTTACGCTATAGGTATCGTTCAAGTTAGTTAGGCCGAATAGAGCGTTCAAGTTGCTTAGAGTTGCCGTGAACGAGTCAAGTAGAGTAGTTACCTTGAGTACGCTGTCCGCGCTAATCGGCAGTCTAATATGAGCGCCTACGCCGTCGTACAATCCTTGCTCACTTAGAGTAATGGAACGAATGATATAATCGCCTGCTACGGTTAAGCTTAGAGCTGTGCTTTCTTCGATATCAAGCGGTGAATCAAGAACGACCTTTCCGTCGGTATTCATTACGCTCATTAAGTCAAGAGCTGCTCCGCTTACTCCGTCGATATAGAGTATGAGCATTAGATTTTCTTTATCTAAGTATGCGCGGATATCGTGTACGTTTCCGTCGAACAAGTTGCCGTATGCCAAAGCGTAAGTTGCGGTTGCTTCCAAGTTACCATCAGGACTCTTTAGGAGTACGCTTACGGAGTTGCCTGCACCATAACTGAACAGCAAGCTGATCAATTGCTCGGTTTCGTTAGCGTTAAAGCCGATTTCAAGGCTTGGTACTTTTACGCTTGCGTTAGGTGAAACCGCGATTTCAAGACGCATTGCGTTATATAGGCTTTCAACGGTCGTGAAGGTAGTTGCGGTAGTTGCGCTGCCTGCTACTTTGTACTCAGCTCCGCCGTTGAGTTCCGGATTGGTTACTACTTCGGAAATTTGTGAGTAGTATCTAATCGGTAGCGTGCAAGTTGCAACTGACGAGTAGTTATAAGTCTTAGTACGATTATCAGATACGCTTACGGCTTCAACGTCAGCAAGACCTGAATAGTAGTTCGTATAGTACTCGTGCTTATTGTCGCTATAGTTGGCGCTTGTGAATGCCTTAGCTAATTGATAATTATAGCTGGCATCGTTCAAGGTGTAAGTCATCATTGAGCTGGTGCCTGATTTTGTTGGCATATTACCCTCAATATTTAAAACACCTGCCATTTCTTGAATGGTGCCCTCTTTTATCTTGAGTGCAGAGTTGATGATCATAAAGTTAATCTTTGAATTTACGTATGCGGTATATTCATCGGATGGTTGACCAACAAACTTCTCGGTTGCATATGCGGTAACGGCTTGAATAGTGCTATATACCTTAATGGTAAATGGAACGTACTCAAACTTAAAGTTGATACTGTTCATAGTCATATTAGCAAGCTTGAACGTACCTTCTTCTTTATCGTGGTCAACGTCGCCTACTATGCTATGCTTATACATATCGCTATAGCGATAGATTTCCTTACGGTAGGTGTCACCAATCTTATCAAATACAGCAGCACTATCAGTTTGAGAGTATCTCGTAATAGCTACCTTGTTGAATTCTGCCAATACTTCAGCATTAGATTCTTCAATATTAAATTCGAAATCGGTGTAACCATATTGACCGCTAATGATTGATACGTTAGTTACTGCGCCGTCGGTACCGCTCAAAACTTCTGCAATATAAGGAGTCAACGTATAAGAATTGGTTGACGTGCTCATTACGGTGTTAATAGTATCAGTGTTAAGCGTTACGTAAACCTTTCTTGCCTTAACTTCGTATTGGAAGGGCTCGACTGCAACGTAGTAGTTGTCAAGTTCAATGCTTGATACGTCGATGTAGGATTGACCTAAGGTATGTACGCCTGCGCTAAAGTAGGTTGAACCATTCTTGAAGTTTACAACGGGAGTTTCTGCGATGAGTGACTCGTTGTCTTCATTCTTGAATCCGTCGTAGCTGAATACGTAATCGTTTTCAGTTGGGATTGCCATATATAGCGACGATACTACGTCACCTACTGCAGACTTCAAGGTGCAAGTCAAAGGTGCCTTTACAACCTTGATGTTTACCGTACCGAAGTTGATGGTATAGTTACGTAGCAAGTAATCGCCGGTTGATGGCTCTACGGCAAAGAGCTCGTCACTAACACCGGTGGTTGCCGCCAATGGGTCTACTTGATTTTCTTCGTCGTAAGTGTATTCCCATACCATATTGGCAAGGCT
The DNA here is from genome assembly GCA_017461065.1 of Clostridia bacterium. Taxonomy (GTDB): domain Bacteria; phylum Bacillota; class Clostridia; order Christensenellales; family DTU072; genus Stercoripulliclostridium_A. The sequence continues at coordinate 45,511 of JAFTZC010000045.1, read as the reverse complement.
GTTTACTTCGGTGCCGAGGGTGCCACCATCGTTGGTGTATACGCTTAGAGAGTTCTCGTTGTCGTTGCCGACAAAGCCGGTGTAGATGTACTTGACGGAAGTGTCGCCGTAAGTCTTTTCGTAATATCCGGTTTGAGTATAAATACTCAAAGCTCGCTTAGCAACGGTCAATACGCCGGGTACAACGCGGATATTGTAGTTATCTGCCTTAAAGCCGGTTGCACTAAGTGGGTAATCACCTGCATCAAACAACGTAGTGTCGAAAATTTGTGCGCCGCTATCGCCATTAATGTAGCAATTATACTTGACGGCGTTGGTCTTGAGTACGTCTTCAAATACGTCGGAGTATTGCAATCCGCCGTAATACAAGCGCATCTTTTCAAGGTGGCTTGCATTTTCATATCCGTTTTCTACCGCCCAAGCATAAGCGTCTTCAACCATCTTGCGTTGAGCTTCATTGGATGGATTTTCGGGGATAGAGCCATAATTGATTAGTTCGTATTGTCCTGATAGTTGCGAACTTTCAACCGTCTTGCCGTATACGAATACGTCCGGATTATATACGTTTTGGATTTGAATTGATAGAGTTGCCTTAACAACTTCGATTTCGCCGACTTCTCCACCGAGAACTACGAAGTTGGGGCTTGCGGTAGAACCGTCTTCGGTAATATACATTCCGCTTACGGATACTGCGTATCTGCCAACGTTCTTGATAGTTCCGTCAACGCTTGGAGTACCAACGATACGATACTCGTTCTTATCAAGGACTTCGCCCGTTCTTGGGTCAAACAAGTCGAATGGTATTGATGAAAGCGTGGTGCCGTAGGTTAGTACGATATCGTTTACGTTGATATATAGAGTATGCGTTGAAATGCTTACGTTCAAGTTGGAGTTCAGCAAAGTAAAGTTACGGTTATAGTCGCTAAATCTTACTTCAAACGGATGTTGACCAACTTCAACGGGAGTATTGTCGTCTTCGTTACCGAAGATGAACGCAATATAGCTTTCTTCCTTATCAAAAGTGCTCTTGATATTTGCCATATGCTCAAGACATACACCGTAAATACTTTCTGCAGTTAAGCTATCACCATTATCGATTGCAGTTATGGCAGCCGAAAGGTTAGTTATGATAGTTTCAACAGCAGATAGAATGGTAGCGGTGTTTTCTGCTTGCATCGGGTTTTCAATCGATTGCAATTGAATACGGAGTAGATATGCGCTGCTTCTGCTTGACTCAAGGTTAGTCTTTGCATAGCCGAGCTCTACGAAGTCAACGAGTGCAAGTTGATAGTCAAGTGCCGTAATACGCGTACTTATCTCTGCAAGTTGCTCTACGAAGGTATCGTAAGCATCACCGTAGCGGAAGTTGTGGATAATGGTTTGATTGCCGTAGTAAGCGGTGAAAGTCAAGTCGTTGTAGTCGAACTCAAATTCTTTGCCGTCATAGGCCTTTTCCATTGCTGACGAGTTGATTGATACCGAAACGTTACCGCTGGTGATTTGATATACGTAGTATGGTTGTTGGGTAGTAACGCTAAAGTTTCTATCCGAGCAGTTTGCAACTACGGTATAACTACCTACGGAAGTGTTATCTCTGCCGTCGTTACCTTCTCTGATGAAGCTAAAGGATACCGAGTTACTATCAAAGCCCGTAACAGCACTAACAGGTGCAAACATTGACGAGCTGATTGCAGGAGCAGTACCATCGTAAGACTTGGTGAGATACTTTTCGTAAATTCTAATTACAACGCCCTTTGGAACAATCTTATACTTATAAGCTTCTTTGAGCTTTACTACGTAGTTAGCATCAATTGAATTTTCGGCAAGACGAATATCGTAGCCGATGATGCTATCGTCTTCTGCGTATAGTACGTCTTTTGCCGTAACGATATTATCGCCTGCATAAATACCAAAGCTGAAATATGGAATATCCCTTTCGGAAATTAGGTTCTCAAGGGTATAGTCGTTTGCGCTAATATATGCAACTTGGTTGTTAAATTCACGCTCAATCGTGTGATTTTCAGCGTTGGTCTTAATTACTACGTATACCGAGCGTGGCAAAATCGTAAAGGTTACGGGTGCGCTTAGGCTGGTATCAAGCTCGTAGTTCTTGTCAGCAAGTTCAAGTACGCTTACCGTATAGTTACCTGCGTAAGTTGCGCTTGCAATCGAAAGGGTAACGGTAGGATCGTCGTAAAGCGGATTGTTATTGTCGTCGGTAGCAATGCTGCCGTCGCTGTTATATTGATATTGCAAATCCTTAGTATTGATGCGTGCATAGAAGTTGTACGCTTCACCCTTATATTCAAGGTTATTTGGAATATCGTAGTATTCGCTTTCCGTTATAGCGATAACCCTTCTTTCGATGCTGTAAACGTAACCTTCTTGATTGAATAGTGCAATCGAGTAGTTGTTGGAGTTGATAGCAACGTTTACTCTATATAAACCAAAGTTCTTGCTTGCGCCGTCAAAGCTGAAGGTGATGAGATTTGAAACGTCTTGTGCGGTATAAACGCTTGCGCCTTCTTGACGAGCCTCATACAAGGTGTATGCGGAAATAGATGGGATCTTACCATCGTAAACCTTGGTTAGATTTTCTTCGGAAATATATGCGTAGAGTTCCTTTCTAAGAATACTGAACTTCGCAGAAGTAAATCTGATTTCGTAGTTAGGATTGCTTAGCGTGCCGATTTGAACGTTGTAATCGCCGTAGTTTTCGCCACTTACTCTTTGCAAGCTACCATTAAAGGTTTCGATAGAGCCGTCTGCAAGTTCGATTAGGCCGGAAGCCTTTTCGCCTTCAACACCCGATACGCTGTAACCCATAAGTGGTTCGGGATCGCCGTAAACCTTTGAGCCCGCAGTTGCGATTACGTTTACAGGACGAGCCGAAACTTCAACGTATCCGTTTACGTATTTTACGTCGTAGTTATCAGCGCCGTCACCGCTCATATCAATGGTGCAAGAAAGCGTATAGTTACCTGCGCTCGTATACTTATTGATAGCATCCGAGAATGTTACTTGACCTATGGATGCAACGCTATCGCCACTTGCAAAAGCATTTGCTTCTTGGGTACAAGCAGGATCGGAGAAGAACTTAACGTTAGGTGCAACGAATTCTTCGCCGTATACCTTGATTATACTATCGGTCTTAACGTAAATCTTGCGTGGAAGAATGGTTACGTATGCACCCTCTTTTTCTATGGTTGCATCATCTTCAACGTTTTCGAAGATAATCTTGTAGTTGGGGTTATAGGTTTGCAAGCTACCGATGGTTACGAGATAATCACCAACGCTCTTTTCGGACGTCTTTTCTCTTGAAAGGCTTCCTGCAAGTTTATCCGCGCCGTAAACACCACTTTCGCTTTCTTTTCCCTCTACTGCGTAGGTTTCAAATGGGATAACGGGAACGATTTCAGCACCATAAGTATAAGATACTGATTGTGGTCTAACTACTACTTCACGTTGACCTATAGTCAAAACTGCATTCTTGTAGTAGATTTGATAGTTTGGTGATTCAAATTGATTTGCAATTGAAATTACGTATCTACCTTGTGCAGTACCTACGTTAACGTCAACGACGTCGTTTTGTAAATTGAGATATACGATATCAAAGATATCTACGACTACCTGATTTTCCCCATCCGTTACGTAGTTTCCGTTAGCATCGATAAGATATGCCTTGCTTGCGTAAGTGGTTTGGTAATCGGGATTAAAGTTAGCACTTTGGAAGGTATCGCCGTTTTGGAATAGGCTCAACGGATTGTTAGATACAACGTCCATAGATTCGCCAAGCGTTAACTTGATTTCGGGATTTTCCGTACCGTAAATCTTTGATGCCGTTGCAAATCCAACGTACATTACCTTCTTGTTAATAGTAATCTTCTTGGATGCGTCTTCGTATGCGTTGTGGATATCGTCACCAAGGTAGCTTACGACTACGTTATATACGCCAACGGTGCTTGGGAATTCGGTATAGTCTACCCCTTCTACCCTACCTTGCGTTAGCCATACGTCTTGTGGAATATATTCTACTTTGTAGCTATCGCTTGCAAACGAGAACTTTCTGTCGCTGTCGCCGTAAGCGTTATAACCCTTAAGCTCAATAATAGGAGCAACTGCTTGGCCATAAGTAAAGTTGTAAACGTTGCCTTCGGCGTATTCAGCTTCAACGTTCCTTCTATCACGCATATATACGTTGTAAGAAGTGTTGCAATTGCTAAATCTAATGTAAATGCGTTGAACCTTGCTGAAACCGGTGAACTCACTATTATCAAAGCGGGCGTTGTCAACGTTATATGGCGACGTGGAGCTATTGATAGTAGCTTCGGTAAGCAATCTCGTTTCGGTGGTTCCGTTATCGTAGTAGAGCATAATTGAACCCGTTGAAATATCAAACGGCTCGTGCTCAATGTAATATTGCTTTGGAATGTCGTTGATTTCAATCTTAACGAGACTCTTTTCAAGCACTACGAACTCAACGGTTAAAGATACGGGTGCGCTTTCGTTTGCGTATAGATATGAAATGGTAACTTCGCGCTTACCGATTGTAGCATTGTTGATATCGTAGCCACCTGCGTTATCGTCCGAACGATTGATATACGAAGCATCCATAGGAACTTGGGTGGTTGCGCCGTCACTAAATAGTAGTTTTAGTGATAGAAGTGATAGGTCGATTGGTGCGCCTTGGATAACGGTAAGAGTTCCGTTTGCGTTGTCGTTTACAAGCTCTAACGCTTCAAGACGTCTTTCCTTTACGTTTACTTTTACAGTTACGTATAAGTCTTTGTTATCACCATAAACCAATCTTACGTCTTGCGTACCGGTTTGGTTTGCGTTGTAGCCTTCGACAGTGATGATATCAATGATATCAGAAAGCTTCTTTGGAACGGGAACGTTGCTGCCGGCTGACAAAATGTCGATATTACGATCGGCAAGTGAATATGGAATGCCGTTTTCGCGATAACCCATAACAAGTGGGTTAAACTTGCTACCGATAGTTAGCTCTACTTCCGGTATAGTGCCAAGCGTCCACTTGACGGATACGGGCATTGAATCGATAATTTCTACGAAGAAGCTACCCGAATAAGTAATATTATCGGTATGAGTATAGCTATAAGTAACTTCAAACGGACCAATTTCGGATACGTCAACTGAAACGAAGTTAAGTCTTGACTTTGCAATAGCATCGTCAACGTCTATTGAAGAATAGGTGCCGTTATCATACTCGATACTGATTGCAATACCCTTATACTCGGTTGCAACTACGGTCTTGTCTTCGCTGTAATAGTAAATATCCTTTTCAGGAGCGGTTAGCATCTTGACGCCAACTACACTCTTTTCCAAAACGGTTGCGGTGGTGTCGTACTTTCTTTCTACTTCACCTACGTAGCTTGCAACGTCGGGATAATAGATGGTTACCTTTCTTTCACCAACTGCAGTATTCTTAACGTTGTAGTCGACCATAGAGTCGTTGAGTTGAACGTATTCAACGTTACTTTCGAAAGTTACCATAATATAGTAACTTGACAAATCGAGTGGTAAACCTTGAATGGTTGAGCCAAGATTTTCGGCTTCAACAAGTTCACCTTCGGTGAGTTTGAAAATAGGTCCAAGCTCTTTGAAATCGTTTTTGACTGTTACGGTAATCTTATAAGGCTCTACCAAGCCTGGGTTGTTGATATAAACGTTTGCTTCGCCTACTTCGGTAAAGTATAGTCCTGCTTGAGCGTTATCGGTGCTAAACGACCACGAGTCGTAGAAGTCTACATCACTCTCTTTGATAAGCGTTGAAGCACTTTCAAACTCGTAGTTAACAACGAGTTCCATACCTGCAGCCGAGAACTCCTCACCCAAAATATAAGTGTTGCGATAAACTCCGCCTACTTCGATTGAAGTAATCTTCTTTACGACGGTTACGGAAAGCATCGGCTCGTAGCCTTCGTTATATTTGGTAGCATATACTACTTTTGCGAGCTTAACGCCCATAGTGCTTGAGTCAAAGCTCAACATATCGGGGGTTAGAGCTACGTCTTCGTCTACCCTACCGCTATTATAAGTGATGGTCATAGTAACGCCGTCGGTATTGGCGTCTCCGCCCAAGAAAGCGATTACGTTACTTGCGTTGTGTAATTCAACGTTAACGACCAATAGCTCTTTGACGGTGAACTTATAATCAAGGTCGATGCCGGTACTATAGCTGATATACCAACTCTTTTCACCTGCTTGAGCGTATGACGTTACGGGAATATTGTTTTCCCAAGCGATCATACCGCTGTTAAGATTGAAATCTTCGCCGCGCTCACCGTTATTATAAACGATACGTACGCTAAACTCGGTTACGTCAAACTCCGTATCTTGATAGATATCAGGAGCGTCAACCATTTCAAGACCGATAGCTTCGCGTTGAGCAACGTTGATTTCCATTATGCCTTGTGCCGAAAGAGCAACTCCGCCGTAGCTAAATAGTAGTGCTACTTCTTGAGTGCCTGCCTTAGTCTTATCGTAACCAACGAAGGTTACTTTGTCGGATGGTAGCGTTACGTCTTCGGATTCGCCGTTGTTGTAGTTTATTCTTATAACTGCACCGCTTACGTCGAGATCCAAGTTTTGCATTTGCTCCTTAACGGGAGTTATTACTTCGTAAGAGCTAACGTCTCTAACCTTTACTTCTACTTGGAAGGATGCCGTCTTGCCGCCGTACTCTACGGTTACTGACGAACGATTGTTTACGACCGAGCTATCCCAGCTGAGGCTCAAGCCTTCGATAGCGTTGCCGTCAACGTCGGTCATATCGATATAAGTGGAATATCCACTATTGTATTTAAGGAACAATTCACCACCGGTCAAATCGAGGACGCTATCACCAACGTAATAAATTTTCTTCGTGGGGGCGGTGGTGACTTCAATGCCGGTAAGTTCACGTTCGGTTACGGTTACTACGAAAGACGAAGTATACTCTACCCCGTCAAGATAGCCAACGACGCTAATAATTTGTGAGCCAATCTTATCAGGATCATATCCTGAGCACATATCCTTGGTAACTTCGATGCGTTCTGAAGAATGGTCGTCAAAGCTGATGAGCATATAACTACCATCGGTACGCAAAGGTTGACCTTCGATGTAATTGAGATTGGTCTCGGGAGTTACGAGTTCAACGTGTGATACGTTTGCACGAGAAACGGTAACCGTGAAAATCGTGCTGTGGTTTTCGTAATATACCTTGATGTATTGCACGCCGAGAGTATTAGAGTCAAAACCGGAAAGCATACTTGAAGTGATAGGCACGAGCTTTTCGGTGTTGTTCTTATACACGACGAGAACGCTTGCATCTTTGATATCAAGCGATTCACCAAGTGCATACTGGGTTTTGGGCATAGAGTACATCTCTATGTGGTCGATATTAACGTCCTCCCCACAAGAAGCAAGGAAAACCATCGACGAAACTATCAAAACCATAGCGAGTAGAATTAAAATTAGCTTTTTGTTCATAACGCCTCTTAATACGCGCCCCACGCGCGCAACATATATGTGCGTTTATTTTAGCATACGCGCGCGCGATTTGATAGCGTTTGAAGTCACCTTTTACTAATATTATACCGCGAGGGCGCGTACGCGCGTAGCACTCACGTTATACGCGCACGGATATATACCCTATTTACAAAAAAGAAAACCCCTTAGGCAATTTGCCCAAGGGGTCCAAGGTTACGTAAAGCAAGTTAATTATTTGCACATAGCAACTACGTTGATGATACGGTTAGGATCTTGGAAGGAGTTGCGGATACCGAGTTTTTCGATGATAAACTCAACTGATTGATTGCGAGTGTATGATAGGTACTTGATGATTTCAACAAGGAATGCGTCGTTGAAATAGACTACTCCGTCACCTGATACGGTGCAGTAAGCCATACCAATCATTCCGAAAATTTGGTCAACGGAGTATCCAAGTCTATCGGAAATCCATATAACTACGTCGCGCATAAGGGAAGTGTCTTGTACTTTTACGCCAAGAGCTTCAACGCTTTCATCGTAGCTTTGGTGCATATTGATTGCAAGCTCGCCTACTACTCTAACGAGGGTATTGTATCTATCACGCTTAGATAGAGCAAGCTTTGATGCAATTCTATCGTACTCAAATCCACCGCGCTCATTAATTTCAGCGATGATTTTTGGCATCAAATAATTTGGTATAGCGCGCTTAGTGTAGCAACCATAGTCGATAAGAACGTTTTCGATAGTTGCGGTAAATCTATCAATTTCGGGGAAATTGAAGAAATCTTCGGGTAGAGTACGTAGCCCTTTAGCATAGCCTTCGTTAATAAGCTTATCAACTTCTGCTTGAGATGCAAGCCTATATAAACCTTGACGGCAAGCAATGAAGCCATCGTCGTCGTCCCCTATCTTTGCGTACGAGCTAAAAGGATATGCCCAACTATGCGTTAGGAAGTTTGCATAAGGTTGACTTTCGATAACAGAAACAGATTCACAAATATCTGCAATCTTCTTTAATTCCTTAACTCTGAGCTTTGATTTGAATACGAAGCCTGCGGTTTGGAAGTTATTATTGAAATAACGTGCGTAAAGTTCGTTTGCGGTATCAAAGAATCTTCTGTAGCTTACGGGAGTTTGATCGTATGATGCAATAAGGAAATATGCCCTATTGTTGATTACGGAATAAGCAACTACGTCAACGGGATATGAGCCCATTGCCGTTTGAATACATTTTAAATAGTATAATTTCGAGCCGGGAGTTGGGAACACGATATTATTAGGTCTACCATCGATAGCAACGCGATAGATGGTGGGCTTAGTGGTGTTGAACGCGGTAACCCTTCTGGTTGCTCTTCTTTGAGCTGCAGGCGTTCTTCCAACGGGAGCTTGGTTGATAATGCCCTTTTGTGGAATGCCGTGCACGAAATTAACAGGTGTAACGTTTGCATAGGTTTCTCTTCTTGCTACGCCTTCGGGATTGGTAACTACGATTGATTGCTGCGGAGTAAAATTAGCAACACCGTGGTTGTTTTCTTTGTTTGCCATAGTCTTTTAACCTCCTTGACTAAGTTCAAAACTGTAATATTTATTATTTTTTATAAAGTTTGGCAACCCTGAGCACCCATAAGCGGGTACTCAGAGTCTATTTTTTTTGTTAAATCATGCTTCTACTTCAACAACTTCTGCACTCTTTTTGAGAGCAGCGCCGGGGTTGGTACCTGCAGCGATTTCCGCAACCATCTTACGTTGCTTATCTTCGCTAATAGTGTAGAAGAGCATTGGGATTATGCAAGCGATAAAGCTTACTGCACCACTTAGAACAAGCATCATCCATAGCTTGTTTAGACCTTCGATAGTCATTGAGCCTTCGGGGTTGGAGGGGCTAATTCCTGCCATAGCGTAAGCGAGAACACCGATAAATGCGCCTACTGCCATACCGATCTTGTTGATGAGGGTTTGCATTGCGAAGCAGATACCTTCACCACGTTCACCGGTTTTCCACTCAAGATAATCGATGGTGTCACCTATCATAGCATAGGTCATAATGTTGTTGATACCTTGTGGGATACCAAGAAGAATCATACATACGATTGATACAATCAAGCCACCAGGTACGAAGGTGCCGGTCTTGAAGTCCCACATAAAGAACATAAGTACCATTGCTACTGCACCAAGAATGTGTGTAGCTATGTAACTTGTCTTCTTGCTGAACTTCTTTGTCATCCACGGGGTTAGAACGCTTGCTACCAAGCCACCGGGGATAACCAACATCGTTAGCATCGAATATGCAGATTCATTTTGAAGTGCGTACTTACAGAAATACAAACCGCCTGTGTAGGTGTAAACCATTCTTGCACCGCCAAGGATACCGCTTAAAACGATAAGAAGAAGTTCCTTGTTCTTAAATAGAAGCTTAAGGTTGTGACCAAATGAATTTGGTTTTTCGGAAATAGTACCATCAGCAGCAACGCCAACGTGTTCTTTGGTGTGCTTAAATCCATAGTAGAACATAGGTACTGCAAGAACAACCAATACTACGCAAATGATGAAATACGTCCAACGTAGAGTCTCTGCATTTTGAGCTGCATATGCCGGATTTAATAGACCTTCCATCATCTTGAAGCCTTGTTCTTCAAGGCCTTCCTTGAGTGCCCAAGTTTCTTGGCCAAGGAAGTTTTTGGAGCTATCCATAAATACCTTTGCTGCATCACCGGTTACAACTTCCATCGAGCCGGGAACGCGAACTGCAAACGTATCATATTTATAAGAAGCGGTAACTGCGCTCGTAATCATAGGTACGAAGATGGTAACGATACCTGCGCCTACGGTACAGAACATACGTGCAACGGTAAGCATATTACCACGCTTTGTAGTGTCGTTAGTCATTGCGGTTGATAGCGCCCAATAAGGTACGTCAACGATGGTATATGCAACTGACCATACAACGTATACGAGTGATAGTCCAATAAAGCTACCCATATCGGTTTTGTAGAAAGGCAAGAAGCACAAAATAGTCATAACTGCGATTGGGATAGGCATCCACTTGAGATATGGACGGCACTTGCCGTATTTTGTACGAGTCTTATCTACGATTGAACCCATAATTGGGTCGTTGAATGCGTCAAATAGACGCGTTACGAGCATTAGAATTGCAACTGCAACTACACCGGTTAGAGCACCGACTTTAACGTCGATATTAAAACCAAGTGCGTCCGTCATAAACACGGTAAGATAGCTACCGATTATAGTGCAGATAAAGTTTTGACCAAAACCTGCTATACTATAAGCCATACCTTCCTTAGCTTGCATTTCACCATCGCCCGGGGTTGTGCCAAACAATTTGTTAACCAAAGTGTTGACCTTTGCTTTGAAATTGCTCATTTGTTTCCTCCGAACTATTTAGTTTTTTTGTAAAATACTTCAATGATGTCGTCAACGGTAACTTCGTCTTTGCCGAGTTCTTCCTTGACGATATTTTCAATGTAAAGTCTGGAGCAATACTCCATCTCTCTCATAATTTCAAAAGCTTCTTCCATAGTCTTTCCACATACGAAAATGCCGTGGTTTGCAAGGAAGCAAGCGTTTCTGCCCTTAAGTGCTTCAACGGCCCCTACGGTAAGCTTTTTGGTGCTTGGTAGGCCGTATTCACCCGTTCTTACGTCTTCACCAACCAATTCCTTCATCCTTTCGGTAATAGAAGGCATAGTCTTTCTTGCTGCCGCTACAGCTGAGCTCCATACGGGGTGAGAGTGAATAACGGCGTGGATTTCGGGTCTATCTCTCAAAATCGCTGCGTGGATTTTCTTTTCGGAAGTGGGCTTAACGGGACTATCGTACTCAAGAGTCTCGATATCCACGATAACCGTATCTTCGGGTTGCATACGAATGTAGTCCATACCGCTTGGAGTAACTATCATCTTTTTATCGTCCATACGAACGCTGATGTTGCCCCAAGTACCGCGTACTAAACCTTCTTTAAGAAGAGCTACGCCTGCATCTTTAACTTGTTGTCTAAGTTCTTGTTCAGTCATAATACCCTCCTATGCTTCAAGTTCAGCCTGTTTGTCGGCTTGGTCTTTTTTGGAATACTTCGTCTTGTAAATAAAGCGCATCAACAATGCGTCGAAAGTGCTAATCTTAACGGGATTGCCAAGCACGGTTGAACCAACGTATGCAATAGCGCCCTTTTCAAGCACGAGCGAACCGGTATGTGCTTCGTCAAGAGTTCTGCCGGTTGCAATAACGCCACCGTTCTTAATCAAGCAAGCGTTTCTGCCGTGCAAAGTCTTTAGAACGTCGCTTGCGCTACCGGATGGTGAAACCTTAGCGGTAGGTCCAATGATTTGGGCCATATCGTCAAGGCAAGCAGGGAATTTCTTAGAGCCCTTTGCGATGCCTACGCAGAAAGGAGCGTGATTCATAATGATAGCGTTGATATCTTCACGTGCTCCGTAAATTGCGAGATGTAGAGCGGAAAGCTCGTCCTTAGGTTCCTTTTTATCAACAAAAAGAATATCTTCTTCGCCAATTTCTGCCATAGGCTTGAGAGCGGAAGTGATAAGCATACCACCCGGACATCTAACGCTCATAGTGTCGCCGAGAACAACGAGCTTATCCTCTTCCATCTCCTTGCAAAACTCTAAAATTTGATTTTTGAGTTTGTTCTTCATAGCCTAAATTCCTATTATTTTACGAGACCCTTATCAGTCTTAACTACGGTTGCGAATACCTTTTCGAATCTTCTCAATGCTTCGTCGATGACTTCGTCGGTATCAGCAAGAGAAGTGTAAAGACGTGAACCTGCAAGGGTTACGATACCGTTTGCCATATAAGCTGCACCCATATGTTCCATAGCTACCTTTCTTTCCATTACCATTGGCTTATTCTTCAATACGCCGAGCACGGACTTGAGTAGGCAGAATGATGAGTAGTCAAAGCTCATAGCGCCGGTACATTCAAGGTGAACGATTGAACCTTGGTTGTATACAACGTATGGGAGATTGTATTTTTCAACGAGCTTCTTAAGACCTGCGGTGAGTCTATCACCTGCTTGACCTGCTTTTACGCAAGCGTTGGTCTTTTCGATTTCCTTGATGGTTAGATAGCCTGCAAGTGAGCTCAAGGGGTTAGCTGCAAGAGTGCCGCCTACGTATGCACGATGCTTACCGGTAGCAACGCCTGCTGCCATAAGACCTGCGTACTTCTTAAGACCACCAACACCACCTGCTGCAGGATAGCCACCTGCGATAACTTTACCGAATACGGTAAGGTCGGGGGTAACGCCAAAGTAACCTTGTGCGCCGCCAAGACCGAGGCGGAAACCGGTAACAACTTCGTCGAAAATAAAGAGTGCGCCGTACTTGTGAGCAAGTTCAAGAGCCTTCTTGTTGTAATCGAAACTAATTGGACGAGTACCTGACTCTGCGCCAACAGGTTCAACGATAACTGCTGCGGTGCCACCCTTTAGGCGGTTAATCTTAAGCATTCTTTCAAGCATCTTAAGGTCGTTAGGACGAACTTCGTCAGTTAGTCTATAACCGCTGCCGGGGATACCGTGTGATTCAAGGAATTGACGGGTGCCAGGAATCTTTAGGCCGTATACCATTTGGTCTGACCAGCCGTGATATGCGCCACCAACTTTGATGATTCTCTTTTTGCCGGTTGCGATACGAGCAATACGGAGAGATGCCATAACAGCTTCGGTACCTGAACCGAGCATACGGAACATTTCTACTGAAGGCATATGCTTATTGATTTCCTTTGCAAGAAGGAGTTCTGCTTCGTGCAATAGACCGGTAACGGGGCCGCATTCGTCAAGAAGCTTTTTAACTTCTTCTCTAACTGCAGGATAGTTTGAACCAAGAATGGTTGGGCCACCTGCTTGTAGGAAGTCGATGTATTCGTTGCCGTCTACGTCGTACATATAAGCGCCTTCTGCCTTAGCCATTGCGATGGGGAAGGGATAGTTGAAAGCAAGGTTGTGTTGAACGCCACCGGGGATAAAATTCTTCGCTTCGGTTGCGATTCTCTTTGAGCCTGCACACTTGGTATCAAAATGTTCAAGAACGCGCTTATGCTCTTCTTCTGAGATTTCGTAAATGGGTTGTGAAGTTAGCTTCTTAAGATCCGCATATATGCGTTCTGGTTCTTCCCATTGAGAAATTGAGTACTTTTGTTCGGTGTCCATAAGATTAGCCTCCTTATATGGTGTGTTTTTTGAATTTATTTTTGTATGCTAAACGTTCTCGTGTATCTACCCATAAACGAATAGTTATCCGAGATTTTTACGGTGTAGGTGCCTACTTCTTGCGGTAGACCTTTTTTGGGATTGCCGTTTTCATCCAATACGACGTTGCCAAGACTATCGCGCTCGTAAATTAAATTGCCTTCGGCATCATAATAGAGAATATCTTTAGCATCGATAGTGATGGTGTAACCCCTAACGTCGGTGTACTTGGCACCGAATGCTTGGATGGGCAAGCCGGAATACTTGATAACGTTGGTCGTGGTGTTGTAGTTGTTTGGTACTACGAAATCTACGTCGATAACGTTGCCGAGCGAGTTGGTAGAAACTACTTTTGGAGTTATCGTTAAACCGACTTGTTCATAAGCAAGGTCGTATAACGCGCCGCCTTGAACAAGGCTTGCGGTTATGTTATACGAACCGACTACCTTTTGACCGCCGCTCGTTACGTACTTGACGTCTTCGCCGCTTTCACGACTAAATGCAACTTGAATAGTATCCCCTGCTACAAGTTCACTATCTTCAATAGTGTAGGTGTATTCAGGGTCTACGTCCTTATAAACCTTGGTGAGAGCGTCAATCTTAATAATGATTGCCTTCTTCTTTATGATAAGTTGTAGGGTGTCGTCTTCAAATACGTCAGCCTCGTAATACTCGTTTGCGATAACGTTTATGCGAAGTGCGTAAGTACCCGGATATACGGGACGCTCACTCGTCCAGCTGCCGTCAACCAAATATTCAAGGGTAGTGCTTGGAATTTGGAATCCGGTGATACTTTCGCGAATGGTAATTACGGGAGAACTGTTATCGCCATAGCTGAAGATAGAATTACCAATGGTAGGCTCGGCGTGAAGCTTCCTATAAGTACGTGCTACGAAAGAAGTGGTCTTTCCGCCATAGCTCAAGATAACGGTTTGGTCGATATAAGTTCCGCCTTGAACTCCTTCAAACGGCTTAATATTGTATCCTTCAATAGAAATCAACCCATTGGTCATAGGTAAAATATCGTACGAACCGTCGCTGTAATCTCTGCGGATATATCCACCTTCGTTGTTAAGTCTTTGACCCTCTGCGTATGCAAGAGTATTAGGATTGCTATATACCGAAATTTCGGTGAGCGTTCTACCAACTACGTATAGGTTCATAGTAGTGGTCTTGCCACCGTATGAAATTTGTATGGTTTGTTTGAAATTGCCACTTACGTTGGGGTTAACGTTCTTGTCGTAAGATAGGTAACTTGCTTTCAACTCTCTTTGAATGGTTATTCCGTTTTCATAGGTTACGTCAAGCATTAACGTGCGGATTTCGGTTATCATTTCGCCGCCGTTATCAAGATAGTTGTAGATGAAGGTTAAATTGACGTCGTCACGATAGGTAACGCTGATACCCCTGAAGGTCTCTTTTTCGTCGCCTTCGCCGATTTCAAACGAAGATACGCCGGGTTGTGACTCGTCAAACGCGATTTCTTGTACCTTTACGTTTGCAACTTCAATAGCAAAGCTGGTTTCGTAAACTCTATCGCCAAGGTCGTAGCTTACCTTTACGGTTTGCTCGCCTTCGACGCTTAAATCGTATCCGCTAAACGACCACAAGCTATCAAAGTAACTTTGCTCGCCCCTATCGTTATCGTTAAATACTTTGGTGATGAGAAGTCCCGTTACGTCAAGCTCGGTATCGGTGCCAAGAACGTAAACCAATTTGTTGGGGGCTTTGGTAACTTCGATTGAAGAAACCCTTCTACCTTCGATATTTACTTTGAGCGTAAATACGAAACCTTTATAGCGGAAGCAAATATCTTGTTGACCGCTTGCATATCTATCGTAAATCAACATTTCAGCTTGAGTTAACGGCTTGGTCTCTCTGCTGCCGTCACCGTAAACCACGTTCATATACATAGAGCTGAATGGGATTTCGTCAAAGTTTGCATAATTATATACGGTATCGAACAACATACCCTCAAGGGTAATTTGCGATACGTAGTTCTCTTGGCTAACTGCGGTAACGTTGAACTCGGTCGTCATACCTGCGTATGCAACTTCGATGGTATAAGTGCCTTCGCTCGAAAGGATACTTGCGGGATTGCCGTCACTATCTTTGATGCTTAGCGCGGTATCCGGGATAGGCTCGATGCGCTCAAAGGTGTTGTCGTTGTATTCAACGTATAGATAAGAGCCTTGCAAATCCAAAGTGCTATTCAATAGATATTCGTTGCGGTACGGAGCTTGTACCTTTAGATATCTTGCCTTTTTAGCAACAACGGTGATTTTGTATCCCGCTTTTACTCCGTCAATCATAAAGTTGACGTGTTGCTTACCATCGGAAGCAAGGTTTGACATTGACAAAGTGAAAGTCGAGCCGTCGTCGGCAATCATTCTTTCTTCAATGCTACCCCACTCGGATACGGCGTCAACGTCGTATTTATAGGTAGCGTTATTGTAAAGAACGTTGTAAACCAAGAAAGAAGTGGAGAAAACGTTGCCTTCTACGTAAACTTGTTCTTCAACGAAAGTTAGACCGCTATCGGGATTTGCGGAAGGACGCTTGTCGCCAAGTAGCAAGTTTATAGGAGTCTTTTCGTTGATAGTTATGTAAAGCGGAGCATAAATGTTGCTATTACCATAGCGAACTTGAATGATTTGCTCGCCGATTTCGTTAAATTTATAATCTTTGGGGAGATACTCGCCTTCGGTAGAATTGTAGAATGGATAAATAGAAGTGTTTGAAAGTGGCAAAGTTACCTTGTCACCGTTGTCGTAATAAACGGTACCGCTACCGGTTGACCAATCTATTTCGGCACCTTCAACGATATGTAGAACGTCTGTTGATGGGGTGAGAACTCTGTCGCCAAGAGTAATAGCTCTCGTTCTTGGCTCAACGTCAATGGTAAAGTCCGTTACGACGGGTTCGGATACGGTACAAGTAAACGTGGTAAGTATGCCGTTAACCGTTACTCTAACGAGAGAGTAAGCACGCTCGTAAGTAAAATCATAATCGAAAGTAAACGCAGTTGCATCGTCGTCGTAAGCAATGGTGTCGACTGAGCCGTTATCGTAAGTACGCTTTACTGCAAACCCGGATGGGTCTAAACGCTCGTCTACGAAATATTGACGGTCTCTTGGAAGAGAAATAATTTCAAGAGCGATAACAGACTTGCCGAGAACTTCGATTTGAAGCGGTGCGGTAAAGCCTGCGTATTCGATATAAACGGTGTGAGTTCCAACAGGAAGATCGGTGCTATATCCGCGCAACATTGCTTGGGTTACGTTATCGATAACGATAGAGCGCGTTTGATATTCAACCTTTAGTGAAATGCCAGCCAAGTTGAGCTCGCTGCCTTGAACTACGGTAACTTGGTTAGGTTTTGAATTAATGGAAATGCCTTGAACGTCGGTTTTTAAAACGGTAATTTGAAGGGTGGTGGTTTGACCTTCGTAGGTGATCGTTACGGTTTGATCGCCTATCAAGTGCGAGTTATATCCGCTAATCATACTTTGCGTCATAGGAATAGTATGAACGGCACCGCCACGGGTAGTTGCAAGGATGGTTGCGCCTTCAACGTCAATTTCGTCGCCATAGTAAACTTCTGGCTTTTGGAATTCGCCGACACGGATTTTTACGATTTCATTTTCGTTCTCACTATCGTCGACAGTGGAACAAGCAAACAAAGCAAAAGTGGCAACTACCACCAATAGAACTAAAATAATAAACAATCCGTAACGACGCATATGACGCATAGCTAATCTCCTTGAATAAAATAGCTGGGTCTATTATATAATAAATATAATAAAAACGCAACGCATAGGCGTAATATTTACTTTAATTTTACGCGCGTGAAAGTGTGGGCGCGCATAAAACGCGCGTACCCGTCCGAAAATCCAAAAATAAAAGAGAGCCCAAGGCCCTCTTTTTAGATTATGCAATAAGGTTAGTCAAAGAACTTGCCGTCTGGATAGCTTAGCACGAAAGCACCTACGCTTGACCACGCTTGGAGCAGCGAGCCATCCGGATGACAAGGAGCGTAAAACTCTACCGGAGTGAAGTTTTTCTTTTCGATATTATACGTAAACCATCTCGTAAGCGGATATTCATAATCCATACCATACATAAGTTTGGCGTATGCGTAAGCAGCCGACCAATAAGGCCAATCTCCGCCGTTGTGATAATAATACGGTAAACTTGATTTTATTACTACCGTCTTATTGTCTTTGTAGAATGGATAAACGGACAAACAACCAAAGTCCCCTGCCTTTTGCTCGTGATTATTTTTGCTCTCGAGTTTTTGCTCCATATTCTTTAGCATACTTAGTGCTTTTTGCTCGTCCGCAATGCCGAATAAAACGCATACTACGGTATCTATCGACAAATTGTCTTCTACAAATTTTTCGTCTTTATAGTTCACGTAATAGCCAAGTTCAGGGCTCCAAAGTATATCGTTGATTGCGTTTTTGACTTTTTCGGCGCGTACCAAATATTCGGCTGAAAGCTTGTCGTCAACGCCTTTGTAAAGCTGTCCTAAAGCGTATAGCGCCCTTTGGAAAAGTGCTTCGTCATAGGTGCAATATCCACTCCTAAATACGTTGTCACACCAGTCGCGCCTGTTATACTCGCCGCCCTTATACAATAGGCCGGTGTCGTCTACGCATTCTGCGAGCTTTTCAACTACCATACGTGCGGCGTCCAAGATATTACTCTTTCTCCACTTCTCGGTAAGGATACTTCTATCACCCGTGGTCATTACGTAGTCGTATAGCATAATGGCAAGGAACGACGGACTATCGTAGTGATTACCCCACCAATTTTTAAAGTTGTATTTGACTGCCGATGGACATTTGCCGTCCTTATCTACGCCCGTAGCCAAAGTGATAATTTCGTTTCTTACTAATTCGGGTCTATTGGGAAGAATGCTTAAGATAGTCCAATAGCCGTCTCTAAAATAGGTCCTTGCAGGCGATTGATATACGATACCTGCTAAAAATCCTTTGAAATCACCCATCTCCTTATACATACTGAGCGAGCAGTTGTATAAACTCTTATAATATGCTTTCAAAAATTCCGTGTTGCAGCTTGTAGGAACGGGCATTTTTTCGATATATTCGTTTGCTTTGGCTTTATATTCGTCGAACTTTGGCATCAATTCGGCAACGTCAAAATAGCTAAAGTCGTTATAAGTGCCGCTACTCAAAACTATTTTAACCGACTTGCTTTCGCCCTTGTTAAGAGCAAGCTCAGCGCTAAATTGGTTGGTATACATATCCGAAGTTTCAAGGGGATATGCCGGCTTTGAAACGGCAAAATCAAAACACCAATTCTCAATTAACCTATTGCGGATTACGATAAAGTCGCCCCTATCTTCGTTGTGCTTATGACCTTTTATTTTAGCCCCTATCGTGCCGTAAACGAGCCTTGCAACGTTGCCTGCACTAAACCTTGAATTGAATAGGTTTTTGAGATAGGACGTCATATTCAAACCAAAGTTTATAACGTTTTCAAACTTAACGTCGTCTTCCTTTGCCGTAACGCAAAATTCTTCAAAGATAGCGTTGGTAACGTCGTCGGTAAATTGCGTGATAGTAATAAAAGCTTCGTCCGTTTCCGTTTCGATTATCATTCTCTTGCCGACCATCGTCACTTTTTTAGTAGAATACAAATCAAAAACCTTGCCGTTAACGGACATTTGATTATAGTAGCATTCTATAAAATCCCACTTGTTAATTACGGCGTATTTTGAAATACCGCCCATTCCGTCAAATTGTGCCGTCAAAAGGTTGTTGGAAATATCGTAAAATGACCTCGAGCAAAAATCATCGTAGTGTACTATTGCGCCATTTTCGTAATTGGTTTTCATTTTTGTTCCCCTTCTTTAAGTTGGTTTAGTAATATATCGTATTCTTCTCCGTCAAGCGGAATGGCAACTTTTTTATCGCAGTAATTAGATAGGTATATGCCGTTGATAACGCTTAGCGCGTTTATCCCTTCGGAGCCATAAGCAACAGGGGTGCCCTTACCGCTTAAAGCATCGGTGAATGCTTCCACTACCCTTAGCTGTTGGCCATACTTTTCATCCCTTTGGCGATACTCTCCACCATAGGATAGCTTTTCAACGGTGCATTCGGTTGAGCCGTATCCTTCGGTTACGCCTAAATTTACTTCTATCTCGGAATTGGCATATTGGATAAAGGTTAGATTGTAGTCGTCAATCGTAATTTTGCCACGCTCACCGGCTATCTCTAATCTATTGGTGCCGTAAAGTTCGTGACCTGAGGCAACAAATACACCCGTTGCGCCGTTATCGTACTCAAAAGTCGCCGTTACGTCGTTTTCAACGCTGACGTTACGATTTACGGTTTTACACGTTGCGCGAATGGTTTTTGGCATACCTACCAGCCATTGGAGCACGTCTAACTGATGTACGCATTGATTGATGAGAATACCTCCGCCTTCTCCGTTCCAGCTTGCTCTCCAACCACCTTGGTCATAATAGAATTGCGAGCGATACCAGTGGGTTACAACCATTTCCACCCTACGGATAGAGCCAAGCAAACCACCGCTAATAATTTCTTTAGCGCGCTTATATACGGGGTTTGTGCGTTGATTATACATTATGCCGTAAAGGGCTTTTGAGCGGCCTGCACACTCGTTTATTAGGCGTGATTCGCTCACGCTAACGCATTGTGGTTTTTCTGATAAAACGGATATATTCCTATCTAAAAAATACCTTGCTATTTCGCCGTGTTGATAGTGTGGTGTCGCTATAATCACAGCGTCTAATTCTATTGAGACAAGGTCTTTATAGTTACCGAAAGTCAAAACATCGGGAGCTGAAATACTAAAATTATTGAGTTTTTGCTCGTCAATATCACATACGGCGACAAGGGTTGCACCATTTGCCAACCCTGCGTGCAAATTGTTTGCGTGGATGCTCCCCATCCTGCCTATGCCTATGACGGCGTACCTAATCATATTGCTTAATTCCTTTTTGCCAAAGCTACGTCTACCTTGTTGGTCGTCACGTTATCAAAGCCCATATTGACTACTTCTTCAAGAACCTTTTCGTTATCAACGGTATAAAGCGATACGCCGATTCCCATTTCTTTGGCTTCGAGCCATAGTTTTTTGGGAGTAAGCATATAGTTGACGTTAAGTCCTTTTAAGCTTGGAGAATTAAAGCTATCAAGATACTCCTTAATCTTGGGTAGGTTATCAAGAGTAAGCAAGAATTTAGGGAAAAGGAAGGTATCGTTTACGTATAAATCACACTTGCCCAAATCCTTGACTTCTTCGGGAGAAACGGAACCTGTAAAATAAACGAGATGCTCGACGCCCATACTCTCTGCGAGTTGTTGAACGGGTTTAACCATACCCTTTTCCTTAACGTCACAGTTTACTCGTTTATCATACTTTTTACAAAACTCAAAAACGTAGCTTAGCGGTATTCTTTTGCTTTTGAAAAAGGGAATATGCGTATGCCCAAGATAAAGCTCGCCGTTTTTGGTGCGAATATCTACTTCAATAGCTTCCATATTGAGATTAGCCATAACCTCGAAATACTTCTTTGAATTCCTACCCGTTTTTAGGGATCCACCGTGAGCTGTAATCATATCTTCTCCTCCAAAATATTGTTTGCCGTATCTCTATATCCAACCAAAGTACAACCGCTTTTAATAAGCTCAATAGCCTCGGTCAAATTTAGTTTTTCTTTATCGGAAAGCAAGTAAGTTGCTCCGTATTTTGCGCCACTCTTATCTGCGTCTTTGTGCCAATCTCTACCATACGCAGCGGATAGACTATATCCCCTGCTTTTGAGCTCATTATACTCTAATATAGCGCTTAGATTACTTGGGTCGTCAATCTCGCCGGACACCGCTTCATAGAAGTCCAAATGCTCAAAAATTTCCTTAGGAAATTGGTTTTTACCACCCGTACAAACGGGATACCCCACTCTATATGGGTGAGCAAGTCCTACTACGTCCCCTGCCGCGCGAGCTTCCTCTATTAATTCGATTACGGTATCGGGATTAACTTTGCGCCAATCCACTTTAGAATTGCCGCCAAGTACTACGATATGTCCGTAGAAGGTCGTCCACTCTATCCCCGGGATAACCAACACGCCAAGCTTTTTACCCCACTCAACGGCGCTATCACAACCGCTCGTCGTATTGTGGTCAGTGAGTGCAATGCCATAGTATCCGTGCTTTTTGGCGCTTTCCACAAGCTCCTTTGGAGTAAATGCGCCGTCACTATGAACGGTGTGCGTATGTAGTTCGAACTTGAATTTATTCTTGCCCATACACTTCGACCTTTGCTACGATCTTTTCGCTTAGTACCGCGTGGCAAGAAAGCGTAATCGCATAGCTACCTTTCTTGATTATATAGGGCTTAAACCCTACGGAAGACCCGCCGCCCACTTCAATACTCATCTCGTTTGCGTGTCTATGTGCCGTACCTATAAGCTCGTCGCCCATTGAAAGGGATAGCGTAACGTGATTGTTGAGCGGCAACTCGCTAAGCACGTCGCTCTCGCTTATCGGTGCATCACCATATACGGCCTTAAACGCTTCGAGAGCTAAATCGAAAGCATCGCTTCCTTCGTATTTCTTGGGAGAATAGCTATACTTGATTATTAAACGCGAATAATCGGCCTCCACCTTGAAAGGAAGGTCAATATGCTTAAAGCAATCTTCCCTACCGATTTCAATGGTGGTGGCAAAAATCATCATACGCGATATTTCTTTCTCTTTCTTATGCTCATAGCACGATTATATTCGGCGTGAGCGTTTCTCTTGTTAAACTCGTTTATAGTAGAAAGCTTCTTGAGACCGCCTTGGTTTACCATACTCAACGGACAATATACGACGTCGTATCTATCCAAAATAGGCAAATACTTTTTAAGGCGCTCCATAAAGTCCTTATAGTTGCGGTTTTCCTTGGGTGTCCAAGCGACTTCCGATACGGCTTGTAGTCTTGGGTAAAGCTGGAAGTTTAATCTTTCTTCCGTCGAAATCCACTCCGTCCATACAGCGCCTTCTAAGCCCAAAATACCCTTTAAGCCTGCCGTAATATTATACTTTTCGGGCTCGAATTCATAGGTTGTTTTGAGATTGTTTTGCGCATAAGTCATATCAAGATAAAACGCTTGATGCTTTGCAAGGATTACGTCGTGACCGCTTAGAAGATAGTTTTCGACCTTCATATCCCTTTTGTGCGTCCAGTATTCGGCGATGATAGAGTTGTCTAACTTCTTTGAAGTTAAAATTTCGTTCCAACCAATCATTCTCTTGCCCTTACGCTTGAGATATACGGCTATTTTATTATTGAAGTAACCTTGTAGATTTTCTTCATCCTTTAGGCCCATTTCTTCGATAACCTTTTGGCAATGGGGACATTTTTTCCACTCGCCCTTAGGAGCTTCGTCTCCGCCGATATGTACATATGGACCGGGGAATAACGCGCAAACTTCATCGAGTACGTCGTAAATAAAACGGAAGGTGCTTTCCTTGCCGGTGCAAGCAATTACGTGACCTATACCATTTTTCTCGGGAGTACCGCCGTGTATAATTGGAACGTCCATTTCGACGTCACGGCAACTAAGCCAAGGATAAGCAGCAATTGCTGCACCAAAGTGTGCCGGCATATCTATTTCGGGTATAATGGTTATGTTCAAACGCTCTGCATATTGTACGATCTCTTTGATTTCTTGTTGAGTATAATAGCCTTCGTGCAAAGTCCAATCGATACATTGATTACCCCACGCCATAGTCTGCGTGCCTTTGCGGATAGCACCCACTTCGGTTAGTAACGGATATTTTTTGATTTCAATTCTCCAGCCTTCGTTATCGGTCAAGTGCCAATGCAAAGTATTTAGCTTGTGATAAGCCATCATATCCAATAGGTTTTTGACAACGTCCATACCGAAAAAGTGTCTTGCTTCATCAAGCATAATGGAGCGTACGTTATAACGGGGCTCGTCTTCGATATATACTGCGTGCAAAGTCAAAAACTCGGCGTTTTCAATCAAGTCGCCACGAGTGAGTTGCCTTAAACTTTGAACTGCGTAAAAAGCACCTGCTTCGCTTGAAGCTTTTATTACGACGTTATCTACGTCGGCACTCAGCGTATAACCTTCTTTATGGATATGCCTATCGTATACAAAGGCAATGCCTGCTTGCTTAGATACCACTACGGGAAGTTTGTATCCGCAAGTTTCTTCAACAAAAGCGTTCAAGCTATCCCTTGCAAAGGTCAAATTATCGTCGGCATATAAAGTGGTTTCGCCGTTAATAACGAATTCGCCAAACTTTTCTTCAACGAATTTGGGCTTTGGAATTAGATTGATCATAATTACCTCTTAACTATTTTCTCTCGCTAAGCTTTACGTACTTTGCGCGCGGTGCAACCGCGTCGTATGCAGGACGGATAATCTTGCCTGCGTTTGAAAGCTCTTCGATACGGTGAGCCGACCAACCTGCGATACGGCTAATTGCAAAAATGGGCGTAAATAACTCGGTAGGAATACCAAGCAAACGATAAATAAATCCTGAGTAGAAGTCGATGTTTGCCGATACGCCCTTATAAATCTTACGTTTTTCGGCAATTACTTGAGGTGCAAGCACTTCTATCTTACGATAAAGCTCGTATTCTTTTTCCATACCCTTTTCAATAGCAAGCGGCTTTACGAAGCTCTTCAAAATCTTGGCTCTTGGGTCGGATTTGGAGTAGATTGCGTGGCCCATTCCATAAATTAGACCTTGGTTATCAAATACCTTGCCGTCAAGAATTTGTGCAAGATAATCTTTGATATCCTTTTCAGAATAGCTCTTTACGTTAGCTGCGATATCATCCATCATCTTGATAACCTTAGCGTTAGCACCGCCGTGTCTTGGACCCTTGAGCGAGCCGAGAGACGCCGCAATTGCCGAATAGGTATCGGTTCCTGAGCTCGTTACTACGTGGTCAGTGAACGTGGAGTTGTTACCACCGCCGTGTTCTGCGTGTAACACTAAACATAGGTCGAGAAGCTTTGCCTCAAGTGGAGAGAATTTGCCGTCGTCGCGTAGCATTCTAAGTATATTTTCGGCCGTGCTGAGCTCGGCTTCGGGTTGGTGAATAATCAAGTCGCCGTCTTCGTGATAATGCTTAAAAACTTGATATCCGTAAACGCTAAGCATTGGGAATTTTGCAATCAAATCCAAACATTGCATCAATACGTTGTCGATAGCTATGCTATCGGGATTGTCGTCGTAAGCATACATCGTTAGGACGCTCCTTTGCAAAACGTTCATCATATCAGGGCTTGACTTCTTCATAATTACGTCACGCAAAAATCCGTTTGGAAGCTTACGTAATGATGATAGAATGTCTTTGAATTCATCGAATTCTTTTGCAGTTGGAAGTTTACCAAACAAAAGAAGATATACTACTTCTTCATAGCCGAAACGTTTTTCTTTTACAAAACCTTTTACGATATCTTCAATCGGTATTCCGCGATAGTAAAGCTCGCCGTCAACGGGGATACGATTGCCTTCGGCATCCTCCTTTGCCGCAATTATTTCGGAAATCTCGGTTAGTCCAACCAAAACACCTTTACCGTTAATATCTCTCAAGCCACGCTTACAATCGAATTTATCGTAATACTCTTGTTTGATGATGGTGCTTTCAGCTGCAGGAACAGAAAGTTCTTTTATCTTTTTTTGTAGTGGATTTCTAGGATTGCTTCCTTTTGCCATAATAACCTCCAATTTTAGTTATGAATATCATAACCATTTATGGTTAAGCCATAGTTAAAATTAGTTTAGCAAATTTTCAAAAAATTGTCAATATATAATTGCGCGCATACGCAGGTGTGCGACGTATGAAAAAAAGCACGATTTTTCTTGAAAAAAGCAATATAATGTAGTATAATTGTGACATTATGAAGAAACCTAATATTATTTTTTATTTTGCAGACCAACAAAGATGGGATACGGTTACCCCTACTCTTACCCCTTCGCTAACCACTCTTGCAAGCGAAGGCGTTAAGTTTGAAAACTGTTTTACCTGTCAACCCGTGTGCGGCCCGGCAAGAGCTTGCCTCCAAAGCGGCACCTATGCAACCGAGAACCGCTCCTACTGGAACGGCATCGCGCTCAAGGACGACATCAAGCCTTTGGCCGAGTATTTCAACGAGAACGGATACGACACGGCCTACATTGGCAAGTGGCACTTAGCAAGCGATAGATACCCCGGTATAGGTATCCACTGTGAAAATAGCAGTATACCAAAAGACCGCCAAGGCAAATATCAATATATGAGAGCCGCAGACGTTTTAGAGTTCACTTCACACGGATACGACGGTTACGTATTTGACGAAAACGGCAACAAGCTTGAGTTCAAAGGCTATCGTGCAGACTGCATAAACGACTATGCAACCGAGTATATTGACAACCACTCGGGCGACAAGCCATTCTTTATGTTTATCTCTCAGCTTGAGCCCCATCACCAAAACGACAGACATTGCTACGAAGGTTATAAGCCTACGGTGGAAAGCTACAAAGACTATCCTATCCCGGACGACCTAACATTCCTAAAAGGCGATTACGCAAAAAACTATCCCGACTATATCAGCGCGATAAATCGCTTGGACTACAACGTTGGCAGACTCGTAGAAAAGCTAAAGGAAAAAGGAATTTACGACGATACTATCATCATATATACTTCCGACCACGGCTCACACTTTAAGACGAGAAACCTTGAATACAAGCGTAGCCCACACGATAGTTGCACCCATATTCCACTTATCATTAAGGGTGGAAAATTCGTAGGCGGTGAGTCCGTTAGTGATATCGTAAGTCTAATCGACCTACCTGCAACCTTGCTTGATATGGCAGGCATTGAGATACCTACTTCATATAGCGGCAATTCACTTCAAAGCGAAGTCAAACGCGAGCACGCATTCATTCAAATCAGCGAATCGCAAGTGGGCAGAGCTATCCGTACTAAAGACTATCTCTACTCAATCAGAGCCGTTGGCATCGGTTATATCAAAGCTAAAGCTAAGATATACTTTGAAGACTATCTTTACGACGTAAACGCAGACCCCTGCCAGAAGGTCAATTTGATTAAATCTCCTAAGTACAAAGACGTACGCGCAAAGCTAAGAGAGCAAATTAGCAAGCAAATGGTAGAAATCGGAGAAAAGCAACCAATCATTCTCCCCGCCCTATTTACTCGCAAAAAATAATTATCTCATAAAAAATAAAGCACACTAAATGTTAGTGTGCTTTTTTATTTTGTTTGAGTATGATTATTCTTCGTGGTATTTGACGTAACGTGCTTCCCTGCGCTTCTTAACCTTGCTTACGATAAGAACTACTAATAGTACTACTACAACAACCGCTGCGATTGCCACGTAAAGCATCATTGAATTATCCTCTTGCTCAGCAAGGAATACTATTGCTTTTGCATTGGTTACGTTGATAGTTACGTAATCGCCGTCGTAAACGATATCTTGCATATAAATAAGTTCGTTATTGTTGGTGTAGATTGCGTAAGCTACCGCGCTGTCTTCATATCCCGTGGGCTTAAGCATCGTTAGGTAGGTAGTGCCGTCAATGGTAACGAGCTCGCCATCGATAGTGTATTTAAGGTCAAATACCTTTTCAATTTCCTTGTTTTCGAGATTTGCATAACTTGATTGAACGTTGGTGTACAAGCTACTTACTTCGCCGAAGTTGGTATTCTCAACCATTACAAACTCAACGGCTGAATCAAACGCACCCTCAAGGGTAACGTCACCTTCTTCGTTTGAAAGGGCCTTTGACAATACCTTGAATTCAAAGCTCTCGTAACTAACGTTATAGTTATCTGAGCTTGCACCGGACGGGGTCAACGTATAAGTACCGGGCTTGGTGGGAAGAACTACGCTTGGTAAACGCTTGAAGCTATCTTCCGTATCTCCCCTTTGCAAACCGAAATACATATATGCGATGGTGGGAGTATCCCCTTCCGTAATAACAATATCCTCAACTGTTACGCTTACGTCGGCCTTAACAATCTTGATAGTGGTTTCGCCGCCAATCAACTTGTAGTTGTGGTTATTGATAGATACCTTTGCCTTAAACGTGCCTGCATTCTTGACGTCGCCTTCATAAGAAATACTATCGAAAGCATCGTCGCCCGGGAGCAATCCCGTTAGTTCGTATTCTACGTTATCGTGGTCGTATCCGTCATAGGTGATTTGTTTGTTAGAAATAAATTTAACGGTGATTTCTACAGGCACAACCTTTAGCTCTACGTCAAACTCAATTGAAGTAAAGTTTTTGTTGCTTGGGGTAAATACAGCGGTATAAACAAGGGTAGCAGATTCTTTGAAGTTAAGCGTTGCATCTTGTTTCCAAGCAGTAGTGCCATCAAGCTCAACCTCACTCCAGCTTGCGTTTGCAGTATCGTATACTTTACCCTTAATTAGGGCAGTTGGATTACCATTTGACGAAAGTGTAGAACCTGCAATAGCATTTATCGCAGATTTTGACGCTACGCTTGGAACGCCGGGAAGTATTGTCAAATATGAGCTTTCGAACTCAACGTTTGCGTTGTAGTTAGCGCTATTATGAGTGATAGAAATCTTGTAGTAATTGTATATCTTAGATTGACTTACGCCTTCCATATACGAATCTTCGCCGCTCATTCTGCCAACGTTAACGCTAAGTTCAATAGAACTTTCGGTATCTCCGGAGACCAAGCCGACTACTTCATATTGTGGCGCAGGGTCGGAGTCACCATATTGCTTTGTAGCGCTCTTAGCTTTAACGATAAGAGTCTTTGGCGTTACTACGTATTTTACACCTTCTACGAAGGTAATATCAAGGTTGGGATTAAGCTCTGCTACGTCTCCGATTTCAACGTCAAACGAGCCTGCGTCCTTTGCAGAAGTAGTTAAGCTTCCGTTTAGAGTTAAATCCAACACGCTATCCGTTGCAGTTGAAGTTACTACGTAGGTAAGCTCGCTTAGTTCTTCGCCGTATACGCTTGTTTGTTCATCGGGGGTTACGGTAACGCCAAGCCTATTGATGGTAAGCACTCCGCATTCGCCCGCAACAAGCTCGTATCCGTCGGAAACGGCGTTAGAAACGTCTATTGAAATTTGATATGGAGTGGTGCTGGCATCCAAAAGCTCTCCGTTATATGAAGCTCCGTTAATTAGTACGTTTACGCCTTCGATACCCGTTGGAACAACGCCTTCTTCGGTTTCATAAACAAAGTTTAATTGGTCCATATAAGTTGCCGTTACATCCTTTACAACGATAGTAAGCTCGCCCTTTGCGACTTCAACGTCTAACGTTGCGCTTGCACTATTATAATTATCGTCGCTTGCTTTGGTTGCGCTTATCGTAACGATGCCTGCTTTATAAAGAGTGAGAGTTGCGCCGTCAAATTGACCGTACTCGCTATCAACTTCAAAGGTAATAGCACCTTCGCCGCTACCACCGATAGTCGTTGCGGTATAATTGCTACCAAACTCCCAAGTGGATGCTGAATTGATACTGAACGCCGATTGCTCAGCCTTATCTACTATTAGCGACTTGGTTGCCGTTGCGCTCAAATCATAGTTTGCATCGGTAAAGTCCACTACGCTCGCAGTATACTCGCCTGCGCCTACGAGCGAAGTTACGCTTTCTTCGCCCTTGGTGAGAGCCAAATTGACGCTTACTGCTGCGCCGTTTTCATTATTAAAGTACGCACTCACTGCGTGCTCACCGCCGTCGTACACGATGCTTTCTGCACTCTTGCCGTCAATCAAGTACTCTACTGCTACCGGAAGCGGCTTTACGGTATATACTACGTATCCATCGGTTGCGTTAGCAAACTGAATATTGTAGTAATTAGCTGCTTCTTGGTAGATGCTATCGGATAATTTTACGGTTAGCTTATAGTTACCTACTGCACCTTGGGTTTGTCCGTCGACTGCTTCGAATTCATAAACGGCTTCGTAGTTTTGTGCAGAAAGTACGCCTTGTGAAGATATCTTCTTGTTGTTTAGGCTCGGGTCTTTGTTTAGGCCTGCAAATACCCCTTCGTAACTATCAAAGCTAACGATAATATTTCTCTTGGTAATCTTACCCAAATAGCCGTCGTAGCTTTGGGTAATAGGTGCAATATAGTTGCTTGCATCCGGGCCTGAAATGCTAAACGTATATTTTATATCTGCCGTATAACCGTCGGTTACTTCGGAGGTGTGGGTGAACTCCAACATCGCAGAAACCGTCACGGAGTCGCCTTCGATAATGCCACTTACGCCAGATTGTACCACCGTCGTTGGCGTTGGGCCGTGACTATTATCCCATTCCTTCTCTCTACCCAATACGCCTTCCGGCTCTAAAACATAGAGTTGAGCTTTGTCGATATGGAAGGTCGCGTTTCTCGAGCCCATTCTTACACCGTTTGAGTTTTGATAAATAACGGTCAACGAGTAGTTCTCAAGTGCGCTTTGGTTTGCTTTTGAAGGTTCTTCTTCACCACTATATACTACGGAAATGCTATATCCTTCGGGCTTGTCGAGTTTATCAACAGGGAATTTTACGCCTTCGCCGTTATAAACGTACTTTTCGGGGAAAATAGTGTTATCAAAAGCAATCCTACGAACGTCTACGAAAATCGACGCAAGGTCGTCCGTCATAACTGCAGTATAAATTACGGAAGTATTGTTCGAATCGTAACTAAACGTTGGTCTTAGCGCGACGATAGTTGCATCCGAAGCGTTCTTAGAAACTACTTCTCTTACGTAAGTACCTTCGATAATATCAATAATGAGCGTAAAGCTTTGACCGGTATAATAAGTAGCGTTTTCATTAGCGCCGCGAAGTGAAAGCGATGCGTACGCGCTATCGGTAGACTTATCAAATTTCTTAACAAAACGGCCATATACGACTGCGTTTGAGCTCGTGCTTTCGGTGGGGTTTTCAATGACGTTTTCGTCTACTGAACGGAATTCCAAATTATATCCGCTTGCCGTTTCGGAAGCCATAAACGTAATAGTACCATCAGAACTCTTGACTGCGCTTACCTTGCCGTTATGGTTATCAGCAACAAGCGCAGAGCCCATTCCGTTTGTAGAAATAAAGGTAGCATCGATGTCTACGAAGTACCATACTCTTTGAATTAGCTCCGGTACGACTTCTTGATACTTACCTATGACACCATAGTGGCCGCCGCTACTCGTGCCGATTAAATTTAGATTTGCCTTGGAAAGTATATTAATATACTTTCCCTTTCTGCTTAAACCTACGACGCCGCCGCAATTGCCTTCGGCACTGACGTTGACGGTAGTTTCTACGTTTTCAATGGTGCCTTCGTAGTTGTAGCCAACCAAAGAGCCTATATATTGCTTGCCCCTAACGGAGCCGTCAATGGTTAGATTTTTGATAGTTGCGCTTTCGCCGATATATCCAAATAGACCTAAATATTCGTTCTCACTGCCCGTTTCGGAAATATCGATGTTGTTGATAAATTTGTTACCGCCGTCATAGGTACCTTGGAATCTTCTTTCCAAGAAATAGCTACCGATAGGATAAAATCTTGCAGTAAGGATTATATCTCTCGTTTGCTCAAAGGTGTTATCAAAATAGGTTTGTCCCTCGTTAGTAACGGCGCTTTGGAAATTGCGAAGTTGTTGCTCGTTAGTGATAAGATAAGGATTACCCTCGCTGCCCCATACTTCGTCACTTGCTGAATTTATACCATACATACGTTCACTACAAGCAGTTTCAAGCTTTTTGCTGAGTTCTTTCTTTTCGCTATCGTTTAGGTTTGCATCCGAAAGCCTGTTGTAGAAAACAGCTTGTAAAGGTGCAACGTATGCAGAATGATTGGTAATAGTATAAACGCGGCTCCAAGTAGGATTGATAGAAGTTACGTTGAGAAGCGCCAACATACCGACGGTGTTGAACTCTACTCTCGTACGTTTTACCGCGCTTGTAGTATTAAAAGAGCCGCTATCAAAGCCGACGGCTTCGATTTCCGTATTAGCGGAACTATTGAAGAAAGTATAAGAAGGAACGGATGCGTTTTCACCCTTTCCACCGATAACGCCACCGATAGCTGCGGTACTCGTGCCTCCGCTTACGAGATTATAACTTAAACTTGCAATGGAATACGATGAATAAAGTGAACCGTCGTTATAGCCTATAACACCGCCCAAATTAGGCGCAAAATTATCGGCGCTAACCGAGCCGTTATTAAAGCAATTTCTAATGGTGCCTTCGTTACGACCAACCACGCCGCCAACGTAGCCGAAGCCACTGATCGTGCCGTGATAAAAGCAGTTTTCCACCCTACCTTTGTTATATCCTACGATACCGCCCACGTTGTTGTAGTCGGTAGAAATCGATGCATCAACCAAGCCGACGGATGATACAATGCCGTTTTCGCCCACGTATCCAAACAAACCTACGTTTGAGTAATCTGCATTAATTTTTAAATTTGATATTACGTGTCCGTTGCCGTTAAACTGACCTTGGAATGGACGAGCCTCGGTGCCGATTGCCGAAAGCGTAAAACCATTCAAATCAATATCCGCAGATAGAGTATAATTATAGCTCAAGTAGTCAACGGATGCTTCTGCATCGTTGATATTGTTAATGAAGTTTAAAAACTCGTCTACACTTGAGATTTGTTGCTCGCTCGATGAAGCATACGCCTGCACACCTGCGCTATCGGGCGCGCGTAAAGAAAAAGCGCATACGAACGCGAGCAAAATTGCTATTGGTAGTATAATAAAACTGATTCGGCTTTTTTTGTTTAGCATACTAACACCTTAGAATATATATTTATACGCTTATAATTTTATCACACGCGCGCGAATAATTCAAGAGGAAATATTTTATATTTTGATTAAACCTAATTTTAAGGCTTTTATATCATAAAATTACTATGCATTTAAAAACCCCGCTTTTTTGCACCAAATGCGGGATTTGACATTCATAAATGAAGTGTTTGGTTACTTTATTCTGAAAATTTTAGTCAATTATCTTAATTAAATTACACCTAACAAAAGCATCAAATTTTTTATTGATTTTTTGTTAAACTACCTGCCGACGCAAGATAAACTTATCTCAAAACGCCCTATCTACGTGATTCAACCGCATCGTAAATAGCACGCCACAACGAAAGTCCGCTATCCCAAGGCATATCACAACTATAGTGCCATACCATTACGCCACCTACGCCTTTATCAATTGAATAGCACACTTTATCGTATATCATTTGATAGCTATTATAGTAAGTGGGCGGAAGCAACTCGCCGTTATAATACTCGTCTTCCTTTACGTTCGTATACTTACCAAGGCTTTCGGCTACGTTCTTATAATCTCCCCAATATCCCCTGCCGTCGGTTGGTCTTGAGTAGAAAGGTAGGCCCAAATTCACGTCTTCAAGGGAAGTATAGGTCATCGCACTATCGCCAAACACGTTGTTGATCGTCTCCATTGCTTCAAAGAAATCATAACAACTCGTTGAGAAAGTAGAGTGGTAATTATGCGGATCTTCACGCATTTCGTCATAATTCATACTCTCGACCCAATCAACGCACTCAAGCAGCGATCTATCAAAGATGAAGGGTTTTGCAAGCGTCCAAGTACCAAGTGCCACCGTCATTAGCGAGCCGGGCTCCATCGCTTCTTTTAGCGAGCGACAAGCTTCAAACATCGTTTTGTATTGCGCCATACTTTCGGGATATTCGTAATCGAACGACAATCCGTCAAGGCCGTATTTTTGTTGGAATGTTACTGCGTTTTGCACGAAATTTTTACTTGCAAACGCTCTTTCGTGTATGGTTATTGTATCTAATCCGCTTCCGTTTTTGTCCTGTCCGAGCAGAGTTGCAACTATCGTCGTGCCGGGCTCTACCGCTTGACGAATATTGTTAAGTGAAGTTTTAAAAATTTCTTCGCCGTCGACCAACACACCATCGATATAATTATCTAAAAAGTAGATTTCACCTTCCGCCGACAAAAATACCGTTGAAATCAGGTTTACGTGCGTGATAGCCTTAAAATGTGCCTTTTCCACACTCTCGGGCTTGTAGGTATATTGACTGACGACGTAAGCAGTTA
Organism: Clostridia bacterium; assembly: GCA_017461065.1. Taxonomy (GTDB): domain Bacteria; phylum Bacillota; class Clostridia; order Christensenellales; family DTU072; genus Stercoripulliclostridium_A. The sequence goes on along the minus strand of JAFTZC010000045.1, from coordinate 11,692 downwards.
CCCTAAAATCTTCCTTATGAGTGCTACCCATATAATAGATTTCAACGTCGGATATTTCCCATATTTCTCCCTCAACGCCTTTGATTTCAATAATAAACTCCGTAGTTGTGATACTTTCAAAAGAGCAATAGCGATAGCCCTCGACTAAATCTTGCTTATAAATAAACTTCTTTTCGCCTTGACTGTCTACGTAATAGAACGAAAACTCTCGTATAACGTCACCGTTTTCTTTTAGCACTATCGTATTAAAAGTAGTAGGCTCGCTAAAAATAAGCGTGATACCGCTATCGCTATCACGCCTTGAAGCACTATCCATATAATCAACGGAATAGTTGGTATAATTAATTTCGTCCTTGTTTTCAATATGGAACAATTCGTTTTCAGCAAGAGCTATGCCTACGCCTAAGCTCAAACTTAACGTGAGTACAACCAAAAGTACGCTAAGCCTTTTCATACTCCCTCCCGTATCCTTTGTAGGAGATTATTTTTTTACGTATACGATTAAGCCCTGATGAGCCTTAAGTTTCATAGGTTTACCGAAGTTAACCCTCTTTGCCGTTTGAAGACCTTCAATTTCGGGAGCTCTGACCTTTTTGCCAAGAGTGGTATAACCAAATTTGTTTTCTACACCCACTTCAAAGGTCGTAGTTTTATCGTTAGCATTATAGAATATTGCTATCATATTGCCGCCGTTGATATAACTCGTGCAATATACCTTTTCGTTATCAACCTTTACGGGGTTAGTCTTATCCCAAAATCCTTTAAGTTCTGCCCTTTCAATTTCAAAATCGGCAAATAACTTGTTAATATCACTTAGTGCACGGCTAATTGCTTCGTCGTCACCATACTTTGGCATCATACCGTAAATGAGGCTCCTCGTAATGCCTGCGCTTACGTGAGAGTCGGCGCTCATACCAAAAATGATACCACTCATCTCAGTAAGCACGTAGTCGGGATCGCGTGAAAAATCGTACCCGTTGCCTACGTATAGCTTGTTGATAAACGGCAAAACGTCTACGTACGCGCTCAACGAGTTGGTGTATCCGTTCTTTTCGTTGAAACGATTGCTTATGCCGAGCTCTATTACCCCCGTACCCGTACGTTTTGAAGTAACGCACTTTGCAACGCGCTCCATAGTCGTCCTTGAAATGGACGGATTCTTCATACTGATAGCATCCAAGTCGGCATAATTGATAAGATAATCTACACCTGCAACAAAGAAGTTATCCATACGGCTTCTCGGCACGGTATAGTAGCTCATATCCTTGCCTGCGCCTATATCAGTCCTTAGGTACGTAATCTTATCTGCTTCAACTACCCCTTCTCCGAGATAATCAGTAAGTATGCCCTCGCTACTATTCAACGTAGAACGATAGATGATTTCATCGCCGAGTGATTTGTATACAAAAGTTTCTCTTGCTTTAGTGCTGAGATCTCTTAGGCCATAGCTGATACCTAAGCCCAAACCTTTCTTATGGGCTTCCAAAGCTAAGGTCTTTAGCTCCTCAACCTTGTCAAAAGGATAATTTATGTATGGATTCAAAACACCTGCATTACGTAGTGACAAATACTTTAGACCATCTTGTTTTGCGCGGGTAAGCATACTTGCGTAAGTGAGCTCTATGCCGTCTTGTCCGAGTCTATTGCCAAACATCTCTTTTAAGCTAAGCGGCTTAAACGGAGTAAGCGCGATATCAAAATACAAATGGATAGAATCACCCTTCTTGATTATCTTCTTGCCCGTATAAGCAGAAAGAGTTGCGCCTTCGCTTGTACGAGTAAGCGTTATACCACCCTTTCCGTAGTTATCCCAAGTATCCTTTGGTACTTCGTACGGAGTGTCCTTATACAGGTTATATATCGGAGTAGCATATCTATCGCTATTCTTAAAGCGCACAACCGCACCGCAGTTGATATCACCGATGAAAATATTACCGCAAGGTCTATCTTCACTCCACTTGTAATCGACGTTCTCGTTCAGCTTGCCGCCTTCCTTACCAAGTCCCATAAGGTAGCTTGTCGCTTGGAAATATAAATTGAGCTTTACGTCAGGTAGAATTACGTCGCTTTCCGCGGTGATTTTTAGGTCGTAGTATATTACGCCTTCATACGTAGCTTTGGCAGTTATATCTACTTTTAGCTTATCGGATCTACCATCACCTGCAATAGTCGCGCGATTAGTACGCGTAGATAGCTTTATCTTGTTATATTTGACCTTTTGACCGTCGATACAAAGCTCAATCGGGCGTGAGAATAGCGTCTTGGTTACTTCTTCTTCAAGAGCGTTAGACTCACCGAAATAACTCTCTACGTTTTCAATCAAGCCGTCTGAAGTAAACGTTACGCGCTTGCCGGTAAAGGTCAATGCATTCTTTTCGACGCCGATTGCTTCGTAGCCGGGGATAATCTTTTTGTCCCTATATGCAGTCGAATTCAACCAATTAAGGCGTGCTAAAGTACTTCCCGTATCGTAGCCTTCGTTGAAAACAAGTTCGTCGGTTAACTTAAAATTAAGCTTAACTTTCTGATCACCTATTGTAACGAAAGTATGATATACGCCAAGATCAGCCTTTTGGAAATCGCAGCCTATAAATACGGGCTTTAGCTCACCTTCGAGCATAGGTAATTTTCTCGTAAATTTGTTGCCCTTTACATCTACGCCTTGAGTATTAAAACAAGTTACGGCTTTTTCAATTTCTTTATCCGCGCCGAATAAACTCGTGGTGGTTACGTCAAGTCCCATACTATCGTATGACGGTAGCACGAGTAGTTGAACGACAAAATATCCGTAGCGTGAAGTAGTAAAGCTAAACTCTCTACCTTCCTTTAAGCCGTTTAGAATACTAAAGTCATAGTAATCCTTGACGACCGTTTTACGGTCAACACAATAAATCTTCATATTTTCCTCTTACGAATTACTTAAAATCTCTTCGTCAAGATCGGTAAACGGTACCATCTTGAAGCTAAACGTATAGCTTCTGCTTGACTTGAGTTGGTATTTTTCGAGTGGCATTGGTCCGCAGGAATTGGAGCCTATTCCACCCATATATCCGTCGATTGATAGATAGTTAACGTCTTCTTTTACCAAATCTTCACGGTGCTTTGCCTTTGCAAGAGCCTTGTCGGTGTAACGCTTTATACCAAAGTTGAGCGGTATGATATCAGCAAATATCATAACGCCTTCTCCCTTTGAATTACGGAATGCGCAGTAACGAATATCCGTGCGGTTGCCACTTTCTTGCGGTCTGATATATTGTTCTTCCATTGCATCAACGGTAGTGCGATATACGCCGAGTCTCGATTGTGACTTGAAGTCGGGATAGCACTCTCTTGCGCCTGCTCCGTAATATATTACGTCGTTATACTCCGGTTTGAGCTCGATAACTTTGCCCACTCTTGGGAGGATGGGAGATGCCTTTCTGCTTGCGGTAACGCTTGACTCAACCCTAACGATACCACTATTCAAAATGGTATAGACGTCCTTGACGCCAAAGGCCTTTTTGCCCTTTGGATTTAGTAGTGAATAGTCGATTACTACTTCTACCTTATCGCTGAAAACTTGGTAGTGGAAGTCGTCGGTTCTAACGCTTAGGTTATCGTAGCTATACTTGTGCCACCAATTCTTGATATACATATCGTTATCAGTAGGCGCACGATAAACGTTAGCATACATTCTGCCGGCTTCGCCTTGTTTTGCAGGTCTATCTGCAAGAATAGAAGTGTTGCCTACTCTGTAATCAACCAAAATACCTCTATCTTGATCAAAGGTGATGCTGCCGCCGTCAAACTCAACGTTTAGGAGCTTACCGATGGTCTTAACGCCGATCTTGGTTCCCCTACCCATACGCTTGATTTCGGTTAAAGCTTCGCTTACGCGCAACTGCTCGAAGGCAACCGGTCTTTCGCCGTCGTAGTAGTCGATATTAATTTGGATATCACCACCAAGCGCCTCAAAGTTAAGGTTAAATGTTCTTGATTCGCCTGCCGGAATGTTGGACGGGATTTCGAAATTAAACATTGCATTGCCTTCAACGAGCAACGTTCCTTTGATAGTAAGATACTTAGCATTACGGAATGAATGGTAGTTTCTAAGGCTAATGAGACCGTTGCCGACTATCTTTGCGCGTACGGGACGATAGCTGTTCTTAACGGCGTAAGCACCGGTTGAAGGAGTTCTATCGGGATAGAACAAGCCGTCTACACAGAAGTTGCCGTCGTGGACGTATTCGCCGTGATCTCCGCCGTAGGTATAACGATATTTTTTACCTTCGTTTAGTACAGCGTGGTCTACCATTTCCCAAATGCAACCGCCCATCATATTTGCACTGCTTAGGAAGGTTTCAACGTAATCTTCCAATGAGCCGGGACCGACCCCCATTGCGTGTGCGTACTCGCATAGGAAGAATGGCTTTTGCTTGGAGTGGGTGTTTACGATGGGATATACGCCCTTGCCCGCATTTTTAGCAACAGCAATCTTCTTGCAGTTCTCGACGGAAGTATACATCATGCTTACTACGTCGTAGCTACCGCGACTCGTTCTGCAAGCACCTTCATAATGAATGGGGATTAAGGTTAGCGGCTTGAGATTGTTATAGCAATAATCTTGACATACTATACCACCCGCTTCATTGCCAAGCGACCACATAATAATAGAGCAAGAGTTACGATCACGCATATACATTCCCTTAACTCTATCCCAATATCTTGCCTTCCAACGTGGCTTTTTGGATACTTGCTTTGATAGGGATAGTCCGTGCGTTTCGATGTCTGCTTCGTCGATAACGTACAATCCGTATAGATCGCAAAGCTCGATAAACATTGGGTCCGGCGGATAGTGTGAAGTGCGTACCGCGTTAATATTGAACTCTTTGCAAAGCCTAATGTCCTTTTCGATTTCTTCGGGCGTTAAGCAATAACCCGTCTTTGCATTGGTATCGTGATGGTTTACACCGAAAATCTTGATTGGTCTACCATTAAGCTTGAACACTTTGCCGTCAATCTTAACTGTCTTGAAGCCAACCTTCTTGCGAATACACTCGGTAATTTTGCCACCTTTCATCAAAGTGATAGTCAAATCGTATAGCTTTGGAATTTCCGCATTCCACTCTTGAACGCTAAGGCTATCAAACATTATTTCGACCTTTCCGTTTACTTGGACGGAACGCATTGCCACTATCTTACCGCCGTCGGTCAAGGTAGCCGTTAGGCTTGCACCTTCGCCGTCAACAACTACAGCGTTCAAAATGGCATCGTAGGTCTCGCCACGCTTGGTTGCAAAAAACTCAAAATCATAAACGTAAGTGGGGTCGTTTACGTATAGTAAAACGTCGCGGAAAATACCATTGTTGCGGAACATATCTTGGTCTTCGAGATAGGATCCGGTACTCCACTTGTGAACCACTACTACAAGTTCGTTTTTGCCAAGTTGGACTGCCCCGTCAATAGAATACTCTTGAGTGTTGTGACTGCACTCGGAGTAACCTACGTATTTGCCGTTTAGATAAATTTCGGCTGAGCTCGATACGCCAAGGAAGGACAAAATATACTTTTTATCAAGATCATTTACGTCAAACCAAGTTCTATATACGCCTACGCTGTTATATTGCTTAGTACCTACTTTGTAGGTAGTACCGTTGATATCACTTTCATAGTCGCCTTCAACCTTGTTATACGTAATCTTGTTAGGCTCGGTGTAGAATGGATATTTGATATTGGTATAGAATGGAGGCTCGTAACCGGTAAATTGCCAACAAGAAGGTACGCTGATGCTATCAAAAGCTATCTTATCGGTATCAAAGTTTTGGGGAATTTCCTTGTCGTTGCGATAGTACTTGAAATCCCAAGTACCATTTAACACTTTAACCTTGTCGGAAACGTATCTTTTGGTAAGAGTAGTCGCTTCCTGGGCCTTTTTTAGGCTGGAAAATGGTATAAAGTATGCACGTGAATCAAGACGATTGTCACAAAATACTTTGAACTTTTTGAAGTTTTCTTTGTCTTTTAGTCTATAAATCATATCGTCCTCCAACTATATGAGTAGGTTTAATTTTCGCTTGCAATAGCGGTCACTGCCACTTGAGTGCCCTGCTTCTTTGACGTATCCGTACTGATTTTGGGCATTACGGATGCGATTACGTTGCTATATTGGGTCTCGACGCTTACGCCGATAAGACCGCCTGCGTTCACCGAAGCAAGGGAGTAAATTTCGATTTCACCCTTAACTTCAACGGCTCTAACGTTCATCTTTAGTGCCGTAGAGTTATCGGTTGAACCAATTATACCACCGATATTCAAAGGCGCACGCGTAAGGCTGACGTCCAAATCACCACCATAGATGGCGTTTACAATAGAGTGATTTTGGAGTAATCCAAATATACCGCCAACGTTTATGGAGTTATGAGCACCACCGCCGTTTACGGCTATCTCGATATCGGAATAGGAATAGAGTTGACTGCTTTCGTCTAAGAGGTAGGAAGTGGTTACTGCGTCGTATTGCTTAGTTAACACACCGACTAAGCCACCAAGATAAATATTACCCAAGCTGCCTACGGAGTTTTCGTCCACGCTAAGTTTGGTTTTGCCGTATGCGTAACACTCGCCGAGAGTTGCGTTTCTTACACCACCGATCAAACCGCCAACCTTAAGATCACCACTACCGCTTACAGACAAATCAAGGTATGAAACCAATTGGACGTAGCCAACTTCTTCCGTAGTGTAATCTTTGCGTTTTACAGCGTTGGCGTATCCTATCATACCGCCAACGTATAACGCCTCAGTTGAAGAAGCTGTAGAATGAATGCTCACCGAGCCTCTGACCGAGCTATATCTAATGCGCGTATTATTGGCATAGTTTGCTATAACGCCCAAGTTGCCGTAGTTAGTATGAGTGAGCGTTCCGCTTACGCCCGTAAGGTCAAGCCCTGTTATGGTCGCGCCGTCAAGTTCTTTGAATAGACCGCCGTTTTCTACGTTAAAACCGCTAACCGGATGATGATTAAAGTGGATTGTGCCAATAAATCTTGAAACGTTGCCGCTCACACCCGTGAGATCGATAGCGTTTTTTACGATATAAGTCTTATCTGCGCTAACGGCCAAAAGCTCCGTTGCGTTGTTGATGTAAGCATCCGCATCGATAACGTAAACGTTAACTACTGCGATAACCTTGTTCTTGTAGCTAAAATTATAAACCGCTTGAGCACCTATCTCGACTCCATCTTCAACTTTAACCAAAAGATCGTCGCCAAGAACCAACCCATCGGCACTTTCGATAACGGTCTTGGTAAACTCTTTGAGCGGCACTTCCGCACGGAAATTATCACTCAGATAAAAGCCTGCCTTATCTTCGTGGTCAACGTAATACTCATATTGCATTTTACGAGGAGGCATATCGTAATCTTGGTCGTCTACCTTATCGGGCCAAAAAACGATAGCAAGCACGATGCCTGCTACCAAAAGCAAGACTGTAACCGATACCGAAATCAGTATCGTCAATTTCTTTTTATGCATAGGCGCGCGCGGAGTTTTTAGCGCGGAATTGTCGTTTGAGTGAGATAGTTTAGCCATATATTCCTTGCTCAGTTTAAAGTTAGACACATATATTATAATGCACGCGCGCGAAATAGTCAAGAGCAAATTATTTGGCTGTCAACTCCTTAATTCTACCTTGTTTTTCACGTTCAAAAGCACGTATAAAAACAATGCACACCCTATTAACAGAGTGTGCATTTTACCAATTCTTTAAATTACAGATTTTTTAATAAAACTCGTTATTAGGTATCCTAAATCGAATTTACGAATGCCTATTTGGCGAGCTTTTTGATTTTATTAAGTTGAGCGTTAATGCCCAAAAGTTGTTCCTTGGTGAAGTTAATTCCCATCATACCGATCATACCTGCAAGTCTTAGGAAAGTGAATCCGCCCATCATTTGCATCATACTTTCGTTCATCTCAAAGCCGCCCATAACCGTGTCACCTTGCTTAGGCATCATCTTTTGGAACATACCTGCAAACAAAGCCATACCTTCTTGAGTAGCCATAATATCGCTCATCTTGTCGTTGATTGATAGATAGCCTTCCACTTCGGTTACGTCAAACCAGTTGAGTACCGCGCTCTTTTCTCTTAGGCGATATGCTTCGTTGAACTTTTCAACCTTGCGAATGATTCCGCAGTCTTCAAATTCACCTGCTACAGCTTTTAGAACGGTCTCTCCTTCGTTCTTAACGTCAAAGTAGAAGAAGTGATCATCAGCCGTCTTTTTGCCAAGAGAAACGCCGTTTGCAAAGAGCTCTACTTCGGGCATATTGGAGTATACCGTTACTTTAGTAACGTCTTCAACTCTGTCAACGTAACGCTTGCCGCAAAGATGTACGAACTTGTCGTCGCTTAACCAGGCTTTATATGCGTAGAACGCATCTTTCTTATACTTTCTATCGAAAGTCATCAAACCCTTGTGATTTTGACCGTTTTCGCCGCCCTCAGCACGTGCGTCTGCACCGAAGTCAAACATATTCCATACGTGGGTTGCCCACATATATTTGCGGCTAAACAATTGCTTGATGAGCTCTTCGTGGTAGTAAGCTTGGTATTCTTCGGTGTAATCGCCTTGAACGGGTTTTGAAGTGTGCCAATTGAGTGCTTCACAACCGTACTCGGAGCAGCCGATTGGAATGTTAGGATGCTTAGCGTGGAATTTGTCAAACCAAGGTCCGTTCATAGAAGTGTCGCCGCCGTACCAGCCGAAGTAATGGTTATATGATACGGTGTCGGGGATTTGGATATATTCTGCATCCATTGAACAAGGAGATACTACTGCCATAGTCGTTAGACGGGTCTTATCCATTGAATGTACCAAATCGTTTAGAATTCTGTGGTTTTCAATTAGGTCGGGATCAGATTCGCCCTTCATAGTGATTTCGTTTGAAAGGCCCCATACGACGATTGACGGATGGTTGTAGTTTTGAGTGATAAGCTCTTTCATTTGAGAGATGGTGTTTTCTCTACCACCGGGCATATGTTGAGAGATATATGGGATTTCAGCCCAAATTACAAAGCCCATTTCGTCACATAGGTCATAAAAATATTGGTCGTGTTGGTAGTGAGCAAGACGAATAGTGGTTGCACCTACTTCGTAGATGAGCTCAGCGTCTTCCTTATGGTGTTCGGGAAGAAGTGCGTTACCATAGCCCCATCTATCTTGGTGACGAGATACGCCACGGAGTGGATATTCTTCGCCGTTTAGGATAAAGCCACGTTCTGGGTCGATTTCATAATAACGACAACCGAAACGAGTAGATAGGTTGTCAAGCACCTTATCCCCTTCTACGAGCTCGGTTACCAAGGTGTAGAGATATGGATTTTTGCGAGCATTCCAAAGAGTTACGTTGCTGATAGTAAGTTCTACTTCACCTGCATTTGAAGTGGTAGCTACAACGACGTTTCCTTCCTTATCAAGGATAGTGTAGCGAACGGCTTGTCCGTCTAAAAGGTTGGTAACGTAGGTTTTTACGTTAACTTTTGCCTCCTTGCCAACAACGGTAGGAGTGATTTGAACACCGGTACCACCATAGTACTCAAGGTCAAAGTGAGAACCGCTTACACATACGATATTAACGTCACGATATAGACCACCATAGAAGGTAAAGTCTGCTACTTGGGGATATACCTTGTCGCTCGGGCTATTGTCTACTGCGATAACGAATAGATTGTCACGCTCCAACACGTCGGTGATATCCACTCTCCAAGTTGAGTAACCACCATCGTGATGCATTAGCTTTTTGCCGTTTAGATATGCATCGGCAGATGAGTTTGCACCACGGATTTCAAGGAAATACTTATCAGCTGCGGGTAAATCCATCTTATCCAAAGTCTTTGCATAATAACAAGTGCCACGGTAGAAATCGTTGCCACCGTCTTGTCCGTCGATAGCATTCCAAGAGTGTGGAAGATTAACAAAGTACCAATCTTTTGGCATTTCGCTTGGAACAGCGTTAGCTTGCTTTGTGAATGCCCATTTTGCATTAAAATTATAAATTTGTCTCATTAAATCACCTTTTTTGATTTTATTTGATTAAAAAAGAAATGGTTGGCAAAAGGACTATACATACTCCCCTGCCAACCATTTTTAAAGTCTACAAAGTACTATTCAGCATCTGCTACTACTTCTTCTGCTGCTACTTCAGCAACCGCTTCGTCAGCGACTACAGCTCTACGAGCTTGTAGGTCAGCAGTCATTTCAGCAACCTTCTTCTTATCAAGGTTGTAGATGAAGGTGATGGATAGGAACATTGCGATACCTGCGAATGCATATAGACCTGCAACGAGCCATCTCATATTGGTTGCAACTTCGATGGTTTGTTCTGAGCCGAGTTCACTATCATAACCAAGAGCCGCCATAATAAGAACTACCAACGAGGGTCCCAAGCCTTGAGCAAGCTTACGGAAGAAGCTATGTAGTGAATATACGGTGCCTTCTTCTTTATTACCTGTCTTCCATTCGTTGTAGTCGATAGCGTCAGCCATAAGAGCCCAAGATACACAAGTATAGAAACCAAGACCGAAGCCGAAGAATAGTTGTGCTACAACGTACATAATCATACCTAAGGTGTTAGGAGTGATTGGGAGAATGAATAGTAAAATACCGCCAAGCATACTGATACCTGAACCAACTACGCAAGCTTCCTTCTTGCCGAACTTATCAACGATCTTCTTGATAAATGGCATAAAGAAGAACATAGGTAGATAGCTGATGAGCATCATAACGCCTGAAATAGATGCATTCTTAAAGTAAGATTGGAACAAAACTGCGGTTGCAGTTGATGAGCCTTGCATACCGATGAACATAGCCATTGCAGCAATGGTTGCGCCAACAGCAGCACGGTTCTTTACAAAGTTACCCATTGCCTTGATAACGTTGAACTTTTGCTTAGGTTCACTGATTTTAACAACTTGTTCGTCAACACGGATGGTAGCAGTCTTGAGCATAAAGATAAAACAACCAAGACCAATAACGCCCATAATAAGAGCAGCGATAAATACTCTGATACCATCAAGTTCATTGTCAACGTAAACGATCATTGGAAGGATTACCATAGGAATAATGTTACCAACCATTGAACCGATTGAACGCCAAGTTGAAAGTTGTGAACGCTCTGAACCATTTTCGGTGATAACGTTCATCATTGAGCCGTAAGGAACGTTAGCAACGGTATAGCAAGCATCCCATAGAACGTAACCAAGTACGAATATGATTGCTTTAATCCAAGTATCAGCATTTGGGATAGGTAAGAAGAAGAATAAGCCTGAGAATACGAGACCAACCGCACCGATAAAGATGTAAGTCTTAAACTTTCCTTGCTTATAATTTCTACGGTCAGCATCAAACAACGCACCAAGTAGTGGATCGTTGATTGCGTCCCAAATTTGAACAACCAACAATAAGGTTGCATACAATTCTTCGCCAATAAGCATGAATTGCATCCAGAAGATAGCCATGATTGAGCTCTTCAATGCAAAACTCATGTTACAGCCAAGGTCACCGGCAGCGTAAGAAATCTTATCACGCATGCCAAACTTGCGATAACCATTTTCATCATACTGAATAGGTTTCTTTGCCATAATTACCTCTCCTAAATTTTTTTATGCGCGCGATATTATTAGGTACGCGCACGTTTACCATAATAGATATTACCACAT
>JAFTZC010000044.1 GCA_017461065.1 Clostridia bacterium | reverse complement strand
TTTTACCAAGTCCGCTTGACGGGTGCTCCGCCGTTAGTTCAAGCATATATTCGCTGCTTTCCACGTTACAAAAAGCAATACCGTCTTGGGTGCTAACAACGTCCAAAGAACCTTTCTTATACCATTTATAATCAAAGCTCAATTCGCCCAAAAGGCTGTGCTCAATGTCAAACTTTAAAATAGAATCCTGCCCGTCATAAACCTTTGAAATGCCGTTTTGTGCGCTAAGAGTCGGGCTTTCAAGCTCCCATACAGCTTCTAAATAGATTTTGCCGTCATCACTCAAAAGGCCTTGTTGCAGCTCGGCATCGAGCTTCGTAACCATCGCACCGTTTGATTCCCAACCGACAAAAACGAAGCCTTCCTTTTCTAAGCTTCCAAGCATCAATTCTTCGCCAATGGTATAAGTTGTGTTAAGTAACTCTAAGCTACTTGAACCCAAACTATCGTTATACACAATCGGATACGTAGTAGGTGTATTCTCGTTATCGGGTTGCTCTGCGTCTCCGCCCGACGATACATTTTCGTAAACTGCGTTGTAGGTCTTTACGCCCCAAGAGGTGTCGCTAATCTTAGTAACGATAGTGTCGGTACCTTCTTCTTGCCAGCCCAAGAAAGTTTCTCCTTCCGACGGAGTCACGTTAGGCAATTCGGTTTCTTCGCTATATCTATACTTGGTTAGGTTTTCTGCAAGGGTGCCGTTTCCAACGTTCAAATTTACCTTGTAGTAAACCGATAAAGTCATTTCATCACGCGTACATTTTTCAACCAACGTAAACAATCCGTGGTGCGGAGAAGTTTCCCAATCAAAGCCATCCTCGTAAAAATTGATATTCGTCAGCTGAGTGTTAAATTGAATAACAACGTCCGCGCCTTCGCCTGAACCAATATATTTATCTTTTAAGTCTAAAAAGCTTAAGGGTGAAACCGCAATTCCACCGCAATCAATAGGAGCAGAACCATCAATTATTATCGTGTCCATATAATAATTTCCCGCTTCAAGATTTGACAAAAACTCAGCGACTTGTTCACCTGTCGTCAGCTTATACGTTTCACCATACGCTCTCGTTTCTCGTTCGCTTGGCAACAAACCAAACGCCATCGTCAAAACCACAAATATAACTACTGCAAAAATTACGCTTTTTCTTCTGTTAAGTGTCATACCCATTCCTTTATTATTTTAAATTAAAACATATTAAGAATAAGTAAACGTCTAACATTAGTCAATACATATTGTTAAAAATTGGTTTATTTTATTAAAAAAACGGTCTCAAGACCGCCGAATTTTTTAATATATTCCCTTTTTAAATCGGCCAAAGAAGAAAGCCGGAGGGGTAAGGACTAAAAAAGGTGGGTAACATAAAGTAGTTAGAAAGGCTTTCTTCTTTAGCTTTAAATAGTTATACCAAATTGCCACGAGAATTGCAAACAAAAAGCATCACAATTTTATAGATTTTTGTGAGCTGTAATTATATCGTTTCGCTGTTGCTTTTTAGTGCTTTAAATGATATAATAAATCATCAATTACCAAAGGTAAGGTTATGGATAAAACAAAGTATAATCTCTTTTTACAAATTCTTAAGGAAGAATTGATTCCCGCTATGGGCTGTACCGAGCCTGCAGCTATCGCTTATGCCGGAGCCAAGGTTAAGTCTGTTCTTTCCGCGTGCGGCGAAGATCCCACCCACGCTCTCATCGAAGTTAGCGGCAACATAGTCAAAAACGTCAAAAGCGTAACCGTCCCAAACACTTGCGGCCTAAAGGGTATCGAAGCTGCCTTATGCGCCGGCATTGCCCTTGGTAACCACGAAAAAGAACTATCCGTTTTATCCGAAATCAAGGAAGCCGACGCTCCTATCGTAGCAAAATTCTTGGAAACCTTTCCTGTAAAAGTAAAACGTTCTTGCTCCGACGAGATTTTTGAAATTGCAGTTACGCTTTACTCTAACAATCACTCCGCATACATCAAGCTTATCGGTGACCACACCAACGTTACCATTATGAAGCTTGACGACGAGATACTTTTTGAAAACACCGAAGCCCTTCCGCAAAAGCACTCCGACCGAAGCGCTCTTAGTGTCGAAAGCATCATTGAATTTGCCGACTCGGTCAACCTTGACGATATTCGTGACGTGTTGGAAAGACAAATCGAGTGCAATATGGCCATCGCTGAAGAGGGCCTAAAAAATAATTACGGCGCCAACATCGGCAAAGTATATCTTTCAAGAGACCCCAAAAACATCAAAGTGCGCGCAAAGGCCTACGCTGCTGCTGGCTCCGACGCTCGTATGAACGGATGCGAGCTCCCCGTCATTATCAACAGCGGCTCGGGCAACCAAGGAATGACGACTTCCATTCCCGTAATCGTATACGCAAAGCACCTTGGCGTAGGCCACGACCTTTTACTACGCGCCCTATGCCTATCCAACCTTTTGACCATTCACCTTAAAACCGGTATCGGCACGCTTTCAGCATATTGCGGAGTTATTTCCGCAGGCGCCGCGGCAGCTTGCGGCATAGTATATCTTCGTGGCGGCAAGATGGAAGCCGTTGCACACACCTTAGTCAACGCACTTGCATCAAGTAGCGGCATCATCTGCGACGGAGCAAAGGCAAGCTGCGCAGCCAAAATAGCACTCGCAGTAGAATCAGGCTTGCTCGGAATGGATATGTACTACCACGATTGCGAGTTCTACGCAGGCGACGGTATCGTCAAAAACGGCGTAGAAGCAACGATAGAATCGGTTTCACGCCTTGCCTACAAAGGTATGAAAGAAACCGATAAAGAGATAATCAGCATTATGATAGACGATTAAAAGTAAAAGGGAAATCAAAACGATTTCCCTTCTTTTTACGCGGTTTTATTTTTCAACGTCCTTCGTTGCGGGGTTGTCAATCAACTTGCCGCTATCTGTAAATCTTGAGCCGTGACAAGCACAATCCCAGCTATGCTCTTGCTTGTTGTATTTGAGCGCACAACCCAAATGCGGACAACGCGGAACGGTCGGCGTTAGCAACCCTTTGAGCGTCTCGCCAAGATTGACAAAAAGCTGTGGATGCATAATACTCCTATTCGGGTCAAAGACTTCTTCGTAGTCGTTTTTATTGCCTATGACCATATCCTTTATTAAGTTCGCGCCTACCATTGCAGAACTCATTCCCCACTTGTTAAAACCTGTGGTTACAAAGATATTTGGCGTTTTAGGTGAATATTTTCCTATATACGGTATCCCGTCAAGCGTCATACAATCTTGCGTGGCAAAACTGCAAATCTCGCGTGCACTTGCGTAATTCACGTTCGCAAACGCTCTGATTTCTGCGTAGCTTCCACCCTGTTTTCCCGTTCGGTGACTGCCGCCTCCCACCAAAAGCCAATCTTTATAATTCCTAAAAGACAGTCCTTGCTCGGCTTCGTCTACGTAAATGCCGTTTACCTTAGGCGCGTTCTCGTATGCAATCACGTATGAGCGGTGCTGATACATCTTTAAAAAATATCCGCCGTATTTGTCGATAAACGGAAAGTGTGTTGCAACCACTATTTTGTCTGCTTTGATCTTTCCTTTATCGGTGATTGCTCCGTCCTTGGTGAGCTCAATCACCTTGGTTTGCTCGTATACGTTAAGGTCTTTTGCAATATGATACAAAAACTTCAAAGGATGAAATTGCGCTTGATTTTCCACTCTAACCGCGCCAACGGCTTTGATTGGCAAAGGCAGTTCATCCACGTATTGACAGGAGCAATGCAAACTTTTCAATGCGCGTATTTCGTTTTCTATCCTTGATTTATACATAGTACTGTAAACGTAGGAATCAACTTCCTCAAAGTCGCAATCTACGCCCTTAGACAGCTCGCGGTATTCATTGAGCGCCAAGTATTGTGACTCAAGATACTTTGATGCAATTTCGTGGCCGAATTTATCAATCAGCTCTTGATATATCAAACCGTGCTGAAAGGTTATTTTTGCCGTCGTATTTTTGGTTATCCCACCACAAATATCATTGGCTTCCACGAGAACGTAGTCAACGCCTTCGTCGTCAAGTTTTTTTGCGCACAGCAACCCGGCTATTCCACCGCCCACTATCAACACGTCGGTTTTCAAGCCCTTATTTAACGCCGCAAAAGTTGGCTTAGTTATATTTTCTACCCATATTGATTGCATAATACAAAATCTCCCAACGTGGAGTATGTTACAATTTTAAGTAAATAATATAAATTACATAAAACTTTCAATAAAAACTTGCAAAGAGTAAAATAATATCGTATAATTAACAAGCGCAAAAGCGAACCAAATGGAGAGATGTCCGAGGGGTCGAAGGAGCACGATTGGAAATCGTGTATACCTCTAAAGGGTATCGTGGGTTCAAATCCCACTCTCTCCGCCAAAGTCATATAATCCGAACCTATATATTACGGAAAAGTTTGTAGCATTGGTATTAGGATTGTAAAGAAGACGAGGTTTCCCCTCGTCTTCTTTTTTATGCAGCATAACCACTATACTTGTATAATTCTTCTTTTTCAGACTTACTTAAAGCAAGCTTATTGATATATGCTTTGACTTTTGTATCGCCATTTTTATTAGTATATCCCAGGTATCCCATTATCATATACTTTTGGGCGGCGGTCAGCCTTAACGAATTTATATATTGTTGGACCTTCGCCTTTTTGCTTCCGGTTATACTATTGCCTTTTTTGTCCCTGTCTGCTGTTAAGCTTCGAGCAGTAGCAATGATTAGGGCGAGTTTCTCAATATCTATTGCTTCAGCAAACAATACGTTCTTGTTATCTACGTCGACTCCCAACGCATCTTGAAGAGCCACGTCATAGTACGTATCATATATAAACTTTATAGCTTTTGCCTTCGTTTCGTCCGATGCATTATCGTATAAAGGCTGTTTTATAAGACTTGCAAGTGCCTCGTGAGCGATGGAATAGACTTTGTTGAACTCTTTCTTCTGCTTGTTAGTTAAGGCTGTTTCTTCGCCATTTATGGACACGTTGTCTTTTATGGCCGATGGTATTACGTTATATCCACCGAGCACCAACCTATTAAGTTCATTTCGGCTTGCCTCATCGGCTATATCCCCGATGTTTTCATTAAGCATTATTCCAGATATTGTTGCAACCAACCTTTCATTTCCTTCTTCCAATGCCTTGTTCAAGTCTGACGAATAACTCTTGTTGTAGAACACATTATCAATTTTATACGCAGTCGCGCTGTCAAACCTATTTATCAAGCCATAAACCGTATTATACAAATTCCTTACTGGAAGACCGAGCAACTGACCAACTGCATATACCATACTTCTCGTTCCGGAAGCAATTTGTTGTGTCGTTGCCTTGCCGGAAATAACGTTTGATGCCGTATCAATTATGTCGCTTGCTGATTCCAGCAAAGAATTTAGCGAGTTGTAAGCATAGTTGTTGATATCGTATCCATCCATCAAATAAGCATAAATATCCTTGATTATAGGTAATCCACCAAGCATATTGCCAATTGCATCAAAAGCCATAGATTCTAATACCTTTTCATCTTCATCTTTCTTATATAAAGACTTAAATGCTTGAGCCACACATGCCATAAACACCGAAGTGGAAACTAAAGCGGCAATACTTCTAATGGTTTTCTTTTGTGCAACTTTTAACTTTGATTCAAAAGATGCTTTTTCCGAACCTTCCGCAATCCTAATACGTGCCTTAAGTGCAGAGATTTCTCCAAAGCCATCAAGCACTCGACCAACTACTTTCATAGCATCGGACGAAAACATAGTAAGTGCTTTCATAATCTCACTATGCGACCTCATAGCCTGGGAACGCTCGGTTGCCATAGAGTTTTGTTGAGTTTCAAAAATAACAGTCTCAAGCAGTTTGCCGGCTTCTATTTTATTCTCTTCCGTCCCAACTTTAGCGCCATTCTTCTTAGATGCTATTTCGTATTGACAAGCAGCATACAACCTTTGAACTACAAACCTATCAACCATACCAATAGGTTTCATAAGCAAACTTCCAAAATCGCCTATCTTATCAATTACCCCTTGAGCTCTAACAATAGTGTTCTCATTGTTGCGCAGCTCTGCCAAAGGACAGTATTTATCAAGGTCTGAGGTTTTAACGTTGAATCCCTTTATAATGTTGACCGGATTGATGATTGATACGGATGCTCCGAAGGAAGAAAGTTGCGTTACCAACACCTTAAGATTAAGTCCTAATTGGAACTTGACAAATCCGCCACGGATTCCACCTATTGCCTTGTTGAAGGCGGTTTCACCCACAATTTTGATTCCCTTAATATCGGTAATAAGCTTCTTGAAATACTCATCCATACCATTGCGCTGGTTTGGAAGAATAGAGCGCAAGTTCTTAGGCTTATTCTTGTTTCCACCAATATCCATGCTATAGATTTTGTTGTAAGAATCAATTGCAGTCTTCAAATGAGCATATTGGCAAACGCCCTTAACGTGGCGATTTATCACTTCCGTGATTGGTTCTATAAACAACCTACCCTTTGCTCCCTTGATGGTATCTTTGTTAAAAGACAAACTACTCAAGGACATTTCTTCCATAAAGTTTTGCTCTACGGAATATGCAATTCCATCTCTCTTGATTGGGAAATAGTCTCCCTCCACAACATTAGAATAGAAGTACAAACGCATGTCAGTATCATATTTGAGTTTCTTGCACTTTTCATTAAAGATTTTCCACGCAATATCAAGAAATTGTACGTCTTGAATATTCAATTGCTTCTTGATGCTATCACGGAGTTCTTGGGCTTGTGCTACCTTGCCTTCCGAAACCTCTGTTACGCCATTGACCTTGTATCGATGTTCGTGTCCTTTTTCGTCAACCTTATAGACAAAACCATTCTCAATAAGACCATCTATTGCTTGTTCACGATTGAGACTCATATACAAGGAAAGGGCCTCAAGTAGTGGGAGTTCCTTACCCAAATAAGTTATCTTTCTATTTGCTGCTTCCTTGCTCCACTTTTTGTTCTTCTTGTAAAACTCTTCCAACTCAGCGAGAATGTGCATCTCTTCAATCGCAGCATTCTTCTCTCCTTGCCTAAACTCGTTAAACATCGCAGTATTGAATCCGTTTTCATCATACATATCCGCAGCTCTTGCATTATGAGCCGGGTCAGAAAAACTTTCGCTATACTTTCTACCAATGTTCGTTAGACGATTTGGTTTACCAGTACGCAATGCTCCGTTTCTTTCTGCCACTTGATAGTATTGTTCTGCTGATTTATATACATCAACCCAGCGACCATTCAATATGGTTTTGTTGTAGGTGTCTAAGAAGCCATTAAAGTATCTAACAATTATCTCCAAAGCTTTGAGTTCGTCTAAAGTCAACTTGCCATTACCGCTTACCACAAAGTTAATAGCATCGGCTATCGTTTGGTCAAAGATGCTTGCTTCCGAATCTTGGGCATTTGTAAGCAACGGATTCTCCTTGACGTACCACTTGCTTAATGATTGTATTGCATTCCTTGCACTCTCGTTAAATGTACCACGATAGTCAAGCCTTGAAAGAATACCAACTGATTTCTTAAAGGTATCGTCCGATGCTTGTGTAGCATTGTGGAAAGTTTCAAGTTTTTTATCCGTTATCTTTTTTGCAATATAAGAAATTCTACCCTTGATTTTTGACGCGTATATTGCTTCCTTTAGGTTTTCTTTTAGCTTAGAAACGGTTGCTTCTTGCTTTTTCTTGAGCTTTACAAAATCGGTTTCTTCGCCATAGAATTCAAAACCAAACAAGGTTTCTCTCATAAGAGATTGCTTAAGCTTCTTTAGCCCATCCGCATCCAACAACTCAGATAGCTTGTAAGTTGGTTCCCTTTGCGAAATGGTTTGATTTGCTTCGTTATACAACTCATCAACCCTAAGCAAAATATCTGCCGGATTGTATTCGTCAATATAGATTCCTGCGTTCTCAAAAAGTGCAGGTAACTCATCAACCCTTATGCCTTTATTGTCTTTTCCGGCACTCCACCTTAAGTACAAATGTTCGCTTCCGTTGTGTGCGATTTCTTCCTTAAGGCTGCGCAAGTCAAGTGAATGTAAGTATGGCTTGATGACATCAATCGTTCTCTGCGCATCATCTTTTAACATATCTAAGCTATCAGTGTAAATGTCGCGTACGGTTGCATGCTCAATAAGAAAATCAGCCACCTTTTCAGAAACACTACGATAGCCTTCGGGTTGGGAGTTAAGACCTTTCCACAAGAAGTGTGAGAGCTCATCTAATTCATTCGCTTTGAATTCAGCATAGTAATTGTCGTGTGCTATTTGCTTAACAAGGTGTCTTACTATATCCTTTGCATCGTTAAGGCTATATTTCTTTTCGAACTTGAGATTAGCAATAATTTTACGGAATTCGCCCTCGCTTAGTCCGGCGTTGGATTTTAGAGAGAATTTAACTTTTCTAGTATTTCCTCTTCCGTCTTGCAAGATTTGATTAGTTCCGTCAACTCCTTGGCTTTCTTGTCCCCAGATTCGCTCCCATCTTTGAGCCTTGAGTTCTTTATATGTTCCGAAAGAATTAGGCAAGTATTCTCCGACAAGTTCTTCTCCGAACAAGTTTTCATAAAAATTGCTCTGTCGTGTCCAAGGCTTGTTTTCATTTCTATATATCTCCTCTCTTACTATTTCTATATCAGTCTCGCTTTCAAGGTTGATTCTTATTACTCTTAATATCTTGTAATTATCGTAACTGCCTTTAGCAAATACTATAACGTTGTTTACACCAAAATGGTCTCCAGCCATATCGTTGACAGCGACCATTATCTCGCCTCTTGACGTTTTGTGAATTTCTTTTTGTCTTCCAGCCTTAATTTCTCTATACTTCTTTTTGAAGTCCGAATTCTCGTTGGCAGTTAACACTTCATTAACTCTCGCCCATCCAAAATCATTGTATTGTTTTTCTGTATAGTTGTCAATAAGCGAATTTGTAGGCCTGTATGAATATCTGATGTCTTCGTTGTTTGTAGGTTTCTTGTTTGTAGTAAGCTTGATTTGGTTAGGCTCAAATGCTACAAACACATCGCTATATATTCCGCTTTGGTCAACACTATCTTCAATATTGCGGATTATTACACCGTCATAATTGCCCTGGATAGCTTCCGTGACAACCTTAAACATCGCGACCTTTTTATATGCCTTTCCTTTCCAATCTTTTTCTAATGGGTTTTCTAAATTAAGGTAAAGCTCTTTAATATCGGTTTCGCCACTTTCAGCCTTTTCAACAAGCTCGCCAACCTTTTTTACCATTTCGGTTTGTGGCAATTGTTTGTAGCCGTCTTTTAACATTAAAAGATTTATAATATCTTTGTCGCCTTGCGCAACATTATAGACATAATTATAGTATTTCATTTCTTGAGCTGTAATGGCATATTCTCTTGCAACTTCTTTACTGCTCGTAAAGAAGAAACCAAGTTTGGCATCTTTTGTGCCAGTTATGCTTCCGCGCAAGGCCTTATCAAAGGTAAAAAATTCTCCCTCTGTTCCGTGATAGACTACTTGTAAATTGCCATCTTTGTCGACAGCCTTGCTGTTTCGATAAAATGCCTGTTGTTCTTGCGTTAGGGCTCTGCCTTGGCTATCATTAAGCGAATATCTTATATCCCTATTATTTGTGGGATTCTCGTTAGTGGTTAATTTGATTTGGTTGGAAGAATTAAAAACAAAGCCAATGAAAGTACCATCGCCATTATCCAATATTGCACCATCGTACCCTTTCTCTTTTAATTGCTGTATTCCGTACCTATCGTATTCATCCCATGATGCAGGATTAACAATGTTAGCATAAAGCTCCATAACTTTAATGCTTGTACGGTTCTTAACGCCTGGCGTGCTTACTTGGCCAGATAACAAAGCATCTTTGTTGGACGCAAACCAAAATAACCCTTGTGCATTCTTCTTGAAATCTACAATATTAAAATTAGCATTTGTAGCATGATATACTGCCTGCAAATTACCTTGCTCGTCTCTAACCTTGCTATCAGCAAAATATTTTGCTTGGGCTTCAGTAAGAGTTCTACCTTGAGAGTCTTTGAGGGAATATTGTGGCTTTTTCTTTAATGGATGAACTCCTCTATCTCCATCTTCTCCAAGAACTCCTTCTTGGTTATTTGTGGATTTTTCTTGATTAGTTGATAGCTCTTCTCTAAGTTCTGATCCTCGACTGCTTCCCCTATCGTTATCATATCCAAGCCTAAACTTTGAAGATAATCCATCACTAATATACCCTTTTGATACTGAGTCATTATTTGTTCTCCTTATATATTCTTTTCTCAACTCTTCATTGCTAAAAGATAACTTCTTCCTAAAAGCAAAATTTATCTCGCCGTTTTCCTTGCCAGAATCTACTATGTAAACGATATTTCCGTTTTCAATAGCAATTCCGTCAGCCACACAATTATCATGTCCTTGATATAATTTGTATAGTTCCCTTTGAACAAAGCGAACATTTTCTTCGCCAATCTTGCTGTAAGGTATGTATTTTGCTTGGGCTTTGGTAAGAGTTCTACCTTGAGAGTCTTTGAGGGAAGTCTTTACTTCTCGCTTATCTCCACTGCTTTGCGTAGAAGCTCGCTCTCCGTTGCTTGCAAGTTCCCATTCACCCAATGAGCGAACTCCTTCATTTGCCTGTCCTCTTGTAGCATTAGAGCTATTGCTATCGTGCTGTCCTTGGATATTTGCAAATTTATCAATAATTCTGCAAATGTCTTCTGCGTTTCTGTTAATTGATTGGTTGTTGTCATTGATATGTTCCTCATAATATTCAATAAGTGCTTCGTTGGAAGAGGGTATCGTTTTAATTACAACGTATACATCATCATCCCCTGTCGCTTCTACTATTTTATAAGTTCTTGTGTCATAAAAGCCTTTTAGTTCTCCAGCCTGGGCCCGCGATGCCCAGCTCAATGCTAAAGTGTTAAATTGGCTATAATAACTCTTTTTATTATACCTTACTTCGCCATTAGTTTCAACCCCTTGGTTTGAAGGTGTAACGTTTTCGTTACTTTCTTCCCTATTCCAAGTATGAGTTACTCCCTTGTGGTAGTTCTCTATGGCCTTTAGGTATAGTTTTTCGGCTTGGACAAGTTCACGATATGCTCGTGAGCCTTGTTGCTTGATAGTCTCCAACATATACTTGAAGTTTTGTATTTTAGCAAGTATCTTTTCTCCAAGGGATAGTTCTTCGTAAACTACCTTGTTAATAAAATGCTCATTACCAAGCACGTTCTCTGCAAGGATAGCGTTCATCTCGCTACCATATACGTTTACATCTGACGTGTTATATCCACGATTGAGAAGTTGAGCATTCGCCTGGGCAACACGAACATCACTCTTAGATAGGTAATCTATGAGTGTTTTATATTCCGTACTTGATTCGTTAAAGTGCATGCCTTCGTGCACAACGTCAGTCATCCATTGGTTGTTAGATATCTTGTCCGCACCAATATAGACAACGTTATCATCAATAAAAGCATTGACCTTTTCGTTAGGATTGACCACAACAAAAGATAACCTCTCACCACTTTTGGTTGAAAATGCATTGAGTGCTTTCTTAAAGGATGAGAAGTTTTTATTGCTTTGTCCCTCAAAGCCACCTTGGTATAACGTTACGCTTGTGCCGGTTTGGTTGCTTGCTTTTGAAAGGCTTTCTTGTATCTTGCTTTCTTGTCCTCTTAGGTGAGTGCTATAACTTGCCCTTGAAAGACTTGCAAGTGGGCTATTTTGCTCCGTGTTCGTTTCAACGGACAACCTTCTACCCTCAAGGCTTTGGCTCAAATTCTCGCTTATAGAGCCATCAGTATTGAAGTATTGACCAAGACCATACTTCTCAATTACCTTAGCACGCCTTTTCTCTCCCATCTTTTGGAGTTTATTAGAGATATTCTCATAATTCGTGCGTGTGTTTTTGAGAGCAACCCTTTCATCTGCTTCCGTTAGCCTATTATCATACTCCAATTTTGCGAGTTTATTGTCGATTTCAGCATTAGACTCAAGGCTTGATACAATATCTGCTTCAGAGCCAACGGCACCTTTGCCTAACTTGGAAAGAACCGGAGAGACCGTGCCACCATAGGCAAGCGAGGTTCCAGCGCCTATGATACCGGCCTCGGCTATATCTTTTAAGTGCTCGCCAAAATTGTAATCGGTAAAAGCATCCTTACCTTTGTAGATAGCCTTAGTAACTGGTTGAACAGCTTCGGAGACCATTTCTTCAAAGCCTTCTTCCGCAGCTCCTTTGAGCACTCTCTTAATGCCTTGTTCTCCAACCTCCTTGGCAACAGACTTGGATGCACCATCCAAAAGACCTTTACCAAAAAGGTTAGAGGTCAAGCCACCGGTGAGCTTCTCGGTAGCAGCTTCAACAACCCCCGAAACAGCACCATACCCCAAGCCCTTGTAATAGTCAGCGCCATCCTTGAAGGCTTCTTCGGTTGCAGTACCAGCTGCACTTACACCCATTGTCGCAAGAGATGCAGCCCCGCCGCCTCCCGTTGCCATCGTTACCAAGACAGCCGGAAGCATTTGGCCAACACCTTGGCCAACACCTTCAATAATTTCGCCTACTTTGTTATCATTAAGATACGAGTTCTTTGTGCCTTCGTCAATATGCTTGCCATAGAGCTCTTGAGTATAGTCGGTTTCAATAAACTTTCTTGTATTGTCTTGGAAGTCCTTGTCAAACAAACCACCAATGCCACCCACAATACCAGCCCCGGCATCAATTATGCCCTCAACACCCTTGCCCAAGCCCTTTGCTATACTGCCTAAGAAATCAGCAACCGTTTCTCCACTCCTTTGCCAAAAGCTCGCTTCTTGTTGCTGGGGTTGAACAGGCTGTGTATCTTCTTCAACAAGATAGTTTTCTAATTTGTTATTCATTTGCATGCGAAGGGCTCTTTCTCTCGCGATTTCCCTTCTTTGCTCTGCAGTAATCCTTGACATTGGCTACTCTCCTTTTATCCAAAGATTTCGTTGTAGAGATCATTATAATGTTGCTTGAAAAGCTCGTTTCTCATTTCTACAAGATAGACGTTATTGTTTTTCATAACATATATTTGATCATTGTACCCAAATACTGAATTTTCCTTAATCCCTAAATTTTTCACTACTTCTATTAGGTTGGAGTCCGTAACTTTTTCCCCATATTTTACCCTATACTTATTCCCCGAAGAATCTTTGATAGATAGTGTTGTCGTTTCACCTATTGGGCCACCCATAGTTCCGTCATTATTCCAAGATAGAGAAGTCGTTTTTATAGAGTTTTTAATATTAGCTTGTTCAATTTTATTGTTATAGTTAGATTTTTCGTCATCCGTTAAATAGTCTCCAAGGTTATCTAATATGTCGCTCGCAACATCAGTCTCTCCATTATCTATGTGATTTTGTAGTTCGTCTTTAGCACCAGATACCTCTTCCTCCGTCATATACCCAACTGAAGAAAGCATTGAACGATATATCTTTTTCTCTTGTTCACTAAACACTTCACTATTGTCCTCAAGATAATTTGACGCAGCGTCATTTTGTCCCATTTCCAGTAAAGTATAGAATTGTTCAAGAATAGTTGCCTTATTATTTTCGGTGGCTGTTTTTTCGTGCACCTTAATCATTTGATTGCCATATGAAACAAGATTCTCGTATTGAGTATCATTCACTTTGTCTTTTAGGCTATAAACAAACGCATGAAGGTCTTCTTCCGTGGTTATTGCTCCACCTGCAATCATGTCGCGAGCATAGTTGTACGTATCATCCTGCTCGGCTTGGATACGTGCCTCTTCTTGTTGGTCTATTTCGTCAAGGTCAGCTTGTCTATAGCTTTCCAAGTTGCTGAGCTCGCTATTTTTATTTTTCTCCAATTCGGTCGTATTGGCATTATAGTCGCTTGCAATCTTGCCCATTTGAGTTAAATAATCGTTGTTAGCGTTCAACGCAAGAGAGGAACTTATACCCAAACCACCAAGCCCCTGTTGTTCTATCTCTTGAGGTAGATACTTTAGGAGCTTATCATAAGAGATGCTTGCATTTTGTTGAGACGTCTTCTTGTTTGAGTCCAAGGCTTTTTGCGATAGGCCGTAGTTCTCCAACAATAATCTTCTCTGCTCATCCCAATAGCTATTAGCTTCTGCTTTCTTGGCGTTTTGTTCATCGTCTGGTACATCTACAACGGGTTCTTCATCTACAACGGGTTCTTCATCTACAACGGGTTCTTCATCTACAACGGGTTCTTCAACAACCGGAGCTTGAGTTTCAACAGGATCGGCCAACATGCCCTTTTGCGTATGCCTATTTTTTCTGCGACCGCTTTGCTCTCCGGCAAACGATAGAAGGTACTCCAAAGTAACAGCCTGTGGCACCGAACCACTTGGCTTGTCGTATTGCCCTACGTTTGACGTCTTGTAATTATCAAGCAAAGACAAGCTATTAGTTGAACTTGGCGCAGAAACAGCAGAAGGAATAGCGACCGTGCCTTCGCTATAGTTGGCATTAAGCCACGCTTGATATGATGGATACCCTTGTCGTTTCCACTCCGGTATGGTATCGGTTTTAGACTTCGTTATTGCATTCGGTCTGATTGTTCTGCTCATTGTGCTCCCCCTTTTTTAATTCCTCTAAATAATTATCAAATTTTTGTAGAATGTCTATCTTTTTGATTACTCGTCCTCTATATTCATCGGTTACAAACATTTGTGCTTTATACATGTTCATAACGCCGGTTATAAGGAACGTGCATACTTGGAGAGCTGTCCAAACCAAGTCAGAGACATTGAAATCCGATACTAACTCAACCCCAAAATACCCAAAGATACAGGCTGTCGCAACCTTGCTTATGATATTTGATGCACTTGTTTTCTTTTCGTATTGTGCTTTAGTCTTGCCAAGGTAAAACGGATCTGACTGCTTTCCACCTTCGCTTGTAAGCTCGTTAGCTATAATTGGCGTTAGCTTTAAGCGAAGGGCCTTCTTATAGCACCTTAGGCGCTTCTTCTCAAAGCTCCTTTGGTAAGAGTTCTTCATTTTAGTTTCGTCTATAACATAGCCTTTAGCTTCTCCGTCTTCACCAAAAAAATCGTCATACTTCATACCCTCTTGAGCAAGAACCTTTGTCCTTTGGAGCTTGAGATTTTGTAGGTTTTGGGCGGAACACCACTTGTCTAACTTATCGATATTAGGAGAAATCTTTTCTACAATCTCTCCGTGGAGCTTGATAGTCGCAGTGACTTTCTCGTCCCTATCCCCATTCATAAAGCCTTGTGCTTCAAAAATGCGATTGATGCAAAAACCTAAAAAGAACGTAACTGCACCATCAGTAAGAATTTGACCGATCGTCTTTCCGGTTTTTCCCATTTGGATGATGGCTGTTGATATGTACACCAAAGAGACTAAGGCTACCACAAGGTAGCCTGCATTATTCTTAAAAAACTCTTTAGCCTTATTCTCCATTATACCCTCCCATTAGAGCCAAGATATTTTTTGACAATCTCTTCAACCTGGGCGGTAGTAGCATTTGCTTGCTTGCCAATTTGAATTTTTTCCTTAATCTTTTTGATAAAAGGTTGGAAAATTATCATATCCAATGCTTCACCGGCAAGTGCCATACCACTTAACAAAATGAGGTCGTCAAGTATTGCCTTTAATAAGTATGACATAATAAAAACTATACCGAACGATACAATTCTACTTGGCATCTTGAGCTTACCTACCGCTTTAAGGAAAATAAATATCAAGCCAATCATGCAGCCTACACCGAGCTTGATGGAGTCGCTTGGCTCCGAAGTATAGCTATTCCACTTGAGAATAATAACCACAATCAACGGAGCAATCGAAACCAAAAAACTACCTATTTGTAAGAAAATCAATTTAGTCCGTAGTTTCGCTATATTCATCTTTAGCACCTACCTTGTTGATTTCTTTTGCCATACCCTTGCGAACAAGCTCATCCATGTTAGTAAACGCGATACGAATCATAGTATTCATATTGTTTACAGCTTCACGAAGTTCCTTTTGTTCCTCTTGAAAGCTTGCTATCCTCTCTTCTCTTTCCGCAAGCACTTGCTGGCTTTCCTTAGTGTTTGCAACCGACTCATTTACGTCTTTAGTAGCTTGGGTGAACAATGACGTTGTGCCATTGATTTTGTTGATTATTGGCGTTACTGCGAGCGCTAACGCACCTATCGATGCCGTGGTGCTAACCAATGCCGGCATGAGCTCTGCGGTAAGATAGTTTTCCCAATCAACGTTGCCTTTGGTTAAGAGGTAGACGATGGCAGAAATGCCAACGCCACCCAATAGTCCACCTGCTGAAAATAATGTGTATTTGATTCCGTTTTTCATAGTGTTTCTCCATTTTTAAATAATCTCTTTAGCATAAGCTGCTCCTTGGTGTTGGCTGTTAAGCTGATATTTGACCAAAAGGTCCGATAATAGTTGCAGGTTGTACTGCCGTTAACGTCAGCGTTGGCGATGAACCGGAACGGTACACGATACCTATATGTGTACCCCAAGTGCTTTCCGTTGTGTCGGGGGCGTATATTCCTATAATTAGATTTGTGGACTGACTTCCAGTAGCGGGATGTTTTAGAGTCGTTGCGGCATTCGCGCCCGGCAAACATCCTCGTGCAGATAAATAGCGGTTTATCATATAAAGTATTTGTGACTTTGTTGCTATAGTTGCTGTGCCATCATCAGATATATGCCAAAACGCACTTGGAGGAAGATCTAACGTGACATTGATAAGTGTAGTTCCAACAAGAAGGTTGACTATAGTAGTATTCATAATAGGCACACCGGCTCCATTAGTTATGTTTTGTATTATCCGAGCAACCACAGTAGATGAACTCGTTAATTCAACCACACAATAACAGCTACGAATAGCGCCAAAGCCGTCCATATAAACAGGAGCTCTAAACGTTTCACCCACTTTAGGATTACGATTAAAGTCAAGTGCATTTGCTACAATACCATTCAGCGCACCTGAAACGCAGTAGTTTGATGCTAAGGGTGAGCCGGTATAAAGCAAAGGAGTACGCGCAAGAGGAATTATACCAGCATCATTAACCAAAGTATAATCTCTAAACTGCAAAGTGCCTTCGGTTGAGTTTTCACCACTTCCAAGCTGTACTGCGTTAGGTGCGTTTTTAACAGTAGCTGCGAAACCTATTCCGACACTATAATCAGAGTTTGCGTCAATATTTGCGTCAGGACCAATAGCAACACTACCTTGAGATTTAGCACCGAATTGGTCGTTGTCAGCCAAAAAGGCGGGACTACCGATATGTACGGAAGCATTTGTCGCATTAGTTTGATAACCTATTGCAACACCATAGTTAACTGCTTCGGCTTGATTTCCTATTGCAACTTCATTAGTATTATCTTTAACGACATTAGTAATGGCACCCGTTTCGCCGTTTACACTTGTTACTCCACCATACGCATATACGCTTAAGATTTGATATTCCGTCAAGCTGCTATCAGAAGATGGATACAATGACGTAACCTTACACAAGAGTAAATACAAATTATTGTTAGCATCTAACCCAATGATTTGGAAAACATCCCATAACCCAGGAAAACGATTAAAATACGAACGAGAAATGGTGTAAGTATTTCCTTTAACCGGCGCGGCATCATAACTAATTTGTCTATCTACCATCAATGCGGCAGCTCCATCAAGACTTTGAATATCCAAGTATTCGATTGAAGCGGTAGTGTCTGATAATGCAGTTATTTTCGCATAAACCAAATATACGGCATCCCCCTCAACGGAAAGGCCGCCGCCATCTATGCCTATATAACAAGCTTTGGCTTCAAAAGAAAAAACTTCTCCAACTTTAGGTGTCCTATTAAAGCAATCCAGCGATAGGCTCTCCGGAGTTTCAATAAACTCACCAGTTGTTCCGTATAACCATACCTGCTGACCTTCTTTATAGTATCGTAGTGCATTGTCCCCCTTAGGTGCAGTAAAGCCATAAGATTGACCGTTGGTAAGGTTGACAAGGTATTGATTGCCACCGTTTGCATCTTGACCGTTTGAAGTAATGGTTGATATGCCAACACCATCTTCTCCCTTAGGCGCAACAAATTGAGTAGTTGTATCATCCGTGTAGGTTATAGTATAAATATTGCCACCAAGACTATCTTTCCCTGCCGCAGAAATAGACTTAATACCAACACCAGTTTCGCCTTTGGCGCCAACGGCTCCATCGATGAAATCAAGAGCACGTATAATTACCGCATCTGTAGATTCGACATTGGTTATCTTACAAACTGCCCATTTTTGCCCACTTGCGTTTGCTGTTGAGAACTTTGCCAAACAAAGGTTTCCCACAACAATGTTTCGGCTATCCCCTAATGAAGTGGCTGAAAATTGATAAGAGTAGACTACGTCATCGGTAAATGCTGATGGCGCAACATCGGGGATATCAACCATTACCGGCAAACAACCTGGGTTTTTCTCTACCGCTTCAAGGCGCGCAATAATGGCATCAGCTATCTTGAACTTTTTACCCTCAAGAGTTAGCGTTGAACCATCGGCAGTATAAGTGTCAACAAGGTCGCTCGCATCAATAGAAATGGTCTTCCCATTAACTAAAGTAAACGTTATCTTCTTGGTGGATGAACTATAAGAAGCATCCTTGATAACAGATTCCATTGGTAAGTCAATATTTTGAACGTTGCCTTCGTTATCTGTGATGGTTAAAATATAATTTGTGCTGTCCCATGAAACTGACTTAATAGTATTTTTCGTCAAATTCTCTGATAGAGCACCAATCTTACTATTGAGCTCCTTGCCTTGTTTTGCTGAGAGTGGTTTCTGTGCATCACTTGAAGTAAGGTTATCTTGGATGTCCGAATAATTTACTTTGTTTGCCAGTGAGGTGTCCGTGCTCTTAGAAAGATTTTCTACTGCCTTCTTGCGATCGGTTATCTCCGTATTAATTTTACCCTGGAGATATGGGTGACAATTGGCCTCATCTTGAGAGTTGTTGTGAGCTTCCAACTCTTCATTGTGTTCGTTAACAGCCTCTTGAATAAGTTTCCTCAACTCCGGATGGCTCGTAGCCCCATCCAAGTTAGTACCCTCATTATGATCGTGTAAGGCTTGCTTTGTAGCAGTAGAAACCGGCTTGTCTTTGTCCGCCGTGTTATCTACGCTTCCAAGTCCAACTTGCGCTTTTGTCACCTCATGAGGGTTGTTCTTATTGCCAGTATGGGCGTTGAAGTTAGTTACATGCTGTTCAAATGCTTCCTTATGCTGATTAAATCGCTCGGCCTCTTCCTTCACGTGCTCATCATGGCGTTTGGAAGCGGCTTCTTCGTGCTCCTTTAAGGCTTGTTCCTCGGCATCTAAGCTTTGGTTAACTTCGTCTACAATGCGATTGATTTCGCCCATGACAGAATTGTTACTTTCTGTAACGTAGCCAAAAAAGGCCCTCTTGATTTCGTTCGGTTTCATTCCTTGCTCGGTTGGTCTTGTGGGCAAGGTGTAGGCTGAGCGCCTTTGAATATTCATCCTTTGCTCATCCGAAATCGGTTTAACTTTATAGTTGTTCTGGTCGGCCATTATTGTACCCCCTTATTGTGTTTGTGGATGTTATATACTGCAGTAACGCTATTTACCGCGGCATCGTATTGATTGTCTGATAGGAAACGGAATAATATATAGTTAAAATTCCTTTCCTTAAAGAGCTTGGAATAGCTCGTTGCAAAACCAGTATCAAAAGTGAAGTTCTCGAAGTCAATGCTATCAAAAGAAAACACGTGTACCCCCTTTGCGGCAAACAACCTTGACACTTCTCTTGTTTCATACCCAAACGTAATATGTCCGTTTACTTCCGGCTCGGTAGCAACAGTTATTTTGAACAAGGTTTTTGCACACTCATTTGAGCCAAGGTCTAATACTGGAGAATACCATTCTGCAACAACGTTATTGCGATGTGTAATCTTTGCAATAACGGCAGTTGGAATATCTTCGTTGTAGTTCGTGAGTGTAAGTGGAGCTGAATCTTGATTCCTTTTGACTTGGAAGGTTCGGTTATTGAATATCGCGTTTGTAACATATAGTTCTGTGTCAGAAACACGCCTGTGCAAACGGAAACCACCATCATTTATCTCTACGATATTGCCCTCTTCATCTTTGAGCTTAAAAGTGTAAAAGGCTTTGTCAACTTCTGCTGTAAAATACTTCTTGCCAACTTCAAGTCCCGAAAGACCGACATTGTCAGCATAGACTTCAATTTCTTCATAGATTGGATCTATTCCATCTTCGTCCGTAACGATTGCATTGTCTTGAACAGCATTTACTTCAAAGAATAAGGCATATATCGGTTTAAGGCTTTCATTGGTAATAAACGTGATAATATCGTTCTCTTCAACTTCTTCTTCAAGTGCATATTTGCCATATGTAAAATGGTTTTCGCTGATATCAATAGCGATATCGCCGACTTCCGTGTTTTCATAAGTACGATCGGTGTGCTCAAGATTATCAAACTTGCAAATCTGCCCTTTGGCTGTGCCAAAATATAGTTCTTCCCCTATCTTTGCCCACACTCTCGCAGGGATATTGTCCCAATGCCACCATTCGTAGTTATAGCTTCCATCAATATCATTTTCTCCGGAATACTTGAATCTCGCATCAGCGACAAAACAATTATCTGCCACTGCAAGATAATACCTTCCATTGAATACGCATCCAACTGCTTCGGATAAATCATATTCCTTGAGCTTTTCATTGATAAGGTGGGAGCGCTCTCTAACATATCTCTCATTGGTAGCGACATTATTTGCTAAAACAATACCAAAAACGCCATTATTTGAAAGAATAAGGTTGTCACCGGCAAGATTGGCGCAAGCATATCTCGAAACTACTCCTTCTCCTATCGCTCCGGCTGTGATAGAGAAAACAGCTCTTTGCTCATCCAAATTACCATTCTCATCATAAGTCTCTCTATATGCACCACTGCGGTAGTAAATGCTTGCTTCAATATCGGACTCTTCCTTATAGGCAACAAGTGTACTATCGGAAAGTCTTGCATAGCCTTTTATTGCGGTTGAGTCACTTCCCATAGCTCCCGTGTTAAGTGGACTAAAATAGGTATAATCGTTTGCTTCCGAGTGAAAATCAACGTTTGGATAGTCTTCATTACCACTTAAAAATAGCCTATTGGTATTACCACCTACACCAAACAAAATACCAAAACTACATTTGGTTATTCTATCCGACAAACTCTCTTCGTTCGGGTTAAAAGTTACCGTGATATTGTCCCTATTTTCTATCGGTGGAGTAGTGTCGATGGTAAGAGTAATTTTGCCCTTTTCACGGTCTATACTCCCCACTTCTTGCTCGTCACAAAGTAGTTTATCTCCACTGCTAACCACGTCTTTCATTGTATCTTCAAGCTCAATAGAAACCCTTACCTCAGTACCGGCTTTTATCTTTTTGCTGTCTACGGTCCATGTTGCAGGGGTTTTATTTGTGCCAAGCAGCTTATTCTTTCTTAGACTGCAAAGCATATTGGTATCATCAAGAGAAGCCCTTGCCGTATCGTCAGTTACGCTATCGTTGTCAATAGAAATGGTTGTGGTCGGAATATAGGTATCTGCATCATCGGCAACGCGCCTAAGCTCATAGGTCTCACCATCCCATGTGCCATACACTAAGAAGTCTCCACAACCAATCAAATACGCTCTTTGCTTTTGAATGAAGCATTGGCTTCTTTGGTCTATAAGATTGTTGCTAAAAGGCTTTCCCCTGGATATGCAAACAATTGCACCATCCTTGATGGTATATATGCCAGCTCCTGCATGCACCAACAGCACTTCGTGTTCTTTAGTCTTGTATTGAAAAATGCCATTTATGCGTTGCTCTTTGCCATCAACGACTATCTTAAAGAGCTCATTCCAACCTGGGCGCTTATGGTTGACACCATACTCATTGATAAGGTTTCTCATCTTTGATGCTCTATTGGTTGACACTCTCAATGGGGATGAAGAATAGTCTACTCCTCTAAAGTTTTCAAAGGTAATGGTATTCCTCTTCTTTAGACTTATGTTTGTGTTTGCTCTCATTTCTAACACTCCACTAATGCATAAACACTCTCTACCCTACTAACCATATTTGCACGAGCTTGTACGATTTCCGACATTGCTTGCTCAAACCAATTCCTTGCTTCGCTTGCTTCGTTGGGCTCATCTTCTCTAAACAAGTCTCCTTTAATGAAGTAAGGGATGTGACAAGCAATATGGTCTGGAACTCCGGTTAGTTCTTCATAATCAGAAGAATCAAGGGATATTCTCTTTAGTGTGGGTTTATAAACAACAACGTATTGTTCATCTTTCCTTAATGCCCCTAACACCAACGTGTTTCCTTCTAAATAGTAATCCACGTTTCCGTTGTAGTCGTATGGCGTTTCTTTGGCAATGCGTTCAATAAGATAAATATCGGGAGCCACCGACAAAAGTTCAACCTTAACTCTTCCACCACTTGCAAGCCCCATATTTGGCGTGATATTAAGTGTCTTAGATGGTAAGACGGATTTGTTCTCAATAACGCTTAAACACCTATTAATTGAGCCTGGCATATTGATGAGATAACTGCCATAGTTTTCGTCAGCATAATACTCAACCAAGCCATCAATAGTAATGTCGTGATTGTAGTTGGCAAACATTAGTTTGAGTGCTTCAAGTTTGATTTCGCCTAACTTCATACTTTCTCCTTCGCAACCCTGCAGAGTTGAACTGCAAATACCCTTGGCTGCATAAACCTACCCGAAGGTAGGTTATATTAGCGTTGTTTATTCTATTGCGCAAACGCACATAGACACCGTGTCGCTTGCAGTAAGCACAACATATCCTGCGTTTTCGCCAGAAAGATTCTTGTATCTACCACTATCGAGCTTGAGACAATAATGGTTTCCAGCTTCAAGCGTTAAAACAAGATCACGTTGAGCTGCTTGACAACCATTACCGGCTTTAACGGTAACATCTACCGTGCCTTCTTCTACGCCAGGCATAAGACAAACGATGGTATTCTCATCGGACTCATCCCACTTGATTTTATGTTCATTACCACTTTGCAAGGTAATGAATTCCGTCTTGATTGCTTTGTTTCTCTTATAAAGTTCCATTACTCTATCCTCCTTTATTAGAATTGAACAGGGATGTTAATGATCTCTTGTGGGCGCGCTACGATTGCATCATAAAGAGTGAAGCCCTTAACTGCATCAGAGAACCTTTTTTCGGGGCGATATGGTTCGGTGTGGGTGTAAGGAACAACCGCAGCGATTGCTTTCTTGGTGCGAATCATAATGTTGTGTACCTTGTTGCCATCGCCATTCTTGAATACGTTGTTGGAAACCTTGACCGTGACCTTGTTATACATACCAACCTTGCCGTTCTTAAGGATGTTGCTGTTGTTGGTGTCTTCAAAGCGATATGCTTTCTTGAAGATGCGGAAGAACTTGGGAGAAACAGTGATGACAATTGGAGTGCCATCTGGAACGTTTCTTTCTTGGAGAAGTTCAACAGCTTCGTCAACAACGTCAAGAACATATTTTGTATTTGCCTTCTCCGAGCCATCTGCAGCAAGAGTCTTTGCTTCTGATTCAACGATAGTTACAGGGCTTGCATAAAGAGAAGCTACAGTGTCATCGGCAGCAAACTTTGCGATATACTTGTCAATGGTGTTTGCGATACCTTGACCACTTTCCTTAACGTGTTCATCCATAATGCCACCCTTTGCTTGAGCTTGGTCGATGTCGTCAACCATAAAGTTGAAGTATGCAACTTGGTTAACAGTCAAATCGATCGAAGATTCGGGAATGTGCTCAGGAGCATTGATGTCCTTGTTGAGCTCTTTGCCAGTTACTTCATAAATAGTGGGTTTGCCAACAGCAAGGATCTTTACGGTCTTACCGGGCTTGTTGACTTCGCCTTCATACTCTTGGTTACAGTCTTCCAAGAATACGCAGTTTTCGTGCAGTGATTTTTCAATACCTGCGGCCCAAATCGTGGGCTTAAAGTTTTCATACATAGTTATTTTCCTCCGAAATTATTGTTTTTTTGGCCATTTAGCCATGCTTGCCCTAATCTTGTCAAAGTTTTCAATGCGCTCTTTTCGGCTCATTTTCTCAACTTGCTCTTCTGTTATAAAGTCACTATCAACTACGTTATTAGGGCTTGTAAGTGAGCCTGGCGAAGACTTTGCGTTTGCAACCATTTGCCTTGCCTTTGCATTAGCTTTCTTGGCTGATTCATTCTTTAAGGCTATATAACCTTCATAAATTGAGGAAAGAGACTTCCTTCCAACTTTGCCTTCGGAATAATCAATAAAATGCTTATCCGATAGAAGTTCTTCAAGACTTGTGTCGGGATACTTGGCCATAAATTCAGCTCTATCCTTTTTATACCACTCTCTTGTCTTCTCCTCTTGGGCTTTAGTTTCGGCATCCTTCCTCGCCTTCTGCTTAATATGCTTGGCATAGTCGCCAACGGGATCTCCACCTTCGGCTGCGATTTTCTTCATGATATAATACTCTTCTACGTCTTGAGAGTCTTTCATCGGCTCTTGCGTATAAGGGTTTATACCATCCAAAGCATCGATAGTGGCTTGTGCGCGCGCCTCTTTAAGTTCAGCTTGTCTCTTCGCTTCCCTTCTTCTGCGAGCGTTTTCGGAATTTTGCTCACGACTTTGAGGTTGTTGTACTTCTTGCTCTTGAGATTGCGCAGTCTCCTCGGCTGTTTCTTCAAAAACCTCTTCGTTAACTTGTTCCTGTTCTTGGATGATATCAGCGTTGCTATCTTCCAAAACTACATTTGTTTCCGCTGTTTGTTCGTTTGGCATATTTGCTCCTTTTTATGTACCTTTTTTCCCTTGGTACAGGGTTAATTACCTTAAATTCTGAGCAATCACCGATGCAAACTCGGTAGCATCGTTGGTAACCTCTTGGATCTTTTGGTTAGCAAGGGCTATTTGCTCATTTCCTTTGTTGATTTTTGTAGTTGCTTCACTTCTCAATTTAAGAAGGGCGGCCTTAAGCATTGAGTTCTCATTCATAAGGGCCATAGCATTGTCAACGGTTTCTTTTTGAGCTGTTAATAGCTCAAGCGCTTCGCCTAATTGCTGCTTTGATAGCTCAAGTTCCTTGGTCAATTGGTTGATTTTTCCTTGCTCTTCTTCTTCAACAAGCCTAATGAGTTCATTCTTATTGGAGAGCGCATCGTCGGGATAAACTCGCAAATAGGTCTTTAGGGATATCGCACCTTTGCTGTATAAAGTATCAAGGGCCGAAATATCTCCTGCTGCACTTGCATTAGTGCCCGACGTTGCTTCTACAACTACGCTAAACTCTACGTTTTGATACTCCGTACTGTTGAAGATATCGACCGTTTCTTTTTCTTTGGTAACCGTATTGCCTTGCTCATCCACAATATGATTGCCTTTTAAGTCAATCTGTGGTACTTCCTCGGTGTAGCTAAACTCTTTCTGCTCATAGTAAAGTTTGAAGAATTGAGCCAAAATTTTACCTTGTTTTTCTTTAGCCAGCCAAAAAGAATCTTTTAGGTCTTCAATTGGTTGCTGTGCTTGACTTTGGAGTTGAGCTATCGCTGCGCCACTCATATTTGAGCCAAGCACCTCGCCACTCATAACTTCACTTGAGCCTGTAACAGCGCGCGTTAACTGTGTTAAGGTTTCGACCAACGTCAATGGCGCGTTGGACATCCCTTGCTCCGTCATTCTCTTGATTCCGCCCATAGTCTCTGAATAGTCGGTCAACACTTGACCAGGAGCATTGGTTATCTTCTGTCCCCTTAAGGCTTTGGGGTGTACTATATATTTACCCCACGCGTTTTCTTGAGCATTAAGAAGAGCCATCGCAAGGTTAAAGTTGATACTTTTTTGATTTGGAATAAGACCTTCAACCTCACCAAGGCCATAAATTGAACCTTCTCTCTTTTCGTAATTACCAACCACAATAGGATAATATGGAGCCTTAACTCTATCTGAAATAAGAGGCTCCTCCTCGTGATTGTCGGGAAGATTATTGTTTGGCGCATCTTCTTCGAGGCCAAGTGCCGCCATCGCGCCTTCTATATCTGGAGCCAATGGGCGAGCTTCGTTTATCATGAGATTTCTAATGCCTTTCTCAAAATAAACTTCTCCGTTTTTACGAAAATAACGCGTAAGAACTGTTACAAGTTCTCCGCCCTCTTGCTCTTTTGTATGATAGTTGGAGTCTGATTCATCTCCCCTAATTGCATCAATATCAACTCCTTTGTCCGCTTTAGCTTTGACCGAGTCGACGTCTTCTCTTGAGACAATAATTATCCATTTTTGCTTTTGCTCATCGCGTTCACATGGATTTGCGAAAAGAGTGTTCAAAGGTTCAAGGATTTCGCAACGTGTAGCTCCTTCCTTGGTGCCCTCTTTGCCGATAGCCTCACTATCCCAATAATAGTGATAAACATACGTTCCCTTCTTTACACCATCATCTATCGCATCCTTGTCAAGGCGCTCTTGACCAAGTTCTTTTTGAATGTACCCTGCAAATTTGTTGAATTTATCTACGTTTGCTGTTGA
This sequence comes from Clostridia bacterium, assembly GCA_017461065.1. Lineage (GTDB taxonomy): Bacteria > Bacillota > Clostridia > Christensenellales > DTU072 > Stercoripulliclostridium_A. Next base: position 3,921 of record JAFTZC010000044.1, on the reverse strand, counting down.
GTTCTCTGCTTTATAAACTATTTTTACGGGAGTAGAAAGAATCGCACTCTTTTTGTTGCGACATATCATCTTAATGATATTTACAACAGGTCTTGGCATACCCTTTGTCTTTTCGGTTGCCGGGGCCCATTGTTCTCCTTCAAAATACTTCACAAAGGCTGGGAGCTTTGTGGAAAGCTTCATCGTGTCTAAATAAGCCCTACTATGTTGGTAGTCTTCCCATATCTTGGTAGTGCGTTCTTCGTTCATCTATTCTTCCTCCACTCCTTTTAGCCAATCACTTCTAATTTTCTCAAATGTTGGGTTTTTGTCATCGCCTTCTTTGGTTTCTTCGGTTGTAGATCTTTCCAACGATTCGACTCTATCCGAAATGCCATCAATAAGAGTAGCAAGAGTGCGTATCTCTTGAATAAGCTCTTGAATCTTATCGTTTTTCTTACGAAAAAATCTTCTCATTACCAGTCCTCCCAATTCATAAATGATGAATTTTCGTCTATATTAAAAGCTAAGTTAAAGTTGTCTTGTAAGAATGTGCTTTCCTTCTTTACTACCTCTAACCATTGATAGCTTTGGTGCCTTGATATGAAGTGTGCTATTGCTTTTGCCATTACCAAGTCATCATGTTCGCCATCTATTGCCTCTTGTCGGCCATTAGCCTTCTTGACAAATGTTGTCATCTCTTTGAGCGTTTGATAATCGCACTCAATTTCGACATCATCTCTCATAAGCCTTACCAAGTCTGCAATTATAATTGGCCTTGTCTTCGGAGTTGTGAGAAAACCATACTCCGCAACTTGTTTATCGTTTATCCCTTTAGTTTCTTCCCTCATATAAAGATTGGGATATCCATAGGTTTTATGTAACACTCTCATCGGCTGTCGTGAATAATTGATTTCTATTCCGATAAGCGCATCGTGATAGTATTTTCCAAGACAATACACTTGCTCCGCATAAATATCTTCGTCTATGTATTGCTTGCGTAGTGTAGCTACGGTCTTACCATCAAGATTGCAAATTACCTTTGCAGTAAAATAGTCTTCACCACTCCCTGCCGTATCGCCACCAAGAACATACGGGGCAAGACCAACCACTTCTCCCTGTTTATTAGTTTTTACTCGTGGTTCTTCGTGAATTGTAATATATCCGTCTTGAGCTTCCTTAAATCTTATATCTTTTAGATGCCACTCTACGTCAATAATGTTTCCATCCCTATCCTTTACTGGAGTAGCTTCTTTCTCATACTCAAACAACCCCTTCTTGGCGACTTGCAAGTGCCTTATCTTTGCCATTTGGTTGCTTATCGTCTCTTTGTCAAAGACACATTCTCCACTCGCAACAAAGGCTTCTTCGGGCGTTATCGGATACTCTTGACGGATAGAACTTTTATCCAGGTAGCTCGCGTACTTTTTGCAATACCAAGTTATCTGCTCTTTATCCAAGCCCATTTCTTTAAGCACAGATATCCTTGCTATAAGCCAAGCATCTTTTGTCTCCAGGTATTGATATTCCGTGGAGCGATATTCTTGGGAACGCCACCAACCATAAAATAGATTGTGACAGCTTCCACTATCCCAAAGGTCTTTCGCTTGGTTAAAACCGTTTGCCGTGCTTTCATAAACGACAATCGCATCTGCTGTAATAGCTTCGCCTATTCCCTTTTGAAGCTTGGATAGGTCACACTCATAAAACGCAACTTCGCTGTAATGAACAAAGTTAAGTGTTCTTGAACGTCCAACTTCGTCTGTTGCGGTTGCGATACGCCACGAGGAATTTAGCTTATCAAAGAAGAGTTCGTTCCTTGAGTTAAACTTCTCTTGAGGGTGTAGGAGCTCCGGTAACCGATTGTATACAACCTTCGCCTTATCGTTGAAGATGGATAACGTATTATCCGTTCTATCTGCGATTGTAAAGCCGGAGAAGTTCTTACGAACTATTGCATAAGATAGTTGTATTGCGGTTATTACGCTCGTAAACCCCTGTTGTCTCCCCTTCAATATGAAGTACGGGAGCTTTGTTCCGTGCCGTTCAAGTTGCTGGATGAAGTCTTCTTGCACTTCGTTGAAGAAAAACGGAATAGTTTCTCTTTTCTTATCAACGATATAGAAAGCAATTTCCACCAATAGATATGGCTTTGCTCTTACTTCGTCAACCAACTCTTTTGTGGATAAGATTTTACGCACCGATGCATCAACGAGCCCTTTGTCATAATCTAAGTCGTGCTTTTCATTCCAGATACGTTTGCGTTTATTGATGATATCTTGACAAGTTATCATTCCCACTCCTCGAACTTCTTGACCTTTCCATCAATAATGGTCGTGGGCTCCTTATTGGCAAGGGCTTGCTTATCATAGATAGTACCTAATACAACAGCCAAATCTTTGATGTTTTCAACCTTTAATGCCATTATCCTTTTCGCCAAGGCTTTACGCTCATTATCTGTAAGTTCTTTGTGGTCCAAGTTCATTACTTCGTAAAGAATTTGGTCTATCTCGTCTTCCGACTCAATGGCTCGGTCTAAACGTCTCTCTATTAAGGTTTGGCTCTTGTTGATAAGCGACCATGCTTTTTCTACAAACTCTTTTTTTGATAGTTCACGAGCCTTAACGAGGTCAAGTACAGGTTCGTTCGTTACTTCATCGTCGGGTTTGGCGGCGGTCTCTTCAACAGGCTTTGCTTCTCGCTTGGCTATCTCTTCACTTTTCTTAACAAACCTTTCTTCCCAACTCTGAACCGTACTTCGTGGAAGACCCACTTCTCTTGCAACGTCTGATACGCTTTTGCCCTGGGCCAATAATGCGAAGATTTGAGCTTGAAGCTCTTTGTCTATCACTTTCCCTCTCGCCATCTGGAACCCCCTTAATAATTGCCGTAGAGGGTAGAATCGAACTACCTAAAAGAGTTTGAATACTGGATGGAGGGATATGCCAAACTTACTTTGCCCCAGGCTCTCTACGATGGTTGCGAAGGTGCGATTTGAACGCACGTCCTCTTGCTTATGAGGCAAGCGAGCTACCCGACTGCTCTACTTCGCTTTTACATTATTTCATAAAAAAAACTATACGAGGCTGTACACTTTCCTCGTATAGTCATTCTTAAATCAGCTTAGATAATTCTTCAACAGCCCTTTTGGCTCTCTTCTGTATTCCTTCCGTAGTGTAGCCTATATCCCGGCCGATTCTCCAATATGGTTTGCCGTTTATATAGCCATCTATAATTATCGTTCGCTCTATATAATCAAGTTTCTCGATGGCCACTATGTATTTTTGTTCAAGCTCGCTTGCCTTCTTAATGGAATCTTCGATTTGGCAGCTTGCAAGCAATCCCCTAACCTTTTCCTTTTCTCGGTCGACATCCTTTCCTGGTGGAAGTGTTTCAAGGATTTCCAGCCTTTTTTCGTGTCTTGCTTTCATCGTCAGTTTGGCTTCTATAAAATGAGAAAGAAATCGAAGCTGACGAAGGTCTTCTTTGATTTTATTTATTTCCATCTCACACCTCTACTTTTATTTTGATACTACTGCTTTGAGCTCGCAGGATATTTCCTTTCTTCCTTCGGAGTTCAAACCATACCATGAAGTTTTCTTCTTGTCTCACCTCTTTAGTAATTAGAACTTCTCCACGTTCTTTAAGAGCTTTCCTTAGGAGAGACCGCACTTGTCGCGAATCTTGTGCGCCAGCGGCGGCATACCCATTAGCTGCCAAAAAATCATATCCGTGCATGTCAACAATTCTTGCTTGTCCTGGTGTTAAAACGCTTAAAATGCTTTTTTCTTCCATATATCACACCTCCACTCCAAGCTCTTTTGCGAGTTCGTCTATTTCGTTATCTGAAAATACTCCTTGTTTATACTTAACTCCCATATATTCTCGCTCACTCATTTTTGACTTTATCAGTTCCGCAAACTCTTTAACTGCTTGCTTGCG
>JAFTZC010000043.1 GCA_017461065.1 Clostridia bacterium | reverse complement strand
TCAAGTAATTGAGCTAACCTTTAGTGACGGAACGGAAGTAAAGGTAATAGACGAGCATGCATTCTGGTGCTTTGAGTTAAACGAGTACGTATATCTTGATGAAAATGCAAGCAGTTACGTAGGCTATCACTTCAACAAGAAGAGTGGTAACGGTTACGTATCGGTCGAGCTAATTGGCGTTGAAATATACGAAGAAGTAACGAGAGCGCATAGCCCCGTGACCTACGGACACTTATGTTACTACGTAAACGGAATGTTATCTATGCCGGGTGGCATAACGGGATTTATAAACATATTCGACGTGGTTGCAACCGAACTAAAGTATGACGAAGATGCAATGGAAGAAGATATAGCTACGTACGGACTATATACTTACGAAGAATTCACACAAGAAGTAGCAGAAATACCCGAAGAAATCTTCCTTGCGTTCAATGGTCAATACCTAAAGGTAGCAATGGGTAAGGGGTTGATAACCGAAGAAGAAATCCTAAGCCTAATAATAAGATACGCAGAATTCTTTTAGAAGATAGCACAAACAAAAAAGAGCCGTTTGGCTCTTTTTTTGTTTCCTTATGAGCGAAGCGAAATGAAGTCACTCCTCATTCATCACTCACCATTCCTCATTTAACAAAAATCCATTTTGTTTGCCGTTAGGCAAAGCCTTTCATGTGATTGCATAGCAATCAGCATTTCACGTGCAAGGCTTGTCCTTGCAGCATTTCATGTTGCCGTAGGCAAGCATTTCATAATATACTTCCTTAGCTTTTAGCATTGCTAAAAACTTCACTTGAGATTATCTCAAACTTCACTACGCAGTAACTTCACTTTTTCGCAAGCAAAAAACTTCACTGGCGAAAGTCAATTTTATACTTCGCACTTCGCATTAAAAAAGAGCCTTTCGGCTCTTTTTATGATAGTTTCTTCCAAATCTTTTGGAATAGCTTGAACATCATTGGGCTTATACGCGTTTCGATGGGGTCGGTTTCCGTCACCGATGATTGTATTGCGCGTGCGGTAAGGTCGGGGATGATTGCGCCGAGAGTGTCGAAGGCAACGTCTACTTCGCCACTTGCAAGGGTGAACATTGCATCACCGTCAAAACGGGTATGGCTGGGGGAGAGGGCAAGTGCAAAGCCGTCGTGGGCAAGGTCGCTTAGGAGATTAGCTTGTGCCTTGGTTAACTTTGCGTTGGTGAGTATGCAACCAATGGTGGTGTTGGCACACTTTGGCTCGTCGATACCGCCCATAGTGAATATCTTCTTCATAGAGATAGGTTTGCCGTTTGGGTCAAGCGCGCCAACTATGATTTCGCCGTCCTTAATTACGTCGCCAAGTGCGTTTACGAGCATTATAACTGCTATCTCCAAGCCGTTTAGCGAGTAGGTTTGTACGCCAAGCGACGTTTTGACTGCAGTAGGCATACCAAGTAGCTTGGATATCGTTGCGCCACTTGCGCCACCGATAACGCCACGCTCGAAGTTGCCTGCTTTGGCGTTCTTTGCAGCTTCGTAGCCTGCGCTCTTGTCGGGATAGCCGAATTCTTTGTACTCAAGGTCGTATATAGATGCGCCCACTACGATAGGCACTCTATATTTGCCGGCGTTATATCCCTTGCCTTGCTCGTATAGATAATCCATTACGCCACTGCCTGCTTCCAAACCAAAAGCAGAGCCGCCCGAAAGCACTACGGCGTTTACGCTTGAAACCGTCTTTTCCGTTTTGAGTAGGTCGGTTTCGCGAGTAGCAGGGGAACTGCCCCTAATAGAGCATCCGCCTACGGCGCCGTCTTCACAAAGGATAACGGTGCAGCCCGTGCCTTTAACGGAGTCGGTATAGTGTCCTATTTTGAATTTATCAAGCATAGTTTTCTCCTTGAACGTTTCTAACGATAATAGTTTATCATAAATAATGACAATTTTGAAAGGATATGTTAAAATAATATTATGAAAAATATCGAACTTCTCGCTCCGGCAGGGAGCTTAAAGAAACTAAAGACGGCTATTGACTTTGGCGCTGATGCGGTTTACGCAGGTGGCAAAGAGTTTTCACTGCGCGCTTACGCCGACAACTTCACCCTTGACGAAATGCGCGAGGGCGTTGAATATTGCCACACTCGTGGTAAAAAAATGTACGTAACAGTCAATATTTTCCCCAAAAATCGTGACTTCGAAGTGGCAAAAGAATACTTCCGCGCATTGGAGTCCATTGGCGTAGACGCCGTACTTATAACCGACGCAGGTCTAATTTCCCTTTGTAAAAAGGTTGCACCCACTCTACCCATTCACCTATCCACCCAAGCGAATACTCTCAACAAATACACCGTAGAGTTTTGGGCGTCGCAAGGCGTTGAAAGAGTAGTTCTCGCAAGAGAGCTATCCTTTGCTGAAATCAAGGAAATCCACGCTCATAACCCCGAAACCGAGCTTGAAGTCTTCGTGCACGGCGCAATGTGCGTATCTTATAGCGGCAGATGCTTGCTTTCAAATTACCTTGACAGCAGAGACGCTAACCGTGGCGAATGCGTTCAGGCTTGCAGATGGCACTACAATATCACCGAGTCAAGCCGTGAAGGATCTCCCCTTGAAATGGAAGAAGACGAAAGGGGCACTTATATTTTGAACTCAAAAGACCTTAATATGCTCTCCTACGTCCCCGAGCTTGCTGATGCAGGCGTGCTTTCGCTTAAAATCGAAGGTAGAATGAAGTCCGAGTACTACCTTGCTACCATCGTAAACGCATATCGTAGGGCACTTGATAGCTATTATCAAGGAGAGTTCGAGAGCGTTCGCGACGAGCTCGAAAGAGAAGTTCGCAAAGTGGTACATCGCGACTATACCGTAGCTTATACGCTTGGTGAAAACAACAAGACCATTGCCTACAACTCGGGACAAAACGGCGGCTCACACGAGTTTATAGCTATCGTGCTTGGTGTAGGAAAAGGCTACGTGGAAGTCGAAATGCGC
>JAFTZC010000042.1 GCA_017461065.1 Clostridia bacterium | reverse complement strand
TCGCCACAATTGTCACAATACTTTGCCATAGCTCCTCCTTTAGTAATTATATTTCTACCTTTAGTATATTTTATAGTATTTTATTTTCTTTGTCAATACTGATTAGTAATTTTTTGGGTATCATTCATTTATAAGGAGTAGCTTATGAAATTAAAAATAAAAGAATATCGTGAAGAATTACAACTTACACAAAAAGAGCTTGCCGAAAAAATCAATAATTCTCAACGTAACATTAGCAATTGGGAAAGCGGTGCAAGTGAACCAGATTGTGAAACAATCATAAAGCTTGCTGAAATTTTTGATATAAGCATAGACCAACTTTTTGGCAGAGAACCGCAATATTCAGTAAGAGAACCCGCAATGGGAATAGACTATAATATCTTAAAAGAAGTTCGAAACTTAACCGATACTCAAAAGTTTGCTCTTATGCAATTCTTAAGAGAAATACACTATTAGCGCAAAAACGCGATAGTTTAGATGCAAGACAAGGCAAAATTAAGACCCCGAAGGGTTGCTGTACTTAGCGTACTGCGCCCTGACGGGGTCTTTGTTTTAACGAAGTATTGCGCTAAAATATCGCGTTTTTAGAATAGGCCTACGATCTTGCCATCTTCCGTCACGTCAATCTTTTCTGCTGCCGGAACCTTGGGAAGTCCGGGCATAGTCATAATATCACCGGTAAGGGCTACGATAAAACCTGCGCCTGCTGATACTTTAACGTTACGTACGGTTACGATGAAGCCTTCGGGTGCGCCAAGGAGTGCTGGGTTATCGCTGAAGCTGTATTGAGTTTTTGCCATACATACGGGAATCTTGTCGAAGCCAAGTGCAGTCAAGGTTGCAATTTGTTTTTTAGCTTCAGCCGTAAAGTTTACGCCTGCGCCACCATATACGTTCTTGACGATTTGCTCAATCTTATCTTCGATGGTGCCGTCAAGTGAATAGCTGAACGAGAAGTTGTTTTCTTGTTCGCATAGACGAACTACTTCTTCTGCAAGAGCCATACCGCCCTTTCCGCCTTCTGCCCATACGGTTGAAAGAACTACGTTAACGCCAAGCTCCTTGCATTTTGCGATTACGAGTTCGATTTCAGCATCGGTATCGGTGGGAAAACGGTTAACTGCTACTACGCAAGGAATCTTGTATATGTTTACCATATTTGATACGTGACGGAGTAGGTTTGGAAGACCCTTTTCAAGAGCAACAAGGTTTTCGTTGCCGAGCTCAGTCTTAGCCATTCCGCCATGCATCTTGAGTGCGCGAACGGTTGCAACAACTACTACTGCGTTAGGAGTAAGGCCCGTCATACGGCACTTGATATCAAGGAATTTTTCGGCGCCAAGGTCTGCGCCAAAGCCTGCTTCAGTAACGGCGTAGTCACCGAGTTTCATAGCCATTCTAGTTGCGATAACGGAGTTACAGCCGTGAGCAATGTTTGCAAATGGGCCACCGTGAACGAATGAAGGGGTGCCTTCAAGGGTTTGAACGAGATTTGGCTTCAGGGCATCCTTTAGTAGAGCTGCCATTGCGCCAACCGCCTTGATTTCGCCACAAGTTACGGGCTTGTCGTCGTAGGTGTAACCGATAACGATTCTGCTTAATCTTGCCTTGAGGTCGCTAATTGAGCTTGCCAAGCAGAATACTGCCATAATTTCACTTGCAACGGTGATGTCAAATCCGTCTTCACGGGGAGTGCCGTTAACCTTGCCACCAAGTCCGTCTACTACGAAACGAAGTTGACGGTCGTTCATATCAACACAGCGCTTCCAAACGATACGTCTTGGGTCAATGTTGAGTGCATTGCCTTGTTGGATATGGTTATCAATCATAGCTGCGAGAAGGTTGTTTGCAGCGCCGATTGCGTGGAAGTCACCGGTGAAGTGTAGGTTGATGTCTTCCATTGGAACTACTTGAGCGTAGCCACCACCTGCTGCGCCACCTTTAACGCCGAAAACAGGTCCAAGTGAAGGCTCGCGGAGAGCAACGACAACGTTCTTGCCAATCTTCTTTAGGCCGTCGGCAAGACCTATGGTAGTGGTAGTTTTACCTTCACCTGCTGGGGTAGGAGTGATAGCGGTAACAAGAATGAGTTTGCCATCCTTACGAGTGCTTTCTTTGAGCAAAGAGTAGTCAACCTTTGCCTTGTACTTGCCGTATTGCTCAACGTACTTATCATCGATATTGATAGACTCAGCTATCTCGGTGATAGGTTTCATTTTGCATTGTTGGGCGATTTCAATGTCAGTTAAATAAGCCATGTGTCGTGTTCTCCTTTTATTTGGTTTATTTTGATTTATTACTTAAAGTATTTTACTGCGCTTTCAAAGAGCTTCATATCGTATTCGCCTACTACGTTCTTGTATAAGCCGTAGCCCTTACGTTCGGAGTGTCCCATCTTACCAAAGACTCTGCCGTCGGGCGAAAGGATACCTTCAATAGCCATTATGCTGCCGTTGGGGTTAAAGCGAATATCAGTGGTTGCATTGCCGTTTAGGTCAACGTATTGGGTCATAACTTGACCATTGTTTGCAAGCTCGAGAGCAAGTTTCTCGGATGCGATAAACTTACCTTCGCCGTGTGAAATCGGTACGTTGAATATGTCGCCTACGTTTACACCCTTTAGCCACGGAGACTTATTGGAGCAAACTTTAACTTGAACGATGCGTGATTGGTGACGACCAATATCGTTGTAGGTGAGCGTTGGGCAATTTTCGTCGGTATCGATAATCTTGCCGTATGGAACGAGACCAAGTTTGACAAGTGCTTGGAAGCCGTTGCAGATACCACCCATCAGTCCGTCGCGATTGTTTAGTAGGTCGTGTACCTTTTCCTTGACGGCGGCGTTACGGAAGAATGCCGTGATAAACTTACCCGAGCCGTCCGGTTCATCACCACCGGAGAAACCACCTGGTACGAATATGATTTGGGAATTAGCACACTTAGCGGCAAACTCATCAACCGATCGAGCAACTGCATCGGAAGTAAGATTGCGTATTACGAAAATTTCGGGGTCTGCACCTGCATCTCTAAATGCCTTTGCAGTATCGAACTCACAGTTAGTGCCGGGGAATACGGGGATTAGAACTTTTGGACGAGCTACCTTGATATTAGCCGACAAATCGGATGCTGAAAGGTATCTGAAGTTTTGTAGGTTTTGCTCCTTGGTTGCGATATTGCAACTATATACTGGCTCAAGCTTATTTTCGTAAATGGCTTGGAGTTCGCCGAGTGATATAACTTCATCCTTGTATGCGATTACCTTTTCTTCAGTGGTGTATCCAAGTAGTTCACCGACTTCAACGCTCACGTCACTTAGTTCAAGCACGAATGCGCCGTAGCTATACTTGAACAGGTCGCTTGCGCTAACGCTACTATCATACTTAAATCCAATGCCGTTGCCGATTGCCGACTTCAAAACGCCTTCTGCAATACCACCGTATACGGGGGTGAATGCTGAAACAGCCTTCTTCTCTTTGAGCAAGTTTGCAACGGTTTCGTAAACTTTAATCAAGCTTTCGGTTACGGGAAGTGCACTTTCATCGTAATCGGGCTTAATAACTACAACCTTTGAGTTGGCTTTCTTAAACTCTGGTGAAACTACCCTATCAACCTTGCCGGTAGTGACTGCAAAGCTGACCAAGGTTGGTGGCACGTCGATGTTTTCGAAGCTACCACTCATAGAGTCCTTACCGCCGATTGCCGCACACTTGAGTTCTTTTTGAGCCTTGAATGCGCCAAGAAGTGCGCTCATTGGTTCGCCCCAACGTTTTGCATCTTTGAGTAGCTTTTTGAAGTACTCTTGGAAAGTTAGGTAAATATCTTTGTAGTCAGCGCCGCTTGCGATTAGCTTAGATACGCTTTCTACAACTGCAAAGTATGCGCCGTGGTACGGGCTCTTCTCTGCGATATAGGGATTGCCGCCCCAGCTCATATACGAAACGGTGTCGGTGTGTTTTTCTTCAACGGAAACGAGATGCACCATTGCTTGTGGGGGCGTTTGTTGGTACTTGCCACCAAAGGGCATAAGGACGGTGCCTGCACCGATAGTGGAGTCAAATCTTTCGCTTAGTCCCCTCTTGGAGCAAACGTTAAGGTCGCTTGCAAGTGCCTTGTAGCCCTTGGTAAACTCAGTTACAGCTACCTTTTGGTAGTCGTTTGCACCGGCGATAGCAACGTCAACGTGCTTTTCGGCACCGTTGGAGTTTAGGAAGTCGCGTGAGATATCACAAATGGTCTTGCCATTCCAATGCATTACCAGCCTATTAAGGTCGGTTACGGTTGCAACTACGGTTGCTTCAAGGTTTTCTTGCTCGGCAAGTGCGATGAACTCGTCTACCCTGTCAGCTTCGATTACGACAGCCATTCTCTCTTGAGATTCGCTTATTGCAAGCTCGGTGCCGTCCAAGCCTTCGTACTTCTTAGGTACGGCGTTAAGGTTGATTTCAAGACCGTCGGCAAGCTCGCCGATAGCAACGGATACGCCACCCGCACCAAAGTCGTTACAACGCTTGATGAGTAGTGATGCCTTTTCGTTTCTAAATAGTCTTTGGAGCTTTCTTTCTTCGGGAGCATTACCCTTTTGTACTTCAGCGCCCGACTTGGTAAGTGACTCTAAAGTGTGTGATTTAGATGAGCCGGTAGCACCGCCACATCCGTCACGACCCGTTCTGCCACCGATAAGGATAATCTTATCGCCTGCCATGGGGCACTCGCGTCTTACGTTCTTGGCCGGAGCAGCTGCAATAACTGCACCAATTTCAAGACGTTTTGCAACGTAGCCGGGGTGATACATTTCGTCGACTTGACCGGTTGCAAGACCGATTTGGTTGCCGTACGAGCTGTAACCTGCAGCCGCCGTGGTAACAATCTTTCTTTGTGGCAGCTTACCCTTAATGGTATCCTTGACGGGTTTAAGTGGGTCGGCAGCACCCGTTACGCGCATTGCTGCATAAACGTACGATCTACCCGAAAGCGGGTCACGGATAGCGCCACCGATACAGGTAGCCGCGCCGCCAAATGGCTCGATTTCGGTTGGGTGATTGTGTGTCTCGTTCTTAAACAAAAGTAGCCAATCTTCGCTTACGCCGTCAACGTCAACCTTGATTTTGACGGTACAAGCATTGATTTCTTCACTTTCGTCAAGTTTATTTAGATATCCTTGCTTTTTGAGAATCTTTGCCGCGATAGTACCAATATCCATTAGGTTGATGGGCTTGGTGCGGTTAAGCTCCTTACGGGTATCGAGATACTCAAGGTAGGTCTTTTGGATAAGTTCGTCTTCAAAGGTAACCGAATCAATGGTCGTGTTAAAAGTAGTATGACGGCAGTGGTCTGACCAATAAGTATCTATCATACGAATTTCGGTAATGGTAGGATTACGATTTTCGCTGATGAAATATTGTTGACAGAACGCAATATCGTCAAGGTCCATTGCAAGGCCCATATCCTTAACAAACTTATCAAGGCCGTCTCTATCAAGGGCAATAAATCCGTCGAGAGTTTGGACTTCGGTGGGAACTTCGTAATTGGTCTTGAGCGTTTCCACTTCTTCTAAACTTGCTTCGCGTGACTCAACGGGGTTGATAACGTGCTTTTTGATGAGATTAAGTTCACTTTCGGTAATATCACCCTTTACGCAATATACCTTAGCCGTCCTAACGAGTGGACGCTCCTTTTGGCTGATAAGCTGAATGCATTGTGCGGCAGAGTCGGCACGTTGGTCGAATTGACCCGGCAAATACTCTACTGCGAAAACCTTTTGGTTTTCGGCTATAAAAGTAGCCGTTGCATCGTCCATTTGTGGCTCGGAGAATACAGTCTTGACTGCATAATCGAAAAGAGCCTTGTCGATATCTTCTACGTCGTAACGATTGATTACGCGAATAGACTCAACTTTTTCAATTTCAAGAAGTTCTTTTACTTCTTTGGTTAAACTTTGTGCTTCGTGGTCAAAGCCGGATTTCTTCTCTACGTAAATTCTATAAACCATATTAAGCCTCCGTTTTCAAAAGTGCTCTTTTACCGATGTCTTTTCTATAATAAGCATTGCCAAAAGATACCTTTTCCACCTTTTGATATGCCTTTTGAACTGCATCTTTAAGGGTATCGCTCGTTGCGGTAACACCAAGAACTCTACCACCTGAAGTAAGGAGTTTGCCATCCTTTAAAGTTGCGCCTGCAACGTATACGCTGTCCTTAACTTCCTGCGCCATAGTGATTTCATAGCCCTTTTCGTAGCTACTTGGATAGCCCTCGGACGCCATAATAACGCAACAGGCACTACCGCTACTAAACCTTACTTCGGTTGAAGCAAGAGTGCCACTTGTGGTAGCTTGCATAATGGTCAAAAGGTCACTTTCAAGAAGTGGGAGTACCACTTGGGTTTCGGGATCGCCGAAACGGCAGTTGTACTCGATGACCTTGGGGCCCTTTGGCGTGAGCATAAGGCCAAAGTACAAGCAACCTTTGAAGGTTCTGCCCTCTGCCTTCATTGCGTTAATGGTGGGAACGAAGATGGTTTCCATACATTCCTTGGCGACTTCTTCGGTGTAGTAAGGATTGGGTGCAACCGTGCCCATACCACCCGTGTTTAGACCTTCGTCGTTATCACGAGCGCGCTTGTGATCCATTGAAGATACCATTGGAACGACGACGTTGCCGTCGGTAAATGAAAGCACGCTGATTTCGGGACCGGTTAGGAACTCTTCAATAACAACTCTTGAACCACTTTCGCCAAAGATTTTGCCCTCCATCATAGAGTTGACGGCTTCTTCGGCTTCAGCTAAATTCATAGCGATAATAACGCCCTTGCCAAGCGCCAAACCATCGGCCTTGATTACAATGGGCATATCACACTCTTTGAGATAATCGAGTGCCTTTAATCTATCGGTGAATATTTCGTACTTTGCGGTAGGAATGCCGTATTTCTTCATCAAATCCTTGCTGAAAGCCTTGCTACCTTCGATGATAGCTGCCTTTTTATCGGGTCCAAAGCAAGGAATACCCTTTTCACTAAGCGCATCCACACAACCCAAGCAAAGTGGATCGTCCGGAGTTACGATAGCGTAATCAATCTTAGTTTCTACTGCAAACTTTACGATACCTTCAATATCCGTTGCCTTGATATTTACGCAAGTAGCATCTTCGGCGATGCCACCGTTACCGGGGCAAGCGTATATTTCGGTTACGCTACTATTCTTCTTAATTGCTTTTATGACTGCGTGCTCTCTTCCGCCGCCGCCAACAACCAAAATCTTCATATTTATCCTCTTTCCCCCTGCCCTTTACGGGCAAGGGCGTATTTTATCTTAGTGGTGGAATAGTCTCATTCCGGTAAAGCACATTACCATACCGTGCTTGTTGCAAACTTCGATTACAAGGTCGTCACGGATAGAGCCGCCCGGTTCTACTACGTATGAAACGCCGCTCTTAGCAGCCTTGTCGATATTGTCGCTGAATGGGAAGAAAGCGTCACTTGCAAGGGTTACGCCCTTAACGGTAGCGAGATATGCATCCTTTTCTTCACGGGTAAAGCGAGCAGGACGAACCTTGAAGTACTTTTGCCATACGTCGTCACCGAGTACGTCTTCGTAGTCAACGTCACTTAGATATAGGTCGATAATATTGTTCATATCGGGTCTGCCTACGCCGTCAGCGAACTCAAGGTTAAGCACTCTGTCACTTTGGCGGAGAATCCATAGGTCAGCCTTTTGAGCTGCAAGACGGGTGCAGTGGATACGTGATTGTTGTCCTGCGCCTACGCCGATTGCTTGTCCGTCCATTGCAAAGCATACGCTGTTGGATTGGGTGTACTTAAGGGTGATAAGAGCAATTATCATATCAATCTTCTTTTCTTCGGGAAGATCTTTGTTTTCTGTTACGATATTTGCAAGGAGTTCCTTGTTGATTTTGAAGTTGTTTCTGCCTTGCTCGAAGGTGATGCCGAATACGTCCTTGGTTTCTTGAACTTCGGGTACGTAGTTAGGATCGATTTTAACGATATTGTAGTTGCCCTTTCTCTTGGTTTTGAGAAGTGCAAGAGCTTCGTCGGTGTATCCGGGAGCGATAACGCCGTCAGATACTTCGCGTTCAATAATTTTAGCGGTTGTAAGGTCACACTCGTCACTTAGTGCAATCCAATCACCAAAGCTACTCATTCTATCGGTACCTCTTGCACGAGCGTAAGCACAAGCCAAAGGACTTTCGTCAAGACCTTCGATGTCGTCAACGAAACAAGCCTTCTTTAGCTTTGCGCTTAAGGGCTTACCAACAGCGGCAGAAGTGGGAGATACGTGCTTGAAAGAAGTTGCTACTACCATACCGGTTGCTTCCTTGACTTCCTTTACGAGTTGCCAAGAGTTGAAAGCATCCAAAAAGTTAATGTAGCCGGGACGTCCTGATAGGATTTCAATGGGAAGGTCAGAGCCGTTCTTCATATAAATCTTTGCAGGTTTTTGGTTGGGGTTACAGCCATACTTTAGTTCAAATTCTTTCATAATTTTCTCCTATTATTTGTTTTTGTTGATAAGTCTGTTTTCTTCAACGCCACTCTCAAGGTCAACGTACTTGACGTAAAGTGAAATCTTGTTGTCTTCGTTTAGGTTTGCCCAAAGATTTTGGGTGAAAGCGTCGATATCATCGGGGATAGCAACTCTTTCGGGTTCGCCTTGGAAAGTGGGGATGGGGTTGCCGTCACATACGTAGGTGTGAATAAAGTGTCCCAAGCCGTTCAAGGGGCTAAACGAATAGGTATAACGATTGCAAGCACTACCTACTGCGTCTGCTGACTTCAAAATGCTCATCTCGTAACTGAAGTCCTTTTCGCCAAAGGTGATAACGCCGCTGATACGGGGAGTGAGATTTGGAGCATCGGGCTCGAACTCTCTTGACTCAAGAGCGCACTTCATACACTTGCCTGCTTTAAGGCCGTCGTAAATGGTGTCGGTTTGGTCGCCGTTGGTGACGATGAGTTTATTTTCAAATCTACGGATAGCTGCATAAATAATAAGGCTGGGGTCTTGTACCTTGCTTGCATCAAAGGGCTCGGTGAAAACTTCGCCGTTCTTTTCGGTGAAAACGCGGTTGCGTGAGTTTGCACTTCTTCCCATAATGAAGTATGCACTAACGGCCTTTTTGCCATCGGCTGACTTGCCTAAAACTATGCCTCTGCCTACGTAAGCATTATCTTTGATGAGTTCGCCTATATCGTGAATTTTGTAAATATCCATAGATTTATCTCCTTTCTGATTGTATTTTTTTGCTAATTTTTTCTACTGATTGTGGTAAGATTATCCACTCTGCTTGTTCCATAATGCGCTTTTGTAACACTTCGGGGGTATCACCCTCTTGTATTTCAACGGCCTTTTGCATAATGATTTCGCCACCGTCGGGGATTTCGTTTACGAAGTGAACGGTTGCACCCGTAACCTTTACGCCGTAAGCGAGTGCGCTTTCGTGCACCTTAAGGCCGTAAAAGCCTTTGCCGCAAAAGCTCGGTATGAGTGATGGATGTACGTTTATAATGCGGTGGTCGTACTTTGAAGTGAAGTACTCGGTAAGGATAGACATAAAGCCTGCAAGCACGATTAGTTCAACGCCGTTTTCTTCAATAAGGTCAATAATTTTTTGCTCGAACTCGCGTTGGTCGGCACATTCTTTTTTGAGCACAACTGCGCTCTTTATGCCTGCGTTTTTTGCCCTTTCGAGCGCGTAAGCGTTGGCGTTGTTGGCAATTACGAGAGCGATTTCGCCACTACCGATAACGCCACTTTTTTCAGCATCAATTAGCGCTTGAAGATTGGTGCCGCCGCCCGACACTAAAACTGCAATTTTAGTTTTCTCCATTGCCCTTCTCCTTGACGATAAGCTTCAAAGCGGGGAACAACATTGCACCGATAGAGTTACCAAGTATAATAGTCCAAATATAACCGAAGCCCTTGATACTCCACTCGCCTGCAACTGCAAAATAACCCATATCGGCGATACTGTGCTCAAAGCCCGAAAGAATAAATACGGGGATACAGAATACTATGCCGACGATAGTCTTTTTCTCGCGATATAGCGATACTGCGATATACATAAGTATGCCACAGAAGATTGCCCTAACGAGTGCGCTAACGAAGGATTGAGTTAGCTTAGCGCTAACTACGCTAACGGCGGTTTCCTTTAGGCTTGGGATAGCGAGTCCAAGGAGTGCGCCAAACGCCATCATTGCAAGAGTGTTGCCAAGGAGTCCAAGTAGAAGACCGTGGAAATCGTCCTTAGAGTGGGCGTTTACCATAAAGCCTATTCTGCCGGTATAAAGGTTGTAACCCTTGTAGCAAATGGTAAGGAGTGCAATCGAGAACATAATTGCGCCGACGTACTTGTTTTGACAAGCAAGATAAACTGCACAGCCGATGCTAATCATAGCACCTGCCAAAAAGCCGTATATAATATCTTTTAGAATCTTTCGTACCATTACGTCACCCTACTATTTGATGGTGATTTTTGAGTCTGACTTAACGATTTCGCCAAGAATATATGCGTTTTCGCCGTTAGCCTTTAGGATTTCGATAGCCTTTTCGGCGTCGTCCTTGCCAACTACGATACTCATACCTACGCCCATATTGAAGGTATTGAACATATCTCTTTCGGAAATGCCACCAACTTCTTGGATAAGTTTGAAGATGGGGAGTACTCTAACGGCACTCTTTTCAACTATTGCGCCAAGACCGTCGGGGATAGAGCGTGGAATGTTTTCATAGAAACCGCCACCGGTAATGTGGGAGATACCCTTTACCTTAACTTCCTTCATTAGAGCAAGTACGGGCTTAACGTAAATTCTCGTGGGGGTAAGTAGCGTTTCGCCAAGGCCCTTGCCACCAAGCTCGTCTTTGTAGCCGTTGAGGTCCTTGTTTTCTACGTCGAATACCTTTCTTACGAGTGAGAAGCCGTTGGAGTGTACGCCTGATGATGGTAGCGCGATGATAACGTCGCCTTCACACATATTTTCCTTACGGATAACTTCGGATTTATCAACGATACCTACTGCAAAACCTGCAAGGTCGTATTCGTCAACGGGATAGAATCCGGGCATTTCGGCAGTTTCGCCACCTATGAGCTCTGCGCCCGATTGAACACAACCATCCGCAATACCTTCAACGATAGCGGCTATCTTTTCGGGAACGTTTTTGCCACAAGCAATATAATCCAAGAAGAATAAGGGCTTTGCACCGCAGCAAATAACGTCGTTAACGCTCATTGCTACGCAGTCGATACCTACGGTGTTGTGCTTGTCGAGTAGGAATGCAAGCTTTAGCTTAGTGCCTACGCCGTCGGTACCCGATACCAATACGGGATTTTTGTAGCCGCTTAGGTCGAGTTCAAACAGACCGCCGAAGCCACCTATGTCGCTTGACTTAGAAGTAACGATTGTTCTTGCAATATGCTTTTTCATAAGCTCAACTGCTTTGTAACCTGCGGTAATGTCAACACCGGCTTCAGCATACGCTATGGATCTTGAATTTTCGTGCATAATTTATCTCCTTATTTTTCTTTTCCGTTCCAGCAGTAAGTGCAAAGCTTGCACTTGTCAATGCCGATTGCTTCCATTAATCCGTCAAGGGATTGGAACTCAAGGGTGCTAAAGTGCATTTTTTTGCAAATAGCTTCTCTCATCTTCTTGCCCCTTTCGGTGTTAGAGTCGGCATATTCTTCCAAATAGTTAAGTCCCTCTTCCCCTTCAAGCTCAACGATGGTTCTGCGAGTAATTAGCTCCATATCGGAAGTTGCTCTTGAGAAGTTGAGATATTTGCATCCGTACATAATGGGTGGGCAAGCCGAGCGAATGTGAACGCTCTTTGCGCCGTGCTCGTAAAGGAAGTCTACCGTTTCTCTTAGCTGAGTACCTCTTACGATGGAGTCGTCAACGAACAAAAGGTCCTTGCCGTTTATGAGATCGTGTACGGGGATTTGCTTCATTTTTGCAATCCTATTGCGGTCCACTTGGCTGTTGGGCATAAAGCTACGTGCCCAAGTGGGAGTGTATTTGATATAAGGACGGGCAAACGCAACCTTGGATTGGTTTGCATATCCTATCGCGTGTGGGGTGCCGCTATCGGGAACGCCACTTACGTAGTCAAGTTTAAGGTCGGGGAATTGCTCAGCATCCTTTTTAGCCATAATTTCGCCGTTGCGATAGCGCATCGTCTCGACGTTGATACCTTCGTAGCAAGTGGTGGGATAGCCGTAATAGGACCACAAGAAAGCACACATTTTCATTTCGTCACGTGGCTCGGATAGCGTGATTACTTCGTCCGGGGTAATCTCCACGATTTCGCCTGGGCCAAGCTCACGATACTTTTCGTAGTCCATTTTTTCAAACGCGTAGGACTCGAATGACAAGCAGAAGCCGTTTTCGTCCTTACCGAGTTGAATGGGCAGTCTACCCATCTTGTCGCGTGCAGCGATAACGTTGCCACCCTCTTTAAGTATTACGATAGATGCCGTTCCGTCGATAACGTCGTGTGCAAACTTGATGCCGTCCACGAAATTATCCTTTTGGCTAATTAAAGAAGCAACCAGCTCAACTGTGTTGATTCTATTGCCGGTTGCTACGCTGAAATGTCCACCTCTGTCGACAAGATAGTTGCTGATAAGCTCTTCGTAGTTGTTGATATTTCCAACGACACACATTGCAAAGGTGCCAAGGCGTGAGCGTATCATCAAAGGTTGTGGGTCGTAATCGCTTATACAGCCGATCACGGTATTACCCTTCATTTCTTCAAAAATATTTTCAAATTTTGTTCTAAACGGGGCGTTTTGAATGTTATGAATCTTGCGTTGTAGCCCGAGTTCCTTATCATAGGCGGCCATACCACCACGGCGTGTGCCGAGGTGGGAGTGATAGTCCGTACCAAAAAATACGTCACTCAGGCAAGGTTTTTTAGATACTATACCGAATATAGCTCCCATAGTTGCTCCTTAGTTAGTATTATGCGAAGAAGAGTTTAGATAGAGTCATTGGGTCGATGTATTCACCGTTTTTGTATACACGCATATTGCCTGATGCGATTTCGTCAATGAGCATTACGCTGCCGTCCGGAGCATAGCCGAACTCGAACTTGATATCGTATAGATCAAGGCCCTTTTCTTTTAGGTTGTCTGCTACGATAGCGGTAATCTTTTGGGTCATATCCTTGATTGAATCGTATTGTTCACTCGTCATAACGCCAAGGTCAACGAGACCATCCTTGGTTACGAGTGGGTCACCCTTTTCGTCGTTTTTAAAGGTGGTTTCTACGTATGCGGGGAGATCTTGACCGAGTACGCAGTAATCGGAATATCTTCTATAGAAGCTACCAACCGCCTTGTAACGGCAAATTACTTCCAAGCCCTTACCGAATGCCTTTGCAGGAAGTACTTCCATAGTGGTATCTTGAAGATTTGCAGAGATATAATGAGTCTTGATACCTGTTGCGTTGATTTTTTCAAAGAAGTAGATAGACATACGAAGGTTTACGTCACCAACGCCTTCGATGGTTAGACCTACCGTGTTTTCGCCTGGATCAAATACGCCGTCTTTACCGGTGCAATCGTCTTTGAACTTAAGAAGATAGTTGCCGTTGTCAAGAGCATAAACGTTTTTGGTTTTGCCGGTGTATACAAGCTTGTTAGTCATAATTATTTCTCCTTGGATATATGGTTTATGATTGATTATTTGTTGAATTCTGCTTCGATAGCAGCGTTTTTTTCGAGTACCTTTTGAGCGTCGCTTGCGCGTTTTGCATCGAGTTTAGCTCTTAGTTCTTCGTCTTCAATTGCGAGCATTTGGATGGCAAGTAGTGCCGAGTTGGCAGCTCCATTTACCGCAACGGTAGCAACGGGAATACCCGTTGGCATCATAACGGTTGAAAGAAGTGCGTCCATACCGTCAAAGCAACTTGACTTGATTGGAATGCCTATTACGGGTAGCGTGGTGCGAGCAGCGATTGCACCTGCAAGGTGAGCCGCCATACCTGCTGCACAAATGATAGCGCCAAAGCCGTTTTTGCGTGCATTAGATGCAAAAACGCCTGCTTCATCGGGCGTTCTGTGCGCGGAGTAAACGTGTACTTCGTACTCTACTCCAAAAGTATCAAGCATATCTATTGCTTTTTTTACAACGGGAAGGTCGCTATCGCTTCCCATAATAATTCCGATTTTCTTGCTCATACAAAACCTCCTAAAAAACAAAATGGGCGCACTAATCTAAGATAAGTGCGCCCAGACGGTCGGCTTACAAGATGATCTGCTCCACTATGGTAATCCATAAAGTTCCGTCAGTCGCAGGTCACGCATATAATATAACACGCGCGAAAAGATAAAGTCAAACGAAACTTAGCTCTTTATTTTTATATTAGCAAAGCTAATTGGATGCTAAAAGAATTCAGCGTATCTTGCTATTAGGCTTAGGATTTCTTCTTCAGTTATTAACCCCTTACCCATTGCTACCTTTAGGTATTGACCATTGAATGCAAGGAAGATTTCTTCGGGTATTTCTGCTACTTCTTGTGTGAATTCTTCGTAAGTATATAGTCCGTACGTGGCTATATCTTCTTCCATTGCATCTTCGTAATACTTTAGTTCGGTTGCAACCACGTCGAATATGTTTATAAATCCCGTTATGCCACCCGGCATAGATAACATTCCGTTCACGTAGTAACATAAGTGTCCGTAGGTCACGGGGCTATATGCTCTCGTTACTTCTTCGTAAATTTCAACGCCAATTAGCTCGACCGATACGTAACCGTTACCACTATTCTTGTTGAAGTGATAGCCTACGTAACTGCTTGCATTTTCATCAAGATATACGTACTCGTTTAACTCAAAGCACCAGAATGCATGCTCGTCTATTACCTTTACTTCCGTTCCGTCACTAAAGGTTAGCTCAATTACTTGA
>JAFTZC010000041.1 GCA_017461065.1 Clostridia bacterium | reverse complement strand
GTTTTAAAGAAACTATCCTTTACGTAGATGGACGAGGCACCGCATCGTCCATCTTTGTTATAAATGCACTCTGCATCGCAGTTAACGATAGCGGGAGCATCGCTCAAAAATTCTTCAGCGGCTTCGAGTTCGGCAAAGGTTTGTTCCAAAGCACCCCCTGCTCTTTTCATTTTTGTTGCACATCTACCTTTATCGTCCACACCTACTACGGTTGCGTTGCAATGAGAACAAAGATTGTGAATACAGTTAGTCGTCGTACATTTTAGTTGTTCCATAATTTTCTCCTTTTTAAAGAGTATGGGCTAAAGTACCAAACTTATACAAAAGTAAAAGTAGCGTTATAAGTATCACTTCACCTTTATTCGCTATTGACATTTGGATGATATAGTGATAAACTTAATGCAAATACGGAGGCATAAAATGAAAGTTATTTTATTACAAGATATACAAGGTCACGGCAAAAAAGGCGAAATCGTAAATATCAACGACGGATATGCAAAAAACTTCCTAATCCCCAAGAAAATGGCAGTTGAAGCTACCAAGCAAATGATGAACGAAATCGCTCAAAAGACGGCAAGAGAAGCACGTATTCTTAAGGAAGAGCGTGAAGCCGCCGAAGCACTTGCAAAGGAAATCAAAGGTATTACCGTAACCGTACTTGCCAAATTCGGTGGCGAAAAAATGTACGGTAGCGTAACCAACCAAGACGTTGCGGACGCACTCAAAGCTATGGGCTACGACGTCGACAAAAAGAAAATCGTCATCAAAGAAGCCATCAAGTCGGTTGGCGTATACGATGCTGAAGTCAAAGTTTATCGCGACGTCAACGCTAAAATCAAAGTTAAGGTTGATAGAGCCTAACACACCTACTGCAAACCGAGTCACCCTACTTTGGGGTGGCTTTTTTATTGCAAATCCACCTAACAAAAAAAGACGCCCTATTTTAGAGCGTCGTTTTTTCGTGTTGAAACATAAGCCACCTTCGTGACTTGTGTTTTTTAGCTTTTCTAAGCGGAAATTAAACTATTTAACTTCAACTTCTGCGCCAGCTGCCTTGAGCTTGTTAGCGATTTCTTCAGCTGCTTCCTTAGAGATAGCTTCTTTGATGGTCTTAGGTGCGCCGTCAACCATGCCCTTAGCTTCGATAAGGCTTAGGCCGGGGATAGCTTCACGAACAGCCTTGATAACAGCGATCTTGTTGCCGCCAGCTGCCTTAAGAACTACGTCGAACTCGGTCTTTTCTTCTTCAACTGCTGCGGGAGCATCAGCTGCGGGACCTGCTACTGCTACAGCTGCTGCTGCGCTTACACCAAACTCTTCTTCGAGAGCCTTAACGAGATCTCTAACTTCGAGAACGGTCAACTCTTTTACTAAATCAACGATTTTTTGAATATCTGCCATTGTTATATTTCTCCTTATTATTTTTAAAATGAATGATTTTGATTAGGCGTTTGCCTCAGATGCCTTGTTGGCATATGCGTCGAGTACTCTTGCAAGACCTGCAACGGGCTCGTTGAGAAGTCCGAGAAGTTGAGCGATAAGAGTCTCTTTGGATGGAAGCTTTGCAAGTTCTTTGCAGCCTGCTTCGTCAAGATAGGTGCCGTCTACCATACCGCACTTGAAAGCGAGCTTCTTAGTGGTAAGTTGCTTGCCAGATGCGACTTTAGCAGGAGCAGCGATGTTGTCGGTCATTGCGAATGCAACAGCGGTAGGTCCGTTGAGTGCTTCGTCAAATTGGTTGTAACCAAGTTCGTTAAGAGCGATTTTGAGAAGTCTGTTCTTTAGTACGCAGTACTTAACGCCATTTGCACGATACTCGTTACGAAGTTCGGTATCTTGAGCAACGGTGAGTCCTTTGTAGTCTACAAGAACAAATGACTTAGCATTGGTAATCATTTCTTTAATCTCGGCAACTTGTTTTTCTTTTAGTTCTCTGATTGCTTGTGACATTTTTACCTCCTTTAAGTCTAAAACAAAACTCCGTTCCCAGACGGAAACGGAGCTCAAAACTACAAACGTGTGTAATAAGTGCTTTTTGTTTCACTTCTGCGTATGCCCCTTTCGGATTTAAGTTTCCACATACGGTCTGGGAAGGAATATTATTAAGTTCGTTTATATTATATACGTTACGTTAACCTTTGTCAAACGAATTATGCGTTTTGCTTGTAGGTAACTTTAACGCCAGGGCCCATGGTTGAGCTTAGAACTACGCTCTTGAGATAGGTACCCTTTGCTGCTGCGGGCTTAGCCTTGATGATAGCGTCCATAAGAACGTTCATATTTTCAACAAGCTTTTCTTGACCGAAGCTCTTCTTGCCGATTGGGCAGTGGATGATAGCAGTCTTGTCTACACGATATTCAACCTTACCTGCTTTAATATCCTTGATAGCCTTGGTTACGTCCATGGTAACGGTACCACTCTTTGGGGTAGGCATCAAGCCCTTAGGTCCGAGGAGCTTACCAAGACGACCTACTTGACCCATCATATCAGGGGTAGTTACACAGGTGTCGAAATCAAACCATCCACCTTGGATCTTAGCGATGATTTCTTCTGCACCAACGATGTCTGCGCCAGCTGCAAGTGCTTCGTCAGCCTTAGCGCCCTTAGCGATAACCAAAACCTTAACGGTCTTACCGGTTCCGTTGGGGAGAACTACAACGCCACGAACTTGTTGGTCAGCGTGACGGGGGTCAACACCAAGCTTAACTGAAATTTCGATGGTTTCATCAAACTTTGCTTTTGCAGTCTGAAGAGCGATATCGATAGCTTCTGCGGTTTCATAGCTCTTGCTCTTATCATAGAGCTTTAGGGAATCCTTATAATTCTTACCTTTTTTCATATCGCACCTCCTTAGTCTTCTACTACAACGCCCATGCTTCTTGCGGTGCCTGCGATCATACTGCAAGCTGCTTCAATAGAAGCTGCATTGAGGTCGGGCATCTTTAGCTTAGCGATTTCTTCTACTTGAGCCTTGGTGATCTTTGCAACCTTATCGCGGTTTGGCTTAGCGCTACCGGACTCGATCTTGCAAGCCTTCTTGATAAGAACGGGTGCTGGAGGAGTCTTAAGGATGAAAGTGAATGAACGGTCAGCGTAAATAGTGATGATTACCGGAATTACGAGACCTTCCTTGTCACGGGTCTTATCGTTGAAGTCTTTAACAAAACCAGCGATGTTGATACCGTGAGGTCCAAGGGTAGAACCTACAGGGGGACCGGGGGTTGCTTTACCTGCGGGTAGTTGGAGTTTTGCGGTTGTTACTATTTTCTTTGCCATAGTCGGATACCTCCTTGACTATACTGGTTCAAACGAGTAGCACGATGAGATTTTGCCACTCTCCCATTTTTTTAGTTGTTAATTTTTTCGATTTGACCGAACTCAAGTTCAACAGGAGTTTGTCTGCCGAACATTTGAACGATAACCTTGACCTTTTCCTTGTCGGGATAAATTTCCTCAACAGTAGCAAGGAACGTTTCAAGCGGTCCGGAAATAATCCTTACGTTGTCGCCTACTTCCATGTGGAAATCTTCGCTGTGTACTTTTTCGAGTCCCATACGCTTAACTTCGTCCATAGTTAAAGGAAGAGCCTTGCCTTCTGGACCTACAAAGCCACTTGCGCCACGGATGGTGCGAATCAAATATCCAAGTTGATCGGTATAAATCATCTTAACGAAAACGTAGCCGGGGAACTTTTTGCGTTCTACGACCTTACGTTTACCGTTTTTTTCTTGGATAACCTGCTCGGTAGGAATACTTACGTCAAAAATGAAGTCTTGAAGAGCGTTGTTTTCAACCATCTTCTCAACGTTCTTTTGAACAAAAGCTTCATAAGCCGAATAGGTACGTATTACATACCATTTTGCGTTTTCGATATTGCTCATTATTACTCCTGCTTATGCGTTGATACCTACCAAGAGTTTGAACAATGAAAGAAGACCGATATCAAATGCAGTAATGATGATCAAGAAGAACAAAACTACTACAACAACGGTACCTGTATTTGCCCAAACACCGGGGTTATTCTTAGTCCTATTAAGCTTAGGCCATTCAACCTTCTTAAGCTCAGAAATGATTTCACGGAAATATCTGGCGATTTTGGCGCCAACGTTTGCTTTTTTAGCATTCTTACCCTTTCCGTTTTTAGGACTCTTTTGGTTTTTAACGGACTTGCCTTGATTTTCAGAAACTTTCTTTTGTTCTTCAACAACGGCTTCGTCAACGTTAACGCCAAGTTCTACCTTATTTTTTGCCATGTCAGCCTCCGAAACTATTTGGTTTCCTTGTGGACGGTGTGCTTCTTGCAAAATCTGCAGTATTTGTTGAGTTCCAATCTGTCAGGATTGTTCTTCTTGTTTTTGGTTGTGTCGTAGTTACGTTGTTTGCATTCGGTGCAAGCAAGGGTTACTTTAACGTTATTTTCTTTTTTGCTGGCCATATAACCATTCCTCCTATCGGGTTTTTTACCCCAATATTACGATTTTTTACATTCAAAAAAATGACACCCCAAAATGAGTGCTTTAATAATATAGCACTATTAAGTGGTTATGTCAATTGATTTTTAAGTTATTTCCAAAAAATAAAGTGATTATTTTCTGTTTTCGATGAAGTTTACTACATCTTGTACGGTTTTGATATCTATCATCTCACTATCTTCAAATTCGATGCCGAAGCTATCTTCCAAAGATATGAGCATTTCAACTATATCAAGGCTATCAGCTTCCAAATCAGTGATGAAATCCGATTCGGGCTTGATCTTATCGGCGCTGATTGAAAGATGCTCAGCGATCATTTGTCTAACCTTTTCAAACATTAGTCGTTGCCTCCATTTATTATATGGTATTAATATATATACCTTATATATAATACTATATATTATAAAAAAAGGCAAGAATTTTTATCAACTGCCATTTTGTACCAAAAGCGCCCTTTTAATACGTGCAAAAAGCTCTCTGCATAGAGAGAGCTTTTTATTCCTTTGAGAAATGAATTGTTTAGCTTAAAAACTATTTAATTGAGTATGATTCCTTAGAAGGATCTTTTTCAACCATATATGCGTTCTTCTTAGCGCATAGTGGGAGAATAAAGAGTACGAGTGAAGCAATAAGTGAAACGATAATTGCAATGCCCATAGTAATAGTTGCACCTTCGTTTGCAAGGAAATAATCAACGATAGCTTCGCCACCTTCTGCGGTGTATGCAAGCATACCGAGAACAGCTGCAAGTACTGAAAGTATAACGTTGATAATTGCAAGTGCGCTTACACATCTTGGTGACTTGCCTTGAGCAAGCTTTGCAAGATATTTAATTGCAAGAACAACGAATATAACGGTGATAACGAGAACTACGAATGGGAGAATAGAAAGAACGATTTTACCCATTGCATTATCACTTGCTACGTTAGCAAGGATATAGTCGCCGTAAATGAGTCCCTCAACTCCAAAGATGCTGAGTGCACCGGCTAAGATTTGATAGCCTGCCATAGTGCATTCGGGTCTGCCAGCAAGTTTTGCGAAATCCAAAACTGATAGGAGAAGGAGTGCAACTACACCGATTATAGCGATTAGCATTGAAGCAATGCTGATGCCCTTGTAAGGCTTGCGGATATAAACGGGAGCTTTTGGAGCAACTTCAGGTTCAACAGGTCTTGAATATGGATCATATTGAAGAAGTGGTTGATTTTGTGAAGTATAGGGAACCAATGCGATAGGTTGTACGATTGGAGGTAATTGTACGATACCGCTTGGAGTAGGTATAGCGTTGTTAGCGTTACCTGCTACGGGAGCGACGGTATCTTGTGATTTACCTACGCAATATAGAGCGCCATCAGGTCCTTGGACGGGTTGGCCGTTTGGTAGTGGGGGCACACTAAATCCAAGGTTATTTTGGTCTACTGCTACCCATCTGCCTGCATCGACCGGCATTGCAGATGCTGGAGCGTTATTAATATTATTTTTATCCATATTACTACCTCTCTTCATCTGTAGTTAGCATCTCTTGTTGTTGACCAGCGTAAGGTACGAAAGCAACAGGTGATACTATTGGGTTGAGTTGGCAAATTGCAGGAGCAATTGCAACAGGCACGGGTGCACTGTGCGTTTGTGGACCATAGTGCATAATGGGAGTATATGCTCTACCATATTCATCAACGGAAGTGTAGGTGGGAAGGCCAAGAGGCATACCATTGCCTACAACCTGCAAACCACTGGTGTTTGGAAGCATCATATTTGCTGCAGGAATTTGTGCAGTGGGGAATGGACCAGCAAGGGGTTGCTTTACCGGAGCAACAGCTCTCTGCACGTTATCCATTGAAGCCTGATAACGGCGATTGTTCTTTTTATTTCTCATAGGAATCTCCTCTAACTATATTATATAGGATATATAGTATTGGTTATTTTAGTATTTTAAGTTGTGACAATCCTTTCTTAAACGCTCCCCTACCCACTGCTTGTGCAGTGGGTAAGGATAATAAGTTTATTTAAAAGATTGAATTAGTCGTTTTTAGCAAGATAAGCAATAAGTACGTTGATAAGGCTTAGAGCTGCTACTGCGTAGAGGCCGTAACCGATTGCATAGCCACCATCGATAAGAGCAAGCAAGAGAGCTGCGATAACTGCTACGAGACCAAGGAAAGTGGTGATCTTAGCAAATACGCAAGCGCCTTTCTTCATAATTCTAATGAGAGATGCGATAAGGGTAAGAACTGCCATTACTGGAACAACTGCAAGAGCAACGCTCATGATATCGGTGAATTCCATGGTTTCTACAAGACCCATAATGATAGCAAGACCACTTTGACCATCGATAAGGCCGAGCATATCGGGCATAACCCAGTTAGCGATTACGTATAGGCCAACGATGATGAGTGAGAAAATGCTAAGGAAAATAGCTGCGCAGCTAACCTTCTTCTTAGGAGCAGCAACAACTTCTTCAACTTCTTCTTCAACAGCAACTTCTTCTTCCTCGTCATACATATAGAGAGGTTGATCTTGGGTTGAATAAGGTACGAATGCGATGGGCTGAATGATGGGGGTAAGTTGAACAGCCTTAGCGGGTTGTGCTACTGGGGTGGTTTCTTCAGCAGCGGGTGCAGCGACTTGGTTTTTCTTTTCGCTCTTCTTTGACATTTTTCAATCCTCCTGATTAAAATATATTTTTAAGTTTTTTGAAACTTAGTTTCCGATTTAGGTTGAAGAACTAATCTTCGTAGTATTCCTCTTCGTCATCAAATTGAGCAAGAGGTTGCATTTGTGAGCTGTATGGTACGATTGGGATAGGTTGTACTACAGGGGTGAGCTGAATGAAATCAGCGGGTTTTGCAACAGGCACGGGAGCGCAGTTGTTCATTACGCGGAACGTAACTCTTGGAGTAGCACTCTTTCTTGCTTGAGCTTTTGCGAGAGCTTCTTGTTCAGCTTTCTTACTCTTTCTTGACATATCAGTAACCTCCTACTAATCTATTTGTCTTATTTGTCGAATATGCTATATGGTACTTTCTTTCTTGCGAAGAATGAGAGTATCAACATTACAACTGGGATTGCTACGATGATGATTAGTCCGTAGCCTGCTACCATGGTAAGTGGTGCGGTGGTGGTCTCGGGATCGATTGCGGTTGCGGGGGCTCCGTTTAGTACGCCCATTACGAACGGCATTATTTGACCAAAGTCGATTACACTTGTTACGGTGCCGTCTTCGAGCATCATTGGGTTACCCATATAATTTCCTGATGCTGCAAGACCTGCTACGAGAGCAACAACGCCTGCAAGAAGCATTATAATGCTCATTAGGCCAAAGCCTTTATAAATTCTTCTGCCGAATAGGCTTAGTAGTGCGAGCAAGAAAGCTATGAGAGCTACTACTGCACCTGCTACCAATACGATTGGGAAGTAGGTCCAAGCCATTCCTGCGATTGAGCTCATTCCGTCGGCTTCGCGAGCTTCGTCGGTGATAACCGCTGTGCTTACTTGAGGTTTGAATACTACTTTTTCTTCCTCTTCGGTAGCTTCTTCACCTTCGCCCTCTTCGCCTTCGACTACTTCGTCTTCAGTGCTTCCGGTTTCTTCTTCGGTTTCGGGAGCAGCTTCCGCTACGACATCTTCTTCGCCGTCTGCATTTTCTTCGCCTTCTTCCTCAGCTGCAGCTTCGGGAGCGAGTTGAGCAAGAGTGCCATCGTAGAATGCTGAAAGGCTTTCGCCGCTTTCATCAGTGCCCATATCTACGCCAAGGATGTTTTTGAGTGCGCCGAAGATAGGATCAATGAAACTTACGTAAGCCGACTTGTCAACGTATTCTTCTACGATAGCAAAGCCGTCTTCGTCAACCTCACCGGTATCGACGTCTTCACGTTCATTCAAGGGGGTAAGGTCGGGTTGAACAAGGAATGAAGTATATTCCGGCAAAATGCCAAGATAATTCATTGCAAAAACACCCACCCAAACGATAGCAAGAAGCATAATGAAGAAACATACTCCCCTACGCATAATGAAGAAGTAATCTCTTTCTCTGCGCTTGTTCTTCTTAACGGGAACGGGTTTTTCAACGGGCTTCTTAGGTTGAGCAGGTCTTTGTTGAGGTCTGCGTGCGCCAGCAGGCATACCTGCATTGTAACGCACTGCGTAAGGGTTAGCGTATTGAGCGCCACCTCTTACCGGGCGTGGTGCAGCACCGGAGCGTTTTACGCCGGTGGAAGCAACTTTAGTTTGTTGTTTTTTTGCTGCCATACTCCCTCCAGAGTTCTAATTTATAATTATAAATTACGCAATTATAAATAGTAACATTAGTTTAACATACCTAAAGAGATATTTCAATACTTTTTGGAAAATTTTTTTGTCAAATTTTAACTATGTTAAAAGGAAGGCTACATTTTACCCCCTCGGTGGGTAAAAGATGCCGAAAATAAAACAAGGCGCAATAAAAATTGCGCCTCAAAATAGGTACGTTGTTAAATTTTATGCTTGATAAAAGGGTCTACTACTAATCTTCGTATTCCTCGTCAAAGCCGTCGTCATACATAGCAAGGGGTTGAAGTTGCGTGCTGTATGGTACGAGTGGGATAGGTTGAACGATAGGAGTTAGTTGGATATAGTCAGCAGGTCTTGCTACGGGAACGGGACCCTTGCCCACTTTTTGCCAACTTGCACTTGGACCTTTCTTAGCTTTAGCTGCTCTTGCTTGTGCTTCTGCTGCTGCTCTTGCTTCTGCTTCTCTTTTTTTCTTGCCGAACATAGTGTTATTCTCCTTTATTGAACCTTTTTCTTGCTACGGAAAGCGAACAAGCTCGCAATCAAAGCAAGTAGTGACAATACCGTCATAATAAGGTAACCGTAACCCACTTGCATAGGTGCTGCAAGCTCCATAACGTTTAGGTATACCATTGCATCTGCAAATTCCAAGCCACTCCAAATGAAACCGCAAAGAATGCCGACTATTGATAGTACAAGCATCAATACCGAGCTTAGTACGAACAATTTTCTTCTCTTGGGGGTGCAGAGTGATACGAGTGCACGGATAAAGAATATAAGTGCTACTACGAGTCCAAGCACCATTACGACGGGCAATGCGTAATACGCAATCATATTCATAATTTCTGCGCCGTCGATTAGCTCAAGGCATTCGGAGTAGAAATAATAATCTCCCTCAATCGAATCGCCCATAAACATCTTAGCAAAACTCATAATAACGTCGTTTGCGCCGATGGTTGTGGTTGCATATTCTACCTCAGCTTCTTCATCAGCAACATCCGGGACGACTTCTTCCACCTTGGTAAACATACCGAGATAAGAATTATAATCGCCGAGCATATCAAGTTGAAGGAAGCTCAAAGCCCCTACTGCTACGTATAAAAGTGCAAAGAGCATCACAAGGAATACCATAAAGCCGCGTCTGGCTCTTTTCATAGTACCCTTAGTACGTTGTCTTTTGACCTTTTCTTTTTTAACTTTTTTGCCTTGATTCTCGTTTACTACCTCTTCGGGGTCTGTATCGAAATACGATCCGCCGATTACGGGTGATCGATTTGCAGGCAATTGTGCAGGCTTACGCGCTGCGCGTGATTCGCAATACGATTTATAATATGGCGAACTCATATCGCGTTTGGTTACTAAGTATTCGTTTGCACGGTTTGACATAGTCACCTCTCGATAGGATTATTTTTCGCGCGTATAGGTGAGCGCGCTAACAATTTATTATTTGCAGTTGCACTTTTTAGCTCTTGGTGAGCAAGCGCAAACGATTAGATGAACGAGAGCAACGATTACGTAAACTGCTACGTTAAATACGCCGCCTTCTGCCAAGTAATCAAGGATAGCGTCAACTGAAATTGCACCTTTTAGGAGTGCAGCCATACCAACGTTGTATGCAAGAGCACCGATAATAGCGAATAGACCGATAATCCAGCCTCTGCAATTGCACTTACCTGCGATTCTTACGCTACCGTGAATGATACCGATTAGGCCCATAAGTGCGACTACAACTGCGCCTGCGCCAAAAATAACGGCATCGAGTTCAAAGTTCATAATGTTGTCAATAAGGCCGAGACCGATTACGTTGTAAACGGACATTGCACCCATTATGAATAGAACAATTGAAAGGATAAGTGCTCCGATACCGAAGCTCTTAATCTTCTTCTTATCAACGCCGCACTCGCAAACGGGAGCCGCTTCTGCATTCAAAGCTTGAGCTGCTTCAGCTGCTTGTCTTTGAGCGATTTCTTCAGCCTTGCGTTGAGCTTCCATAGCTGCAAGTTCTTCGGGAGTATATGGTTGGTATCTGTAAAGTTGGTTGGGGTTGTATTGGCGAAGTGGGTACATACTATCAACGTATGGTACTACGACGAATGGTTGGGTGATAGCACCGGCTTGTCCGCAAACGGGAACGACGTTTTGAACGATGGGTTGAACGGGAGCAACTTCTTGCTTAACTTCGGGTTCGGGTTGAGCAATTGGCTCTTGAACTACGGGTTCAGCCTCTTGAACGGGTTCTGCTTGAACAGGTAATGGAGCAACGAGAGTTTCTGCCTCTGCGTTCATAGCCTTAGAAGCGTTGATGCGCTTAAGGGCGGTAACGTACTCGCTTCTTGGACGAGGTTTGCCACAGCGAACGCACTTATCTTGGTCAATGCGGTTGATGCTGCCGCAAATTGAACAAACGTAAGTGATTCTGGACTTATCCAAGGTTGCCATAGAGTCCCTATCAAAATCCTTTTGAGCAGCTTGAAGAGCTTCTGCGATAACAACGTTGTCGTCAGCTACGTTAGTGCCACAACGTGGGCAAAAACGACTGCCGTCTGCATAAATCTCGCCACATGCCTTACACTTTGCCATAATCCACTTCTCCTTAAAACGGGGCGCGCCCCGCGGTAATAAAGTATAGTTCGGCTACTATTATACAAGATAAATTTCTAAAATACAATAGCTTTCTGAAAATTCTTTTTACAAATTTTCACAAATTCGTCACATTTTTACCTAAATTTTACAGGTTAGTTATTTGTTGAAGGTGTCCTTTAGGGAAACGATGCGATAAAAGCGACTTACGCCGTCCTTCTTGCCTGCATACTTGTAGTAAGCGGCACGCATAAATTGGAAGCTCTTGCCTACTTCGCTTTCGTCAAGATAAAGCTCGCCCTTTGCGCCCTTTACTACTTCGAGCGAATTGGGGTTGAGACGATCGTTAAAGTCGGTGACTTCATCGGTTGCATCAACGAGCAAGCTTTCGTACTTGTAAAGCTCGCAATCGACGCACTTGTTAGCGGACACCCATTGTACGACGCCCTTGACCTTGATGCCGGCGTTTACGCCGCCCTGAGCGCTGTCTTCGATGTACTCGCAGTGGAGTGCTTTGGGGGCGCCGTTTTCATCAAGCTCGGTAGAAACGTGCTTGAGAATATACGAGCCTTTTAGCCTTATCATACCACCTTCTACAAGGCGCTTGTATTTAGGTGGAGGAACGAGTGCAAAGTCGGTTTCTTCAATATAAATTTCTTTCGTCAAAACCACCTTATGGGTTCCCGAATTCTCGTTATTTGGATTATCAATTACGCTAAATTCTTGTTCTTCATCATCAGCCATATTGTCGATGATAACCTTGAGCGGCTTCTCGACTACCATAGCCCTATCAGCATTTACGTTAAGGTATTCTCTAACGCAGAACTCAAGTAGCGCAGGGTCTACTTCACTATTGGCTTTTGCAACGCCTACTCTTGCACAGAACTCCTTAACCGCAGGTGCGGGATAGCCCCTTTCACGCATTCCGCTTAGGGTAGGCATTCTGGGGTCGCTCCAGCCCTCTACGTGGCCGTTTTCAACGAGCTTCTTTAGGTAGCGCTTGGACATAATCGTGTTCTTAATATTCAAGCGAGCGAACTCGATTTGTCTTGGTGGATTTTCGAACTCACATTGCTCGCATACCCAATCGTAAAGAGGACGGTGATCTTCGAACTCAAGCGTACAAATAGAGTGAGTTACGCCGTCAAGAGCATCACCAATTGGGTGAGCGAAGTCGTACATAGGATATACGCACCACTTATCGCCCGTGCGATGGTGATGTGCACGCAAGATACGATAGATAACCGGGTCACGCATATTCATATTGGGACTTGCCATATCGATTTTTGCACGCAAAACCTTGCTACCGTCAGCATATTTTCCTTCGCGCATTTCACGGAAAAGCGTCAAATTTTCTTCAACCGAGCGATTGCGATAAGGGCTTTCTTGACCGGGCTCTTTTAGCGTTCCGCGAGTTTCTCTGATTTGGTCGGCGTTATAATCGCATACGTATGCAACACCCTTTTTAATCAGCTTAACCGCAAAATCATAGGTTTGCTCAAAGTAGTCGGATGCGTAAAGCTCTTTATCCCATTCGAAGCCCAACCACTTGATATCTTCCTTAATCGACTCAACGTACTCAACGTCTTCTTTGGTAGGGTTTGTATCGTCGAAGCGAAGGTTACACTTGCCGTTAAACTTTTCCTTGATGCCAAAGTTGATACAAAGGCTCTTGGAGTGTCCTACGTGCAAATAGCCGTTAGGTTCAGGTGGAAATCTCGTGTAGATTAGACTATGCTTACCACTTTCAAGGTCTTTTACAATGATGTCTTCAATAAAGTTTGATGGTTCGAAATTCATAGCTTTCTCCGTGTTATTTTAGTGTCCGCACTGGCATTTGCGTGGGAAGGTCAGTTTATCCGACTCAACGACCATAACGTCGCCTTTGCGTTCAAATCCAAATTTTAAAAAATAATCATCTAAGTAATCCGAGTAAATATAATCGGTTACGTCGATAAAAATATTCATAAGACTTCTCGTAAAGAAATCACCGTAGCCCTTGCCACGGTATTCTTCAAGAAGCCCTACTTCTATTATATGCATTTCTTCGGGAGTTACCCTGAGCTTAGCAACGCCTATCGGCTTGTCTGCAACGTAAAGCAGATAGCCTACGCTACCCTCCATATCCACGCCGAAAATCGCGTTATGGAGTGAATTCAATAAGTTTTTATCGTTGCTTGCGCCAAGTGATAACATTATTTAGCCTCCGCCGATTCGCCCTCAAAGCTCATCTCGCCGTTTTCTATCTTGTTTAAAGCGTCAAGAGCTTCTTGAACTTCACTTCTCTTGAGTTTGCAGGTAGAGAAAATAGCGATACCTGCGCCTACTGCCAAGATAACGCCGATACACATTACCCAACCAAGTCCTGCTGCAACTTCGGGAGTTTGAGTCGTGCTGCCCTCTTGGAATCCGATTACGTCAAGCATTACGCCAAGGACTGCGTTGGAAATTGCTTGACCCGTTTTATTTGCAAAAGTAAGGAAGCCCGAGTAGGTTGCGGTTTTATCTTCGCCCGACTTTACCTTGTCGACAATAACGATATCCCCTATCATTGCAACGGGCAAGCTATACAATACGCCCGTGCCAAAACCTGCAAGCATAAGGGGTGGGCACATAATGAGAGCATTCCACGTGCCTTGGTGGATAAGCTCAATGAGTGGTTTGCGGATTAGGAACATTAAGAGAAGAAGCAAGCAGCCAACGAAGCTTATGCTTTGACCCATAATAATAGCCTTACGCTTGTCGTACTTCTTGGAAATGTACATCCAGAACGGTTGGCCTGCTATCGTCATAATAAACAAGCTTGCCATAATCATATACATTTGGAACTTGGTGGTTTCAAACGTAAAAGTGAAAACGTTAAAGCCAACTGCGATAAGAATTGATGCCGATACCATCGATACCATATAGCCGATAGTTATGCCACGGAAGTTCTTATCCTTGAGCGCGCCAAAGAAGTTGATGAACATCTTTTTGGTTGACTTAATGCTAATTGGACTTGCCTTATCCTTTTTTGCAAGCTCTCTTAGTCTTGGCACGTGGCTATAGGTGCAAATTATCATAAATATGCCAAATAGCACACAACAAGCGCTCGTTAGGTATCCGAAATTGAGATAACCTTGCGGATTAAAGCGACCGTCAACGAGCTCGCCGGCTTCGTTGTAGAAGTCGGTTTGGAATACGCCGATAAGTAGCGTTGGCAATAGAATACCCAAAATAGTGAAGACTGATTTAACAATTTGGATATTGGCACGTTCGTTGTAGTCGTTGCTCATATCAAGGGATAGAGCGGCAACAGGCGTTTGGAACATAGTGGTGAACGTACGAAGAAGTATAATACAAATCATAAACCAAACCATCTTCAAAACGGGCGATAGACTCATTGGTACCGACCAAATTAAAATATTGACGATAACCATACCTATCGTACCGATTAAAATATAAAGATGGCGCCTGCCGAAGAAGTTATTGCGAGTATTATCGCTAATAAAGCCCATTATAGGGTCGGTGATTGCATCCCACACCGTTCCGATTGCTATGGCAATACCCATAAGTGTACCGCTAACACCCATAACAGTGTTGCCAAAGAACAGCATATATGATGCAAAGGTATTTGCAATCAAGCTATACCCTAAATCTCCAAAGCCTAAAGAAAGCTTTTGGGCCGTTGTAACCATTCTTTTTTGTTTAACTACGGAATTTTTCATAATACAAATTATATCACACTCAAAAATTGATTACAAGAATGTTTATATATTTAATATATAAAAAATGGAAAAGACTGCCCTATCGCAATCCTTTTAGAACAAATATAAACGAAACGAGCTGTTTTTGGCAATAAAAAAGCGCCTCAAGGGCGTTACACAGGGAATAAATTGTACCTATATTGAACAGAACAGTATGTCGAGAAAGTTTAGGCACTCGGCATTATCCGTTAGTGCGACTAACGATTGCTCGTTAGCCTCGACAGGTTGCAGATTTCTCTGCTCCTTAAAAGGAGGTGATCCAGCCGCACCTT
>JAFTZC010000040.1 GCA_017461065.1 Clostridia bacterium | reverse complement strand
TTTGTAAAAACTAATATTTTTCTTAGCAAAAATACTGTTAAAATTTGTTGTTTATTTAGTATGGAAAGGTGTAATAAATACGGATTTGGTTGGTGATTGTTATATACTGGATTTGATATGGCTCTTCTGATAGTTAAGGAAGATTATGTTTAAGTAAAGGCGTTCCAAATAGTAAATGTTTCACATGAAACAATGAAGCTCAGCTTGGCTATAACCTTAGAGCTATAGAAGTATGGTTTACGTGGGGGGTGTTCCTTGTGGAACATAAGCCAAGTAAAATGTTTCACGCAAAAATGTGTTGAACAATGTTTAATGAAATTCGGGAGGGATTTTTACGACCCTTAAAAAATGCTAAAAAATGACCGATTTTTGCCTA
The DNA here is from genome assembly GCA_017461065.1 of Clostridia bacterium. Lineage (GTDB taxonomy): Bacteria > Bacillota > Clostridia > Christensenellales > DTU072 > Stercoripulliclostridium_A. The sequence continues at coordinate 6,639 of JAFTZC010000040.1, read as the reverse complement.
AAAACTCAAGAAAAAGCCCAAAAATAAGCACCCTAAAAGGGTGCTGAGATGACTAAAAGTCGACAAGGAGTATTGAAAGCGTTCCACGTGGAACACTAAATTTACTCAAAATTCATAAGTTTTTCACTAAAAGCAAAGGCGTTTAATAGCTTCTTTGTAAATTTCTATTGTTTTTGCGAAGTCTTTTAATAAGATGCGCTCATCGTCGCCGTGTACTCTTGACTCTCCGCCTGGGAATACTGGACCAAAAGCAACACCTTTAGGTAATACTCGAGCGTAAGTGCCTCCGCCTATCGTGATTGCTTCACCAATTGTACCGGTGACGTCGTTATATGCGCCAAGTAAAGCTTGGATTAGTGGGTCGTCCTTTGCTACGTATAGTGGGAGATGATATGCTCCTCTTTCTACAACACCACCAACGGATGCGAAGTGCTTTTTGAAGATATTGGTTATTTCATCCATAGTGATGTTAAGAGGATATCTTATATCTACGGTTACTTCCATCTTATCATTATTTAGCGCACATACGCCAAAGTTAAGGGTTAAAGAGCCGCTTCTTTCGTCGCTTAAATTCAAAGACATACCTTTACCGTTGTCAAACTCAAAAGCTTTAAAAATAGTATTAACAACGCTGTCGTAAGGAGATAGGATTTTGAATAATTTGGTTAGTGCATTTTCACCTTTATAAGGGGTTGATCCGTGAGCGCTAATACCAGAAGTAGTGATACTGATATCTCCGTAGTTTTCTTCAACCTTTGCGCCAAGCGATATTGCTCTTTCTTTTAAGCCATCAATATTTTTTACGATTGCTACTGCTTTATCTGGCACTACGTTAGCGCGTTCGCCGCTTTTAATATATTTGATAAAATCAGGTTTGAGTACTGAAACATTATGGTATACGACACCTTTTTCGCAATTTATAACAGGGAAATCTGCGTCGGGACTAAAGCCTTCAAGCGGCATTTCTTCGCATTTAGCGTACTTGTCCATACATTTCCAACCGCTTTCTTCGTTGCATCCAAGTATAAATCTAATGCGTTTTTTTGGAACGTAGCCCTCGTTTAATAGTTGGGCACACGCATAAAGAGCTGCAATGAATGGTCCTTTGTCGTCGAGAGTTCCACGGCCGTAAAGGTATCCATCTTCTATTTCTCCACCAAACGGATCGTGTTGCCAAGTTGGTGATATGGGTACCACGTCAAGGTGTGCGAGTATCCCAAATAGTGGTAATTCATCATTTCCGACGTCGCCGTAACCATAGTAGTTATTGCCGTTTTTTGTTTTAAATCCAAACTCTTCAAGGAGTTTTAGGCTATAAGCAAGAGCTTCGACGTTGCCTTTTCCGAAAGGTGCGCCTTCGCTTGCCGGAGCTTGTACGGAGTTGATTTTAATTAGGTCTTGTAAACTTTTGATTGCATCATCAAACGATACTTTCATTGCCATAATCCTTATAAATTTATTAGAAATTGAAAAATCTCTTATATTATTATACACTATTTGTAAAAAATATGTTATCTTTTATATACAATATTTTTGGAGCAGTAAAATGGCAGAAGGCAGACGAGAAAGGATGAGAGAAAAGATTCGTGCAAGAGGGGCACAAGGTTTGCCTCCGCACGAAATTATAGAATTTATGCTCTATCCTTTTATTCCGCGTAAGGATACTTCACCGCTTGCTAAGGAGCTACTCAAAGAATTTAAAAGTTTAGACGGCATATTGGAAGCCAAGGAAGACGAACTTTTGCGCGTCAAAGGAATGCCTAAGATGGCAGCCGTTACTTTCCCGATGTACAAAGAGCTTATTAAAGTAGCTTACGAGGAGAACGTTTTAAAGAAAGAACAAAAGATTGCAAACTCCAAGGATGCCGGCAATTTTTGCGCTAAGCTTCTATACTATAGCTCGGTTGAGAAGGTTGCAGTGGTTTATCTAAATAATCTTGATAAAATTCTTGGCTACGATATAATTTCCGAAGGAAGTACTACCGAAACTCATTTTGATGCAAAAAAGATTTGTAAAGGCGCAGTATTCTATCAAGCGAGCGGTATTATCATAACGCATAATCATCCGAGTGGTAATATGATGCCATCAGATGAGGACGTTTCTTGCACGCAAAGAATACAAAAACAATTGGAGCCGCTTGGGATAAAGCTAATGGACCACGTAATAGTAAGTGGCGATAGATATTACAGTATGCGTAATAACGGCGATATCAAATAACGCGATATTTATAAACAAAGCACCTTAGGGTGCTATTTTTTTGTCCTAAAAAAGAAAAGAAAAGGAATACGTTGGAAAAAAGCTCGATTATACATTTTTAGGAAAAATAATACATAAAGTATTGTGGATAACTCTGTGGATAAGTCGGTATATTTGTGGATAAGTGACGTATAAATTTGATTAAAAATGGTAAATTTTGTCGAAAAAGGAAACTTTAACTCGATAAAATCACAGATAATAAGGAGGAGTATGTTTTTAGTTGTGGAAAAGCGTAAGCTGTGGATAATTCTTATTGCCATATTAGTTTTATGCATTATTTGCGTAACGGCATATAGTTTGTTTTGCTTTGTACCTAAGAGGGAGTTTTTAGTCGTAATAGACGCCGGACACGGCGGATCTGATGGCGGTGTATTAGGGGTTGAAAGCGGCATTTCGGAAGCTGAAATCAATCTGTTAGTTGCCTATAATTTAAAAACCGAACTTGAGAGTATGAACGTAAGGGTAGTGCTTACGCGAAAGGGTGCGAGTGTGCTCGAAGGTGAAAACGGAACAAAGCAAGATGATTTTGACAAGCGAAAGAGTATTATTTTAGAATCTAAGCCGGATGCCGTAATCAGTATTCACCAAAATAAATTTCCGGATGGCACTCGTCGAGGAGCACAGGTGTTTTATAATGCGAATTCCGATAGGGGGATTGAGCTTGCAAAGGCAACGCAGGAAAAATTAAATCAGCTAAACGACCAATACGTCGGTAGAAGTTTTAGTGCGCTTAAAGGCGATTATTATATTTTAAACTGTTCGAGTTATCCAAGTTGCATAGTAGAATGTGGCTTTTTATCCAACGAGGAGGATGAAAAACTATTGCTTAGCGAAGAATATAGGCAAAAACTCACAAAAACCATAGCAAACGGGGTATACGCTTATCTAACGGAAAGAGCGTCGATTTAATAATGATTATTTTTTAAAAGGTTCTTTTTTCTTGACACAATATTTTTTATAAGCTATAATGCAATAGCGTTTTAATAATATAAAAACGCGCGTAATAAAAAAATAATTAACCGAATAGGAGAAAATAGTCATGAAAAGAACTTATCAACCCAAAAAACGTCAAAGAAGTAAAGTACACGGTTTCCGTCAAAGAATGAGCACCAAGAACGGTCGCAGAGTTCTCTCTCGCAGAAGAAGAAAGGGCAGAGCAAAGCTCAGCGCATAGTAGATAATGCAGAGTGCCTATCGACTTAAACGAAACGCCAGTTTCAGCTACGTGTACAAAAAGGGAAGCTCAGTAAGCTCCCCTTTAATGGTACTCAATTTTGTACCGGCCCGAAGCAATAAGGTTGGCGTCAGCGTAAGCAAAAAGATAGGTAAAAGTGTTGTAAGAAACTTAGTTAAACGAAGGATTTACGAGCAGTTTGCAACGTTTATGCCAAAGCTAAACGGCTCGCACAACTACGTGGTAGTTGCAAGGGAGCGAATAAGCGAGGCAAGTTTTGAAGAAATCGGGAGTAATCTTGATTTCCTTTTGCATAAAGCGGGACATATTGATTAATGCTTAAAAAGTTTTGTCGGCTACTGATTATTGGATACAAAAAGGTACTTTCGCCAATAATGGGAAAGGGATGTATCTACACGCCGACGTGCTCGATGTATACACTTGATGCAATTCAAAAATACGGAGTTTTGCGTGGTTGCTATATGGGCGCGCGCAGGATATTGCGATGTAATCCTTTCCGCAGGGGCGGTTTTGACCCTGTAAGAGAAAACCTTAAAGGAGCAGCTAAATGGACATTATGAGTCTTGCTACCGAGCTTAACCTTATGGGTAAATTCGTTTATAACGTACTTTATAAATGGGTTTTATCCTGGGGTATAGAGAGTGAAGTTATCGGTTCTTTCGCAGTAACCGTAATTTTATTTACACTAATCCTTAAGCTTATCACCTCGCCACTTGACGTATGGCAAAAGATTATTGCTCGCTCAAACTCCAAAAAAATGGAGATTATGAAGCCCGAGCTGGACAAAGTCAACAAGCTATATGCTAACGACAGAAATATGCTTGCGGTAAAGCAAAGGGAAGTATATCAAAAATATAAATACAGTACTTTCAAAGCTTGCTTACCAACCATCGTAACGCTCGTTGTATTTATGGTAGTTTTCAGCGGATTTAACTCGGCTGTTAAGTATCATAACTCTGTTGTTTTTGATGATCTTCAAACCGTATACGAAGAAAGCTACGCAAACGCATATACTGCAGCCGTTAACGGCGGTGCAAGCGACGTTGATGCGGCAAACGCAGCAACCGAAGCCGCCGAGCAAGCAGTAGTCGATAACTATGAATTAGAAAAATTCTTGCTAACCAAGAATATCTTTATGCCCGACACTTGGAAGAGCCCCATTCCCGACGTATCAACTTACGCCGGTACAGGTATGGGTAAGCTTGGCATTACCGAAGTAGATAAGACTACTTACGAAAAGGTTATGCAACCAATCATCGACGAGTATAACTACAACGAAAAGGGCAAAAATGCTTGGAACGGATATTTAATTCTTCCCGTACTCGTAGCAGTGCTTAGCATAGTATCATCAAAGATGATAAAGCCGGCGGAACAACCCCAAGTAGCAGGCCAAACCGAAGAGCAAGCAAAAATGCAACAATCTCAAGCAAAGATGATGCAATATATGATGCCACTTATTATGGCGGTATTCAGCTTGTTCTATAGTTCGGCATTCACTCTATATATGTTCGTCTCCAGTTTGTTCTCCTTTATCTTCAATCTCGTTTGGAACATTGTCCAAAAGAAGCAGGATGCTATCGAACGCGACCGCGTTATGAGCACCACCGTTAAGAAGAAATAATCAGGAGTATATATGGAAACTAAGACTTATATTTACGAGGGCAAGTCGGTTGAAGAAGCAACCGAAAAGGGTCTTGCCGAGCTTGGACTTAGTGCCGAAGACGTATCGGTAGAAGTCAAAAGCAAGGGCGGACTATTTACAAAAGCCCAAGTTATAATAACTATTTTGGAAAAGGAAGCCACCGTTGAGGTTTGTGAAGAAGCAGTAGAAGCCGACGAAGGTACCGAAGCTCCAAGCGAAATCAACGAAGAATTGTTGGTTTTGGCAGAAGAACGCGTAAGAACCTTTATTAACGAGCTTATCCTTCAAATGGGCCTTGATTGTGAAGCAACAACCACTCGCAAGGGTCAAGAAATCAACGTTAAGGTAAGCGGCAAGAGCGCAAGTGCTTTTATCGGCTATCGTGGCGAAGTGCTTGACGCTATCCAATATATGACGTTGTGGATTGCAAACAAGGACGGCGACGATTTCGTAAGAGTATCTATTGATGCCGAAGACTATCGTCAAAGAAGAAAGGAAACTCTAACTCGCTTGGCTGAGCGTCTTGCACACAAGTGCCACAAGACGGGCAGAAAGGTAGAGCTTGAGCCTATGAATCCGTTTGAAAGAAGGATTATCCATACCGCACTTCAAAACGACAAGTTCGTAAGAACGGAGTCACACGGCGAAGGCAGATTCCGTCACGTTGTAATTCTTCCAAAGGAAGAAGTAAAGAGAGAAAAATCTCAACCTAAAAAGGCTCAAAGTGCTATCAGTACTCCTACGATGAGCTATGGTACTTCGGCATCTTTCCGCAAAAAGGGTATTGCTAAGACCAAGAGCTACGGAGCACCATCTAAGAAACCATACTAAGATGAAAGACACTATCGTTGCGCTTGCTACTCCCGAAGTTGAAAGGGGAGCAATAGGTATAATTAGAATGAGCGGTGAAGACGCTCTTTCTATCGTAAAAAAGGTATTCAGCGCAAACGGTTTTGATAACGTAGAGCCAAACAAGATGTATCTGGGCAAAGTCCAGGCTAAAAACTTTAACGATAGGGCGTTTTGTATGTATTGCAAAGCGCCTAAATCATATACGGGCGAAGATATCGTTGAGTTGCACACCCACGGTGGCAAGATTATCATTCAAGGCGTAATAAGGGAGCTTGTTGCTTGCGGCGCAAGACCTGCAATGCCGGGCGAGTTTACTAAGCGCGCCTATCTAAACGGCAAACTCAATCTCGCCGAAGCCGAAGGTCTTGCGGATATGATAAACGCGCAGTCCGAAGCCGAAGTAAACCAAGCGTATCGTCTAATGAAAGGCGAAGTTAGCAAGGGTATTGAAGAAATAAAAACGATTTTGCTACAAGCATCCGCCAATATCGAGGTTGCGCTCGACTATCCCGAAGAACTTTTGGAAGATACCGTCAGCCCCACTCAAAAACTGCTTGAAGAAGCAAAGGAAAAGCTCAAAGAGCTTTACGATAGCTCCAAGCAAGGTGCCGTAGCAAGAGAGGGCGTGTCTATTGCGCTATGCGGACTAACCAACGTAGGCAAGAGCAGTCTTATGAACGCGATTCTAAAGGA
>JAFTZC010000039.1 GCA_017461065.1 Clostridia bacterium | reverse complement strand
GTGAAGTTACTTCGTAGTGAAGTTTGAGCTTAGCTCAAGTGAAGTTTTTAGTAGACTAAAAATGAATTGACCTATGGTCATTAATTGCAACCTATCAGTTGCATGAATTGAGCACAAGTGCTCATGAATTCTCGCTATCGCTCCATTAAGGATTTATAGTATATTAAATACCACAATGCAAGCATAGCTTGCAATTCATGCTTTACGAAGTCAAAGCAATTCATGAAAAGCAAAGCTTTTCAATTCATGATAGCTTGCCATCAATTAAATGCGAAACAATTTCGCATTTGCGACATCAGGTCGTTAAAATCTCGCGTTTTTCCCTTGACAATCGAGCCCCTTTTCCTATATGCTATACTCACGGGAATATGGGGCAACAAAGTTTTACTTTGTTCTTCCAAAAAACCGTCAATTATCCGGAGGTAATAATGAAAAAAGTCCAATTCACCGAAACCGTTTTGCGTGATGCCAACCAATCTCTCATTGCAACCCGTTTGCCCTATGAGAAGTTCGAAGGCATCCTTTCCACTATGGATAAGGCAGGTTACTACTCAGTTGAGTGCTGGGGCGGCGCTACTTTTGATAGCTGTCTCCGTTACCTAAGCGAAGATCCATGGGAAAGACTAAGAAACATCAAGGCACAAATGCCCAACACCAAGCTCCAAATGCTCCTTCGTGGACAAAACCTTCTTGGTTACAAGCATTATCCTGATGACGTCGTTCGTAAGTTCGTTGCTAAGTCAATCGAAAACGGCATTGATATCATCCGTATTTTCGACGCTCTAAACGACCTTCGTAACGTTGAAGTCGCCGTTGACGAAACCCTAAAGAACGGCGGTCACCCATCACTTGCTATCAGCTACACCCAATCTCCCGTACACACTCTTGCAAAGTTTGCCGAACTCAGCAAGGATATGGAAAAGATGGGCGCTAAGTCAATCTGCATCAAGGATATGGCTGGCGTTATGAGCCCCCAAGAAGCAAGCGACCTTGTAAAAGCTATCAAGGATAGCGTAAATCTCCCCGTTGTTCTACACACTCACTGCACCACCGGTTTGGCATTTATGACATGCCTAAAGGCAGTTGAAGCCGGCGCAGACGTTATCGATACCGCTACTTCCTGCTTTAGTGGCGGTACTTCTCAACCAGCAACCGAAACTCTCAAGTACGCTCTTGAACAAATGGGTTACGACACCGGTCTTGACCAAGACGTTATCAACGAAGTTAACAACTACTTCAAGCCCATTCGTGATAGTTATCTTGAGTCAGGCACGCTCGACCCCAAGGTTATGGCTACCGACACCCAAGCTCTCAACTACAAGATTCCCGGCGGAATGCTTTCAAACCTTATTAGCCAACTCAAGGCTCAAAACGCTATCGACAAACTTCCCGAAGTGCTACTCGAAACCCCCAGAGTTCGTGCAGACCTTGGCTATCCCCCACTCGTAACTCCTATGAGCCAAATGGTTGGCGTTCAAGCTGCAACCAACGTACTTCTCGGCGAACGCTACAAGGCAATCGGCAAGGAAGTTAAGGCATATTGCCGTGGCGAATACGGCCAAGCCCCCGGCGAAATCGACGCTGACCTTATGAAGAAGGCTCTCGGCGACGAAACCCCCATCACCTGCCGCTATGCAGACCTACTCGAACCCAAGTTTGACGAAGTCAAAGCAGAACTTGCAGACACCGCAAGAAGTGATGAAGACGTTCTCAGCTACATCGCATTCCCCCAACAAGCCGAAAAGTTCTTTGCTGACCGCAAGGCAAGGGAAGAAAAGACCGTCAAGTACACCATCGAAGAAATCAAGGAGGAAGAATAATGCTATCAGCTGTTGAAAAAGTCACCATCGGTGAATCTTTTGCTCTCGCAGGCGTATCAATGAGCATTATTATGGCAGTTCTTGCTTGTATTATGCTCCTTATCTACCTAATGAGCGCAGTTTTCAAGTTTATGGAAAAGCGTAACCCCGAATTCAAGGCTAAAATGGATGCTTTCTTCTCAAAGAAATCCGAAAAAACCGAAGAAATCGCTCCCGCTGCCGAAGAAAACAAGGAATACGTTACCGCTCGCGGTAGTTGTGGCAATATCGTACTAAACAACGTAACAGAAAGGGAAGCCGCTATGATTATGGCTATCGTTGCAGACAAGATGCAAACTCCCCTAAACGAATTGCGCTTCAAATCAATCAAAAAGATTGACTAATTAAAGAAATAATAGGAGATATATTTATGAAATACAAAGTAACCCTTAACGATAAAGTTTATGAAGTTGAAGTAGAAAAAGGCGAAGCTATCCTCGTTGACGAATATGAAAGAATGGCTCCCGTTGCTGCTCCCGTAGCTGCTCCCGTTGCACAAGCAGCTGCCCCTGCCCAAGCTGCACCTGCAGTTAACGCAAGCGCAAGCGCAGTAAAAGCCCCCCTCCCCGGCGTTGTCGTTGCCGTTAAGGCTCAAGTCGGTCAAGCTGTTAAGGCAGGCGAAGCCGTTGTAGTTATCGAAGCTATGAAGATGGAAAACGAAATCGTTGCTCCCGTAGCAGGCACCGTTAAAGCTATTTACGTTCAAAAGGGCGCAAGCGTTCAAACCGACGCTCCTCTATTCGAAATAGCATAATAGCTCTCTTAAAAGGAGATAAATTATGGATATAGGTCAAATTTTTGTAGATCTCGCAAAAGGCTCAGGTTTTGCCCAACTCGGCGCCCAATGGCAAAATGCGGTCATGATAATTTTGGCTTGTTTCTTCCTTTACCTTGGTATTAAGAAGAAGTTTGAGCCCCTACTGCTCGTTGGTATCGCATTTGGTATCTTGCTTACCAACCTACCCCAAGCTTCTGAAGCCGACCTCATCTTCCACCCCGAATGGTGGACGGGCGACGAAGCAATCGCAAACGGCGTAAACTACCTCAACGTTCTCCAACACGGCGGACTACTCGATATCCTTTATATCGGCGTTAAGACGGGCGTTTACCCCTGCCTTATCTTCATAGGCGTTGGCGCAATGACCGACTTTGGACCAATGATAGCCAACCCCAAGAGCCTACTACTCGGCGCAGCTGCTCAGCTTGGTATCTTCACCGCATTCATCCTTGCAATCGTGTTTGGCTTTACCCCTGCCCAAGCTGCATCCATCGGTATCATCGGTGGCGCTGACGGCCCAACGGCTATTTGGCTAACCAAGTCGCTTGCACCCGAGCTCCTTGCAGCTATCGCTATCGCAGCATATAGCTATATGGCACTCATCCCAATCATCCAACCCCCGATTATGCGTTTGCTTACCACCAAGAAAGAGCGCGCTATCAAGATGGACCAACTTCGCGAGGTATCAAAGAGCGAAAAAATCGTCTTCCCAATTATGGTTACGATCTTCTGTTGCTTACTACTCCCAAGCGTTGCTCCACTTCTCGGTTGCTTGATGTTTGGTAACCTACTTAAGGAGTGTGGTGTTACCGAAAGACTATCCGACACCGCTCAAAACGCTCTAATGAACATCGTAACTTTGTTCCTTGGCATCTCCGTTGGCGCAACGGCTCAAGGCGCATCGTTCCTATCGTTCGACACCATCAAGATAGTTGTTCTTGGTCTCGTTGCATTCTCGCTTTCAACCGCAGGCGGCCTACTATTCGGCAAGCTTATGTGCTGGGCAACCAAGGGCAAAATCAACCCACTTATCGGCGCAGCAGGCGTATCGGCCGTTCCAATGGCAGCACGTGTTGCACACGTCGAAGGCCTAAAAGCAAACCCATCCAACTACCTACTTATGCACGCTATGGGACCAAACGTAGCAGGCGTTATCGGTTCAGCTGTTTCAGCAGGTATTTTGATGGCTGTATTTGGATAAAATTTATTGGACTTAATATAAAATGGGAGACTCTTAAGAGTCTCTCTTTTTTTGCCTTTTGCCAAAAGAGAATATCCATTTCAGCCAAAAATTGTTTTGCATATCCGTTTTTGTGTGCTATTATAGACTTATGATAGCAAATTTTAGAGAACTTGGCGGCATACCCGTAGAAGGCGGCCGCGTAATCAAAAAGGGATTGTTTTATCGATCAGCAATGCTTGATAGAGCAACTGACGACGAACTAAGGGAACTTGGTCGCCTTGGCATCAAGGTTGCTTTCGACTTCCGCGAGTTAGACGAAGCTCGTGGCGAACGCCCCTACGAGATAATGGGCGTAGAACATCGCAATATCCCTGCAAGCTACGAAAACGACACTCTACTCAAATCACAAAAGAGTGTAAAACTAAGTTTGCTGTTCAAAAAAATCACTTGGCGCGACGTAAAAGAAACCTACGAGCGTTTCCCTATTGACAATAAGGCTTACAAGGCTCTTATGGCGTCGCTTGTCAAAGACGAAACCCCTATCATTTTGCACTGCACGGCTGGCAAAGATAGAGCAGGCATAGGCATTACGCTCGTACTACTTTTACTTGGTGCAAGCTACGATGAAATCGTAAAGGAATATATGCGCTCAACCGAAGCGCAAGCCTTTACCGAAAGCGTAATTGGCGAAAAGATACCAAAAATCTTCCACCGCTACGCCTTTAGGCACTTCCACGCATTCTTCACCGTATACCAAGAGCTACTTGACACTACGCTAAACAAGATAATTGAAACTTACGGCGACTACGACACCTATTTCGAAAAGGAATACGGTATCACGCCTACCATACGCGCCGAGCTTATCGAGCGCTACACCGAAAAAGCAAACTAATCCTTGCTTTAACCCATAAAAGAAGAGACATGATAGCAAATTTTAGAGATTTGGGTGGACTACCCGTAGCAAACAACAGAGTAATTAAAAAAGGTGTTTTTATTCGTAGCGCAATGCTCGACCACGCTACTGACGAAGAACTCCAAGAAATCAAAAAGTACGGCATAAAAGTAGCCTACGACTTCCGCAACAAGGGTGAAAATCGTGGTGACCGTCCCTACGAAATGATAGGCGCCGAGCATCGTAACGTCCCTGCAACCTACAAAAACGATAGACTTTTCCGTCTTGACAAGGGTGGCATCTTTACTATGCTTTTTAGAGAAATCACCTGGGAAGACGTAGCTCAAACTTACGAAAACCTACCCGTCAGCAACAAGGCATACAAGACGTTGATGGACTCCGTAGTCAATGAAGAAGTACCACTAATGATGCACTGCTCAGCAGGTAAAGATAGAGCAGGTATTTCAACTGCAATCATAATGCTACTTCTCGGTGCCGACTACGAAACCATACTCGAAGAGTATATGCGCTCCAAGGAAGCCCAAGCATTCAACGAATACGTAATCGGCGAAATCCTACCCAAGTTTATCCACAAGTTTGCATTCAAGCACTTCCACGCATTCTTTATGGTATATCCCGAGCTGCTCGACACTTCGCTCAATAAAATAAAGTCGACCTATGGTGACTACGACACCTATTTTGAAAAGGAATTCGGCATCACCCCCGAAATTAGGGCTCGTCTCATCGAAAGATACACCGAACCAGCACCAATCCAAGAATAAAACAAAAAGAGCCGAAAGGCTCTTTTTTAATCTATCGTAAACAACTCTGTTGGGGTAATTTCCAAAAGTTCACACAAGTCTATAATTTGTTCGTAGTTCAATTGGAAGACGCCGTTCTCAAAACGACTATATTGTTGTTGAGTCATTTTGAATTTTGAAGCAACCTCTTTTTGAGTTAGCCCCTTATATTTTCTTGCTTGTTTTAAATTGTTCCCTATCTTTTTTGCAACGTCCATAAATGAAAGATACCACAAACTGATGTAAACATCTTGACATACATCACTTTATGATGTATTATTTATGTAAACGAAGGAGGTAATACTATGTATTGCAAAAATTGTGGTAACGAAGTAAACAAAAACGCCGTTGTGTGCCCCTACTGCGGTTGTAGCGTTCAATCAGACGGCTCTTCTAAAAAAGGACTTGGTTTCGTATTAGGTTTCTTTTTGGGTTTGATAGGTTTAATCATTGGTCTTTGTATGTATGATTCTACCAGCGTTGAAAGAAAAACCTTTATGAAAGGTTGGCTGATAAGCTTTATTATTTCACTTTGTGTTTCCGTAGTAGGTGTGATAATTTATTTTGCAGCATTAGGCTCCGTCCTTGCATCAGCATATTCAATGGCGTTGATTATCTAACACAACACAAATTTAAGAGCCGAAGGGCTCTTTTTTAAATGCGAAATGCGTAGCTTACGCAAGTGAAGTTGCTCGCTTAAAATGCGAAATTGGCTAACGCCATGATATGCTTGCCTGCGGCAACATGAAATGCTGCAAGGACAAGCCTTGCACGTGAAATGCTAAAACGCGTTGCGTTTTACATGAAATGCTTTGCTGAGTTGCAAACGAAAAGGAATATATAAATTTATATCTTTGTACATTCATCATTCCTCACTCCTAATTCTTCACTCTCATAAAACGCGATTATTTAGATGAAGAGCGCGAAAAAGGCGAATTTCCAAAAGGTTGCTGTAGTAGACCTACTGCGCCTTGAGAAAATTCGCCTTTGACAATGCTATTCGCTAAAGAATCGCGTTTTATTCAAAGTAGATGGGTGAACAAAGCGCCGTACAATACTCCGGGTGTGACTTGAAGGCTTGCTTCGGCACCATAAACACAAGCGCCATATTCAAAACGAACTTCATAATTGGGTCGTAGAACTTTTTGGTTTCGGCTCTCACAAACCCTCCCTTTGGAACCGGTACTTCAAAAACGTAATCACCCGTTCGCTTGCACTTGGTTTCAAAAATTACGCCGTCAGCGTTCTTTACAAGTAGCCTTTCGCCACGCTTAAACTTCTTGACGGATACTTTGACGGTTGCGCCGTCAGCATACTTGACGGTGTCGCCGCATATAGCATCACCCGACGTCATAGTAATCATCGTACCGCTCTTGGTACGCTCGGATATAGTGGTGCGGCCTGCCTTGATACCTTCTAAAATATCCTTGGGAGAGTTTGACTTAGCGTATACCCAAGTGGTTGGATTTCCGATAAAGTTGGTGACGAGTATATCGTAGTGGAAGTCCGAGCCACCTACTATCTTTAGCTTTTTGCCTTCGGTGAGCTTATCGTGCCACCACTCTATGCAAGCTTGATTGTCGGGGCGCATAGGTCCGTTCCATACTTCTATGCTGTCGTAAAAATCCTGGTTTTCAAGGGGCCATATCCAGCCACACTTAGAGCATAGCGGGTGGTTGAGCGACACGAGCGCGCCGTTATTTTCGCACTCCTTTTTCATTTTAAGCCACTCGTTAAAATCGTTGGTGGCGTAGCCTTTTGAGTAAGGCGTTTTTACGCCCCATACGTTAGCGTGCGCACAAGGGTATGTCATCTCTACGCCTTCTATCATCGTAACCTTGTTGCTTAGGGGTAAATTGCCCATAACGGTGCGGTTATGGTCGGTCATAATCAAAAAGTCCAATCCGTTGCGCTCCGCCTTCTTGAGCACTTCGTCGTAGGTGCAATGGCCGTCTGAAAGGGAGGTGTGGCAATGGGTATCGCCTGCATACCAACCCTCTTTCTTTTCTATTAGGTCAACATATACCTTGATGATGTATTCATCCGATATAAAACGGTTTGCCGTTACCACCAGCGTCCAAGTGCCGGGCTCTATCTCGCGTCTATCGTAACCAATGGTGGAGTATGCACCCGATACTACTATCTTTTCGCCCTTTCTACCACGGGCACCGACGTCAACGCCGTCGCGGTCTTTTAGGCAAATACCAACTTCGTTTACCCACTTTTCGCCTTTGACCTTTTCGGGATAAAAATCGTAGTAGAATTCCAACCTACCGATTCCTTCGGGTACTTCGATTGGTATGAAATGATACATTATATTATCTGACTTTTTTGCTTCAATGGTAAATTCTAACATAATAAAGGCCTCCGTGAATATTGTATCACGAAAGCCTTACCTTTTCAATATGGAGTTTTGGAGAGCAAGCTATTATTGGACCGGTTTTTTGAGATGCCCCGACGTCGTTTTTGCAATATTGCGATATTCCTTTTCGCTTGCGTAATATCTATCTTCAAACGCCTTGCCCTTATGCAATACGAAGTTATAAATCACCCTACCCGTTTCTTCGTAGATAAGCTCCATTGGGTTATATACTTCAAAATAGCATCTGCTTAGCTTTATCCTACGGAGAGTGAACTCTCTACCTGCGTAGTCGGTTAGCGTGGACAGCGTTTTAACCTTGCAACCGTTACACTTTTTGCCGTAAGGACAGTAACCGAGCTCCATAACCTTAATATCGCCACGTACGAAAGTGAAACCACATTCTACGCCCTTAGTGTCTTGAATTTCTCGTAGAGAAAGTTCCTTGCTAAACGCTACTTCGTCGGCAATACCTACCGCCACGTCAAGTGAAAGGCTGTTGAAAATATTGGTGTCCATACCCAAGAATAGCTTTTTACCCCATAGGCGAGCAAACGCTATTACGTGTGGGTTTTCGCCGTATACTCCGTCGAAGTCCTTGACCATTTCGCTTAAAATTGCCACGTCCTTGCCGTTGAGTTGGCTTGGTATATATAGATATCTATCGTCCGCAAGCAAGGTGTTACGCATAAACTTATCCTTTTTGCGCTTGTCGTTATAGTCGCTTGGCGCGTAAATTGCTATATGGTAGCCGCTGACTTCTTCGAAGTCGTCGCCAATAACCGCTACCGCCACCTTGCGATAGGGCGCCATCGCCTTTTCGTAGTGGATAAGCGCGGGCCAAGGGATATCCCTTTCGGCAAGTTTTTCATACGCCTTTTTGTAGACGTCGCGACGGAGAGCGTTTAAGACACTCCTTGCCCCAAAGGGCGCGCCTACTATATTAACTTTGTAGTTATCTACCGCAAACGGATAGTTGTCCACCTTGTCGAATACGCTCTTGACTTGCTCGTCGTCGAGTGGTTTTCCACTTGCAGTAGGAAGCGTAACTTCGGTCGTGCCCGTTGCTACGAGCTTACCATCGGCGTATACCTTTGCAGTAGCAACTTCGTTCTCAGCGGCGCTAAACTCAACGTCGATTATCCTTGCTCCCACGGTATCCACAAGCTCTCTGTTAAGACGAACGTCGGTGGTGATATGAACGTCGTCACCCAACGCGATTTTACCCTTGTAGGATAGTGGTATTACCCCCGTCAAAGCGTCGCCAACGTACTCGGCACTACCGACTTCCATACCCTGTCTTAAAATTTTGAAGCTGTCGCCTTTTGTGGGGTTTAGGCTACCTTTAATAAATATCTTTGAGCCCTGAACTTTGGAAACAACACCTATACGCTCGCCGATATGACCTTGCACTTTGGTGGATAAAAAGCTGCTCGTTTGCCCGTATGCTAAGCCTAAAGTATAGTTGCCACGATTATAAGTGCGCTTGAGAGAGGATAGCTCGTCGCCGTATCTCTCGTGTGGATATAGGAAGGAGCGATAGTATCTAATAGAAGCCGCAACGTACTCGGCACGCCTCATTCTACCTTCTATCTTAAAGGACTTTACACCTGCCTTTTCGAGCTCCAAAATACCTGCACCTACGCTTAGGTCTGCCGTACAAATGGGGTAGTTTAGTTCTTCTCCGTTTAGGCTATATCTTTGTCTGCAAGGTTGTTTGCATAGTCCCCTATTTCCGCTATTCCCCCCTGCAAAGCCACTCATATAACAATGCCCCGAAAACGAAGTACATAGCGCGCCTTGGATAAAGGTTTCCGTATCCATTATGCTTGCTATCTTTTTGATTTCGGCAATTGGAGTTTCGCGCGCAAGGATAACTCTCTTGAAGCCGAATTCCTTGGCGATTTCAGCGCCGTAAATATTATTTACGCCACCTTGCGTAGATAAATGAAGTTCAACGTCGGGGAGCTGCTCGTGTATAAATTTGCCTAAAAATATATCTTGCAAGATGATGGCGTCAACACCCATCTCGCGCAGTTTTAACACCGCCTTAAAAAAGTCGTTTAGTTCGCTGTCCTTGACGAGAGTGTTTAGCGCAACGTAAACCTTAACGCCCATAACGCGAGCGTAGTCAAGTGCAGTTTGGAGTTCATCGTAGCTAAAATTATCCGCGCTCTTGCGTGCCGAAAAATCTTTCAGCCCAAGATACACGGCGTTAGCACCGCTGTTTACGGCAACGTAAAAGGTATTAAGATTACCTGCAGGTGCTAAAATTTCAGCCACTATCTTTTTCTCCTAAGGATATCCCCTGCTTTGAGATCAAGGTCGCAAACGATTTTGACCTTTTGTTGGACGATTTTTGCATCGTCTATTAGATTGCCCTTGTCGTCGTACATATCTCCAACAAAGACGTTTGCATTAAAGTTTTTGCTTGGGCTTAGCACTTCAAGGACGTCGCCGCGGCGGAATCTATTGCGCATTTCGACTTCCACGTAGCCTTTTCCTACACCAAGCACGATAGCTATAAACTCGTGTGAGCCGCCGTTTTGTCCCGAGTTGTAGGCAATGGTCTTGTTGTTTTCACCAAGCGTATAAGCTACGGTATAGTCGCGATG
>JAFTZC010000038.1 GCA_017461065.1 Clostridia bacterium | reverse complement strand
TATTTTTCGAAGAGCTCAGCTGCTTCGGCGTACTTGTCTTCTGCGTAAAGAGCAGCAAGTTCGGATTGCATTC
This sequence comes from Clostridia bacterium, assembly GCA_017461065.1. Taxonomy (GTDB): domain Bacteria; phylum Bacillota; class Clostridia; order Christensenellales; family DTU072; genus Stercoripulliclostridium_A. The sequence goes on along the minus strand of JAFTZC010000038.1, from coordinate 10,165 downwards.
TGTTGATTACGTCAGCGATAACTTCTTCGCTTTCAGCATAAGCAACGGATGGGCAAATTGCATCTTCTTCCGCCTTGGTGCAGGTTGCACCTTCTTCCTTTAGCTCGTGGAGTGGGCAATCGAAATCTACGTCGTAGTTGGGGTTAGATGCGATAACCTTTTCGGTTTCCATAAAATACTTGCAAGCTTCTTCAACGGCGTCTTCGTCGTTTCTAAGGTCTTCAAGGAATGCAACGATGTTAGCATCAAACTTAAAGAGTACTTGCTTTACAAAGAAGTAATCGTCAAGGTCAACTACTGCAGGATGATAGTAAAGAGTATCCATACCGGTGCCGGTTGAAGTTACGGTTGAGATGAATGCGTCTTTGTTTTCATCAGCGGTGTTGCCGTGATAGGTGTTCTTTTGGTTGTTGTATAGATATTTGAATTGCTCTACTACCTTAGCATCGATATCGGTTCTGGTAGCAAAGGTTGCTTCTGCACCCTTGTAGAGTTCTTCTTGAAGAGCGGTGGTTGCCATTGCATCGAATTGGCTCTTGTAGTAGTAAGCCATATCGCGGTTGTTGGTTTGCATATTTTCGATGAGAACGCGATATGCTTCGATTTCGTACTTATCTCCGCCTGCTGCAACGAGTGCATCGTATTCCTTTTGGACGTCACGGATTTGTGCTACTGCCTTTACGCCTGCGGGAATGTCTGCGTCAAGAGCATATCTATCAACTTTAACTTCGTCGATGGTTACTTTGGTGTAATCGGTTTCTTCTTCCGCTTCTGCCTTTACGTCACGTGGATATACGAGAGTATAATCGTATACGTAGGTGTGTTCGGTTTCAACTTCTTCATCGCCGTCCATTTCAACTTCGGTGAACTTTACGGTGAAGGTCTTTGCTTCGGTACGTTCGGTGTAGTTTTCGGTTTCAGCAGAGCTGAATTCTACTGAGTAACCTTCCTTTGGAACGATGAATTCGGCGCTTTCGGAGCCGTCTTCGTAGACAACCTTAGCAACGATTTTGCTTAGGTCAAGTTCTGCGCCAACCAAACATTCTTTGTCTTCGCCAAAGAACTTGTCAAGGTAGGTAAGAGTTGCGTCGGTAAGAACGATTTCTTCTACGTTTTCGTTAGAAATCTTGTTGTATGCACGGGTCCATTCTTCGGCCTTAGCGTTTTCAGCATTGGTTTCGAGTGAAGTGTCGATTGAATCGTTTACTGCAAAAATTGCTGCGTATCTTTCTGCATAGGTAAGAACGTCTTCGGACTTAGCCTTAGCGCCCTTGCCGTAGAGAGCGTTGATACGTGCTTGAGAAGTCTTGTCTGCACTTGTGAGAGTGCCCATTGCCTCGGCAAGCAAGTAAGTAGATTGAATCTTGCCTTGGATACATAGGTCAAGAGCTTCGCCCACACTCAAACCGTAGTAGTTAACGTAGCTGTATAGACGTGAGCTGCCGTTGCAGTAGTCAAGGATTTCGTTGTAGCTTACGGTTAGCGTAATGCCGTTAGGATGCTTAACGGTAACGTATTCTTCGTTAGCTTTACGATAATCGTTTTCTCTAAAGAAACTACATCCAACGCAAATGGATGCAAGCATTGCTACTACTAATACGAGTGCGAAAATGGTAAATAATCTTTTCTTCATTATTAAGGTTTACTCCTTAAATTCTTTATAATTATAAATTCAACTGACATTATACATTATCTAAAACTAAATTACAAGAAAATATAAGTAAATTTTACGTGAACATAAATTTAACCACAAGATGTAGCGGTCACCAAAAAATTACGTAGCAAGGCTATGCGTTGCTCAACCGTCTTTTTGCGATTGTCAAATATTATCATAGGCGGATTGGATGGGGATAAGATACTTTCCTTGCTAAACTCGGATATGGCCTTAAAAATACCTTCCTTGCCGTACAAAGAGCCGTCGTCGAAGTGCAGTCCCATACCTTGATCGGTTGCAACGACTTTGACAACCCCCAACTTTTTGGCAAGATTTTTGATTAGCCCGACGTTGATTAGATTGTTTACACTACGTGGCAAAACGCCGTAAATATCCTTCATTTCCTTTAGGAAATCTTCAAAATCGCCATAGGTGGTAAGACTTGCCATACGCTTATAAAACTCGACGCGCTTGGCGTTTTCTTTGATGTAATCCTTGGGCAAAGCCATATCGCCGGAAATATTGACTTCGATATCTTTTTCTTTAACCGTGGGCTTGCCTTGGATTTCGTCAACGCACTCCTTGAGCAACTTGCAATACATATCGTAACCAACTTTTTCCATATTGCCGTGCTGCTCTTTGCCCAAAATATTGCCTGCACCCCTGATTTCAAGGTCTTGCATTGCAATTTTGAAGCCGCTACCGAGCTCGGTATAACGGAATAAAGCGTCAAGACGCTTTTCGGCGTTTTCGGTTAGCACCTTGCCTTCCCTTACCGTGAAATATGCGTACGCCAAAGTGTTGGAGCGGCCTACTCTACCACGAATTTGATAAAGCTCGGCAAGACCAAGCCTATCTGAATCGATGACGATAAGCGTATTGGCGTCGGGAATATCAATGCCGTTTTCGATTATGGTGGTTGCAATAAGCACGTCGGCTTCCTTGTCGTAAAACTCTTTGAGCCTACGTGCAAGCATCCCTTCTTCCATTTGTCCGTGGACGTAGCTAACCCTAATATCACCACCAAGAAGGTCTTGGATATCGGCGTGAAAGCGCTCGATGGTTTGCACCCTGTTGTACAGGATAAACACCTGTCCGCCACGAGAAATTTCCCTTACGCAAGCATCTTTGATGAGCGCATCCGAGCACTCGACGACGTAAGTTTCAACGGGTAGCCTGTTCTTAGGAGGCGTTTCCAAAGTGCTGATATCCCTTATACCGCTCATCGCCATATGGAGAGTCCTTGGTATGGGAGTAGCTGATAGAGATAGTACGTTGACGTCGTTTTTTAGCACCTTGATTTTCTCTTTATGCTCTACGCCAAAGCGCTGCTCTTCGTCCAAAACGAGCAGTCCAAGGTCGTGGAAAGTTACGTCTTTTGCAAGTATTCTGTGCGTGGCAACCACGACACTCGTTTCGCCACTTTCTATGCGTTTTAGCGCGCTCTTAATCTCACTTTGGGATACAAAACGCGACAGCATATCGATTTTTATACCAAACGGTTTGAAGCGCTCGATAAGGGTGTTGTAGTGCTGTTGACATAGTATCGTCGTAGGGGATAAAAATACCGCTTGCTTGCCTTCGATGATAGTTTTGAAGATAGCGCGAATGGCGACTTCGGTCTTACCAAAGCCTACGTCACCGCAAAGAAGCCTATCCATAATCTTGCCCCTTTCCATGTCTTCCTTGATTTCGCTTATGGCTATGAGTTGGTCGTCGGTTTCTTCGTAGGGGAAGCTGTCTTCGAGTTCCTGTTGCCAAGGCGTGTCGGGAGAATAACGATATCCCTTGGTGCGCAGTCTCTTTTCGTATAACTGCACAAGGTCAAAGGCCATTTCCCTAACCGATGCCTTTACCCTTTGCTTTACCCTATCGAATTCCTTGCCGCCTATCTTGTGTAAAGCAGGGGTGCCGCCACCGGTGTACTTGTCCACTTCGTCCATCTTGTCAACGGGAAGATAGAGCTTGTCGCCACCGCGATAGAGTATACAAAAATAATCCTTGACGCCCATAGAAGTAGTGAGCGTAACCAAGCCTTCGGATAAGCCTATGCCGTGCTTTTCGTGTACGACGTAATCGCCCTTCTCGGGCATAACGAAAGCTTGACGTTTGCGAGAAGCCGACTTACGCCTTACTTCCGACTTTTTAACTACGTCGTCCGTGCCTATCAAGGTTAGCTTAGCGCTTGGACAAGTAAAGCCCCTTGATATCCTTTCGGGAACAAGAAGTACGGGGTAGTCGTCTTCGGTGTCAGTCGTTATATGAACGGCAATTTCGTTGTCGCGGAAAAACTCTTGCATCGTCTTGCAAGTACCTTCGCTTCCACAGTAAATTATCACCTGCGTGCCGCCTATCGTTGCAACGCGCACGTCGTTGGCAAGCGCTTGATAGTTGGTGCTGTATTTGGGGAGCGCAAGTGACTTAACGTTAAATATAGCTTGCGGCTCAAAGATGGGATTTGCCGAAGTGATTTGTTGGAATGCAAGTATGGTCCTTGCGTTTAGCTTGGATATAAGCTCATCCCTTTGAATAATGGACTCGGCGTGCTTGTCGGTTGCTTCATCCGCTTCCACGAAAGACTTTACGCGGGTAAGATGGGCGTTGCGTTGAAGCTTGATTTTGTCGTCGATGGTTTTGGGTTCGTCGAGTACGACGATAGCATCGTCAGGGAGATAATCGAGCAACGAGCCAAGTGAATTTTTGATAAATGGAATAATCCAAGTAAGGGACGGGTCCGACGGATTGCTCTCAAGGCGAGATAGCACCGAGTCAATGATTTCCGAAGTTCTTTTGCGCGACTTCTTGCGTAACGATATTAGCTTTTTGGATACTTCTTCTGCAAGTTTTGGAGATACTAAAATGTCGGATTTTGGCGCAATGATAATTTCGTCAACTTCTCTGACCGAAAGCATCGTGTCGGGCGCAAAAGTACGCATCGACTCTATTTCGTCGCCAAAAAACTCCAGCCTTGTGGGGAGCTCGGAGCCTGCTACCCATACGTCGAAAACGTCACCGCGCCTACTAAACTCGCCGCTTGCAAGCACTTGTGAAGTGCATACGTATCCACCTAAAGTAAGCTTATCTACAAGGGCGTCTATGCTTATTTCCGCCCCTTTCTTTAGATAGATTATGCTACTGTCAAAGACTTCGGGAGATGGGAAATACTGCATCAATCCTTCAACGGATACGACCACTCCTTTGGCTTTGCCGTATAGCATTTCGGCAAGAGCAAGCGTGCGGTCGGCAATGCTTGGAGATGCGTTTTGGGTGGTGTTTATCAGCAAATCATCGCGCTCGGGCACGAGTAAAATCTTGCCGTCCGAGTAGTCGCTAAGTACTTCGACGGCTTGGCGTGCCGACATTCTATCGGGCGTTACGTACACGAAGAAGTGCCCCGCTTGGGAAGCGAGGTGGTATCTTGCATTTTGCGATGCATAAAATACTGCGCTTGACTCTTTACGCTCAAGCGCCCTATTAAGATTTTGGTAGACTTTCCCTAATCGGCTTAGGGAAAGCTTGGGGGGTAACATTATGGGTTAATCCTTATTTCTACCTTGTCGGTTGGTTTTACTCCACTTATTATAACGGTGTTTTCGGCAATTTGTGCCTCTGCCTTTTCGCCGTTGAGCAACACTTCAACTTGGTCTACGTCATACTCGAAGCATACGGTATAAGTACGCTCTTTGGGTACCAAGCTTAAGTCGCCTTCTGCAGGATTGATGGTAAACAGATTGCCCTTGAGTTCCATTTTGGTGAAAACGCCCTTACCTTGAGCGTAATCGGTGGTTTCGCCATCGTCTTCGTATAGGGTATATTCGCCGTCCCCTACGTTGTATACGCTAAGTACCATACTTTCAGGGTTGCCGCTAAAGTTGCCTTCCGTTTCGGCAAAGGGGATAATTGCGCCTGCTTTTGCGTATACGGGTATGGACTTTTTGTCCCTTGATACTTCGTGATATCCGCCGCCGAGCACTTCGCCGGTGAATATATCCGTCCAAATTCCTTCGGGAAGCCATATAGTGCGCTTGCTTATGCCGTCCTTATCCCACTTGGAAGTGATGGGGCATACCATAAGGCTATCGCCAAACATATATTGATTTTTGGCCTTATACGCATCTTCTACACCTACGTAGTCGTAATAAAGGGGTTTGCAAATGGGCACTGAGTGCTTGTAGTTGTTGTAATACGCAGTATAGATATATGGTATAAGCGCGTGACGATAACGAAGGGCTTGGGTTGCTTCTTCTTCCACGGTTACGTGGTTCCAAGGCTCCTTGCTCATAACCTTATTGTTGCTATGCAATCTCATAATGGGGGTGAATACGCCAAATTGTACCCAGCGGAGATATAGCTCGTCGTTTTCTGCGTTGCCCATATGGTGTCCGCCTATATCGTGCGACCAATGGGTGTAGCCTATATTCGAAGCGTTATAGGTAAAGTAAGGTTGGAAATCTAAGGATTTCCAAACGATGCAAGCGTCACCGCTAAATCCAAGCGGATAACGATGTGAGCCCACGCCTGCGTATCTTGAAAGAATAAGTGGTCTCTTGCCGTTTGCACCATTATCTAAGGTGTGATAGTGGTTACACGCCCAAAGGGGGTCTAAGCCGGGGAGCTTGGACCAAGTGCCTTGTTGCCAATCAATCCACCAGAAGTCTACGCCGTCTTTTTCATAAGGCTTATGTAACACCTTGAAGTATGCGTTTAGGAATTTGGGGTCGGTGCAGTCAAATCTAACCGGCTCGCCGTTTGCAGGCACGTCCATTGCCTTGCACATTTCTTCATATTGGTCTTCAAAACTTCTAACGCCGCTTGCCGGGTGTAGGTTGACGGTAACGCGCAAGTTCTTTTCTTTGAGTTCCTTTAAGAATGCTTTGTAGTCGGGGAAAAGCTCGGTGTTCCAGCTATATCCCGTCCAACCGCGCATACAAATATAACTATCCTTAAAGCTCTTGTATCCAAAACGCTCTGCGACGTCTACCCAGTGCCAATCCATATCGATCGTTGCAACCGTAAAGGGAATTTCCTTTTCGATAAACTTGTCCATTAGCTCAAGGTATTCACTTTGGGTATAAGCACGATAGCGCGACCACCAGTTACCAAGTGCATATCTTGGAACCATAGGCGGAGCGCCCGTAATCTTGTAGAACAAATCCAATACCCTTTGTGGGTCTTTGGATGCAAAGCAGTACATGTCCTTTTCTTGGTGGCGTGGTTTACATTCGCCGTCCTTACCTAAAATAAGCGAGTTGTCTTCAATGACTGCAACACCCTTTTTGCCTATTACGCCAAGCCCCAAAGGTGCGGAGCCACGTGTCATATCAAGAGTGCGGTAGGTGCCCTTCAAGTTGTCCTTGTTGTTTGCCTTTACCCTTTCGCCACCGATATCAACGAAGTCAATCCTTTGCTTTTTGCGATTGATAAAATAGGATGCGACGTCGGTTTGTACTTCAACGTGCTTGTCGTGGAATTTTAGAGCGTAATTACACGTGCCTAAATCACGATACCAAACGGACTGAGTAGCATCGTCAACGAAGCTCGAGCGTGGGTCAAACTCCACTCTTATTAGTTCGGGGGCAATAACGGTTATACGAATGTTGCCGGTAATATACTCTTGTTCAGCGTTCGCTTTGCCGTTCGTTTTAGCAACCAAATGAGCGTCTAATCTCGTTTCCATATTAAATCTCCCTATATTCGTTTCTATATACCCCACCGCTTAGGGCTTCACGTATAAAGCTATATAAATACTCCATTACCGCATTGCTTGCCCTACTCTTTTTGTCTAAGTGGAAGTTGTAATAGCAGTTCTCGTGTACCACCCTAAATTGCCAGCAGTAAACGCGGTTTTGCATAAGTGCTTTGGCCATAGCCTCCCCCTGCTCGGGCAAAAATTCGTCGTGTATACTATACGCGATAAAGCAAGGCGGATAATCTTCGTCGACAAGATGAGTAACGCTCATATTGCCAAGCATAGTTGACACCGACCTATCGGCGGCTCTCTTTAAATCCACCTTGAAAAACTTTTTAAGGAAGTGATATTGGGTGGAATAGTATTGATTTTCCTTTGCGTGTTTGATTACGTCGTATAATCCGCTAAAACCAACTACGCCCAGCACTCTTATATCATAGCTTGGTGCGACTGCAGCAAGGCTACTTGATATATAGGCGCCTACGCCGTCGCCCACGAACAGAACTTTATCTACGTCAAGCGCCAAACTCTTGTGGCTTTCCTTTAGGTAAGCAAGCAGCTTTTCCCCTTCCTTTAAGCACTCTTTTGCGCCAAGGTTGGCTTCGCCGCGATACTCTACGTTCAAAACGGCAGCGTCAAGGTTTGATGCAAGCCAAACGCAAAAGCCGCGACGGATATTCTTATTTCTGCCTGCAACGCCACCGCCGTGGAAGTTGATTATTATAGGAAGTACCCTTTCCGATTTTCTGTATAGCGAAAAGGTCTGAAGCTTTCTTTCTCCATACCTAATGTTTCTTTCGACGGTAACGCCGTCATAGTGTACGCCGCGGTTAGAGCCTTTTTCTCTCCCTGACGTATAAATTTTAACAAGTCTATCTCTAAGCGCCATATATAGTATTTTATCACATTATACGCACGCGCGCAATAGTGAAAAATAACGGATTTTATAAAAAGAACTCCTTTAAAGGAGTCCTTTTAGCAAGTATATTTCGTTTGACGTAATCTAAACGACCAAGAAGGTACAAGTTCCCGGAGCTAGTTCGATTTTGCCTGATACGGTAACGCCTTCAAGTGAAGGAAGTTCGTCGTTTTCGCCCATAACGAGTTCCTTTCCGTTTAGAAGTGCCGTAGTGCTACGTAGGTTGCCGTTGCCGCTAAGCGTATAGCATACTGCTTCGCGTGGGAGCTCTACCGTCGTGGACTCGGTCGTGGAGTTGTTGATAATTAGGTATGCGTAGCCGTCCTTTCCATCCTTGCGTGAGTGGCAGAACACGTGTGCGCCCTCTCTGATTGGCTCGGTGGAGTCGTAAACGGTTTGGCCCATAAGCCTGTTCCAAAGTAGAATTGCAAAGTAATCGGGGCGTGGGTCAAAGGTGCCGTGGCGAAGCCAACCGTAATCGGAAGAAGCAAGGGTGTTGTGGAATACTATACCATCGGTAATCGTACTGAAAGTGCCAAGTTCGTTTAACGTACGAAGCACGTCAACGTAAGTGGATGCCCAAGTGTTTCCGCCACCGCCGGCATCACCCGACTCTGTTACCCACATTTGTGCGCCGGGCATATACTTATCTCTAACCTTGGCTGCTGCCTTTGCACAATATGGAGCAGCGTCAAGATACTTTTCGGAAGTAATTAGGTGCTTTTTCCAGTGAACAAGGCTTATTCCTGCAGCAATACGCTCGGATACGCCGTTATAGTAGTGATAACTAAAGACTTCCATAGGCTCCTTTGCGCCCTTGATAAAGGCTTCGGTGCCCATCTTCTTCATTAGCTGCTTGAGTGGGAATTTTTCTACGTTGAGCTTACCCATTATGCCACCGCCAACCGAGCAAGGACCTACTGCCATACACTCGGGATAGTTGTCGTGTAGCCATTTGTTAAAGATATCTTGGTCCCTGAGATAATGCTCAACGGTATAACCTTCGGGAGCGCCTGAGCCCGAAAGCAAATTGGGCTCGTTCATAAATTCTGCCGCATCAATTGGCACACCGTAGTCACGGCTAAAATCAAAAAGTAGCTTTGCTTGGCTGGGGTTCCAAGGTTCTTCTGCCGAGTGGATTCCAGCGCAGTTTGATACTGATACGAGTAGCTTTGCGCCCATCTCCTTAACAAAGTCAAGGACTCCTATCCATTGCTCTTTGGTCAAAAGGTTTTGGAAGCCTTCGGGAGCAACGCCACCTGCCTTGCCGTCCAAATCGTAATAGGTCTTAGTTGCCCACGTACCGCTAACGCGAACCCACGTAGGACCTATCTCTTTTGCAAACTTCCTAAGCCTTGGATTATATAAATCTATAGGTGGATATACCTGCATAAGCGAATCAGAGCTTGAAATTCCTATCATCGGGAACTTGCCGTTTCCTGCAATTTCTTCGGGAGTGTACTCTTTCCAGAAGGTGCCACCGGTAACTTCGGTCATTTCTACGTTATAAGAAACAAGGCGTGGGTCCATCTTTCTTATCTCTTTTAGGTTGTCTACCTTTAGCTTTATATTTTGTGCCATTTGCGTTTTCTCCTTTTATTTTTTCGAATAAGCATCTTGCTAATATTTTATCACACCTTACACGTGCGCGCAAGAGGGAAACTGATATGCTTGTTTTACCTTTCCACTATTTCCACGCTGCCTACACCGCAAGCGTATCCACCGTTTTGATAATATAGCTCGTCATTAACGTTGACCTTTGCTCCGGTAGGAACGTATACGACTGCGCGCGTTTCTTCCGGCAAAACAAGGTTTATAGTGGAGTGTTCGCCAACCTTTTTATAGTCTAAAGTGATTAGCCCTTTAACACTCGGAACCGTGCAGTTTAGGCTATCGGAAAGAG
>JAFTZC010000037.1 GCA_017461065.1 Clostridia bacterium | reverse complement strand
CTTCGAAGCGCTCAATATATCTATGGATAATAAAGCACTCCTATATTTTATCCTAAACCTAATTTTCGTTTGCGTATTCTTCATTTACGACGCGCTTCTTCTTTGGGGATACCGCTGGGCGGTGCCGTACGTGGAGCGCATCACCAAAAACCTAAAATAAAACGCGATTTTTTAGCGTCCTAATATCGTAAATGCGAAATGCGAAGTGCGAAATGCGAAATTAGCTTTGCTTCGTTTTACTACGCAAACAAGGATATAATTTATAAATCCTTTTCGTTTGCCGGTAAACTAACACTTATCGTGACGAAGTCAACACTTTTCATTCCAAATACTTCCTTGTGAGTGGAGCGCCAGCGCAATGAAGTCCATTTCGCATTTCGCACTTCGCATTTCGCATTATCTAAACGCTGAGCAATCACTTATCCTTGTTTGCGTAGCAAAGCCCACTCGTCATTCCTCACTCCTAATTCTTCATTCTATCAATTTTCCATTTTTTTCCAAAATCCATAAGGACTTTTTAATTCATTTTCGTATCATAAAACACGAACAAATGTTCGTAAACAATGAGTTAAAAAAGTATGATAAGGAGTAATGGAAATATGGCAAGATGTAGAATGTTATCGGAATCGATAATGAGAAGTGAAAACTTTTTGAGTATGACTTTGGGGGCGCAGAGCTTGTACGTTCAGCTTTGTATCGAAGCGGATGACGAAGGATTTGTTAGCAGTGTGGCTCGCACGACAAGGCTTTTAGGGCTTAGAAAAAGTGTAATCAAAGAACTTGTAGACAACAAATTCTTGATAATTTTTGAGTCAAGCGGTGTATCGGTAGTGTGTCATTGGTGCATTCACAACAAGGTCAAAAAGAACAGAATTCGCGAAACAATTTATCAAGAAGAAAAGTCAAAAGTTTGCTTAAATAAGCAAAAAATATATGTTCTTTGCGATAAAAACGCTAAAAATCTCTCGTATGAAAGTCTTTCAAGCAGGACAAAAACGGGACAAAAAGAAGTACAAAATCAACTCGATTTGTCTGACCAAGTTAAGTTAAGTGAAGTTAAGTCAAGTGAAGTTAACTCAAGTGAGAGTAAGTTAAGTGATAACGAGCTTGACAGCAGCGCTCAAGTCGCCACTGTCGAAGCTCTCGAAGGTCTAACCGACCTTAAAATTGATTGCGAACCCACTCACTCTTTAAAAGACTATGAGTTGGCGTTTGAAGAAATGAAGCGTTCTTCCTTTGCTCAGCAAACGATACTAACGCTCAATGCGCTACATAAGCAATTCAATAGGCTTATAATGGGTGAGTACAGGGACTTTAAAAAAGAAAGTTCCGAAAAGCCTAAGCTTATGAAGCAATCTTATACCAAGCAAGAAATTCAAAGTGCATTTATAGATATTGACAATCTCGACCTTGACAAGATAAGAATTTAGCGTTTGAACTAATCGCTAACGCTTGTGAAAGTGGCGTTGTTTCCGCAACCACAGCACAGTACTATCAGTAGCAGCGCCAAGCATTGGTTGTTGCCCGAGCAAAAACCGTTATCTCCACAGCCGCCGCAACAAAGAACTATTAGTAATAGGGCAAGGGTACTATTTTCGAACATATTTACCTCCGACAATTTAAGTGCTTACTTTACAATATGCGCTGACATTTGCAATTGTTACATATTTATAATTTAGGCAATCTGATTTTATAGGGGTAAATATGGACGATTTGCTTGCTTGCCAAGATACGCTCGAAACTATCGAGCACTATCTGCCCTCAAACGCCGACCTTGCGAGTATAGGGGAGTTTTTTTCGGTATTCAGCGACGTTACGCGCCTAAAAATTTTGACCGCGCTTTGTGTCGACGAGCTGTGCGTCAGCGATATTGCCGCCATTTTGGAGCTTAACCAAACCACCGTAAGCCACCAGCTAAAGCTTCTCCGCGATGCGGGAATGGTCTCGACAAGGCGTAACGGCAAGATAATTTATTACCGCGTAATAAACGACTTTGTCGAAGAAGTAATGTTGATGGGAGCGAGATATATTTGTGAGATTATAAAATAATCTCACAAGTGAAGTTTTTTCTAACGAAAAAGTGAAGTAGCTTCGCAGTGAAGTTTGAGCTAAGCTCAAGTGAAGTTGATAACGCAATGAAGTTGCTTTCGCGAATGAGGAATGGTGAATGAGGAATGAGGAGTGGGCTTCATTTCGCTTGCGCTACACTCACAAGGAAATTATCATTCCTAACTCATCACTCCTAATTCTTCATTCCCTAAAAACGCGATAGTTTGGATGAAATCCGACGCAAAAATATAAAACTTCAAAAACGCGACAGTTTAGATGCAAGACAAGGCAAAGGAAAAGCTCCAAGGGGTTGCCGTACTCCTTGTACTGCGCCCCGACGGAGCTTGAGTTTAACGAAGTATTGCGCTAAAATGTCGCGTTTTTCAGTATTGACACGCGCGTATAAAGTATAGTAAAATAGAAATATGGTATACTTAGGAAACGATTGGGATAGCGTTCTTAAATCGGTCTTTGAGTCCGAAACCTATCTCTCTCTAAGAAAATTTTTAATTGACGAGTATCGTAATCGTGACGTCTATCCCGATATGCACGATATCTTCAACGCGCTCAAGGCTACCCCCTATAAGGACGTAAAAGTCGTAATTTTGGGTCAAGACCCTTATCACAATCCCGGCGAAGCCCACGGTATGTGTTTTTCGGTTAAGCCCGGCGTAAAAATCCCACCGTCACTTTTAAATATCTACAAAGAGCTCAACGCCGACCTTGGCACCTATATACCCAACAACGGCTACTTGGTAAGTTGGGCGGAGCAGGGGGTACTGCTACTCAACGCAATACTCACCGTTAGAAGGAACAGCCCACTATCCCACAAGGGCAAGGGTTGGGAGTTCGTCACCGACTCCGTCATAAAGGCGCTAAACGATAGGCAAGACCCCGTCATATTCCTTTTGTGGGGCGCGCCTGCTCGCGCTAAAAAGGCGCTTATTACCAACCCCAAGCACATTGTGCTTGAGTCGGTACATCCGTCACCCTTATCGGCGCATCACGGCTTTTTGGGGTGCAGACACTTTTCAAAAACCAACGCATTACTAAAAGAAATGGGCAAAACCCCCATAGATTTCCAAATAAAAAACATCTAAGGAGCGACTCAATGGATTACAAATCAAACGTAATGGCACGCGTAAAGTGGATAAAAGACCTTCTTGCCGAGTCGGGCGCAAAGGGCGTCGTACTTGGTATGAGTGGCGGAAAAGACTCCGTACTCGTTGGTATTCTATGCCGTATGGCAACGCCAAACGTAACGGGAATCATAATGCCCTGTCAGTCCAAAAGGAACTACGGCGAAGACCGTGACCACGGCTTGCTGATATGTAACGAGTACGATATCAAGGTGCTTGAAGCCGACCTAACCAAGGCAAAGGAAGCGCTTGAAGAAATACTCATCCCCCTTGACGAATCGCAAACGCCTATGGCATACGCCAACGTAAACCCAAGACTACGTATGATAACCTTATACAATTACGCTCAGCGCAAGGGTTATTTGGTAGCAGGCACGGGCAACCGTAGCGAAAAGACTATGGGCTACTTTACCAAGTGGGGTGACGGCGCTTGCGACTTTAATCCAATAGGGGATTTGACCGCAACCGAAGTAATCGAGATGCTCTACTATCTCGACTGCCCCAAGTGCATTATGGAAAAGGCTCCTTCAGCCGGCTTGTTTGAAGGGCAAACCGACGAGCAAGATATGGGCATAACCTACAAGGAACTCGACACCTATCTACTCACGGGAGTTGCCACCAAAGAAGTCAAGGAAAAGGTGGACAGTGCCGAGAGAAGGTGCGAGCATAAGCGGACTATGGGACGCGTTTTTCCAAAATAGTTTACTATTTTGGAAAAGTTAGGAGTGAGGAATGAGGAGTGAGGAATGGGCTTTGCTACGCAAACAAGGACATAATTTAAAAATCCTTGTGAGTGAAGCGTAAGCGGAATGAGGTCACTCATCATTCAACATTCATCATTCAACATTTGCGTAAGCTATGCTTTCGCATTAAATTAAAATCCAACTCTCAAGTGAGGTTAATATATGAAACTAAAAGACATCATCGAACTTCTAAACGCAAAAGTTTACTGCGGTGAAGACCAGGGCGATATGGAGCTTATGTCTGCCTGCGCGTCCGATATGATGAGCGACGTGCTTGCTTTCGTAAAGGACCAAGCCTTGCTCATTTCCGGACTATGCAACCCACAAGTAGTGCGTACTGCCGATATGATGGATATCAAATGTATCGTGCTCGTGCGTGGCAAGGTTCCCACCCAAGATATGATTATGATTGCTAAGCAAAAGGGTATCGCAATCATATCGAGTGATTATCGTATGTACTCAGCCTGCGGAGTTCTTTATAAAAACGGCCTTATCGCCGGCGACCAAGAAACGGTATAATGAGCGACGCTCTACACTTAGAATTTGAAGTGTCGGGCAACAATTTCGTATCGGCCGGCGGAGCCTCTGACGAAGTCAAAAAGACTCTAAAGATGCTCGGTATCGCGCCACAGTTTATACGAAAGGTTGCAATCGCAATGTACGAGGGCGAAATCAATATGGTTATCCACGCAGGCGGTGGACGAGCCATAGTTGATATCTATCGCGAAAAGATAGTCATCGTACTCAAGGACGAAGGCCCGGGTATACCGAACATCGAGCTTGCTTTAACCGAAGGTTATTCTACTGCAACCGACAACATTCGCGACCTTGGATTCGGTGCAGGAATGGGTCTACCCAATATGAAAAAATATACCGATGAATTTAATCTTGAAAGTGAGGTAGGCAAAGGAACTACCGTTACGATGGTAGTAAACTTCTTTTAGTAAATAGGAGATAGCTTATGGATAAGAAAAGTGTCCATACGGTTATGCTTGACCGTGATAAATGCAAGGGCTGTATATCTTGTATGAAGCGATGCCCCACCGAAGCGATAAGAGTGCGCGGTGGCAAAGCAAAGGTGCTTTACGAAAGGTGTATCGGTTGTGGTGAGTGCGTAAGAATTTGCCCCCACCAAGCAAAGCTGCCGGTATACGACTCCTTTGACAAGATATTCGATTACAAATATCGCGTAGCGGTGCCTGCGCCGTCGTTGTTCGGGCAGTTCAACAACCTTAAGTCGGTGGACTTGATTTTGAACGGACTACTCGAAATCGGCTTTGACGACGTTTACGAAGTAGCGGTAGGCGCCGAGCTTATTAGCCAAAAGACAAGGGAGCTTATGGAGCAAGGCAAGCTCAAAAAGCCCATCATCTCCAGCGCTTGTCCTGCGGTCGTAGAGCTCATTTATATGCGCTATAAGGGCCTAACGGACCACGTGGTAGACCTTGTGGCTCCGGCGGAAGTTGCCCTAAAGCTTGCCCGTGAAAAGGCGCTACAAAAGGGGATACCGGCTGAAGATATAGGCGTATTCTTCATCTCTCCCTGTCCTGCAAAGGTATTCGCGCTCAAAAATCCCGTTACCGCAGGTAGCGGCGTTGCCGACGGAGTACTTTCCATCAGCGAGTTATACTTCAAGCTACTGCCCGTACTACCCAAGATAAAGGACGTCAAGCCCCTTTCCAAGACGGGCGTATTGGGCCTAAGATGGGCGGCTTGCGGTGGTGAGTGCTACGGCATAGAGAACGAAAAATATCTTGCCGCAGACGGTATGGAAAACGTTATAAACGTTTTACGCGAGATGGAGAACGACTCGTTGAACTATATTGATTTTATAGAGCTTGGCGCTTGTCCGTCGGGATGCGTAGGCGGTGTACTCAACGTGGAAAATCCCTTTGCCGCACGTGCAAGGCTACGCACCTTTAGGCACATATTGGAGCCCAGCAAGAACGCGCTTGACGCAAGCGAGTTCGACGAAGAATTTTTCCATTGGGACCACGAGCCCGAAGTGGAAGATATCTTTAGGTTGGACGCCGACTTTGCTACAGCCCTAAAGAAGATGCGCGAGATAGAAGACCTATATGCAAAGCTACCCCATCTCGACTGCGGACAATGTGGCGCACCGAGTTGCAGAGCCTTTGCAGAAGACGTGGTAAACGGCGACACCATAATAGAAAAATGCCCCAAAATTAAAGATGAAACTGACTGAAATTATCACTAACCTTGACGCCAAGGTAATAAACGTAACAGATGCTAACAAGGAAATCGAAGGCGGATACTGCGGTGATTTCCTATCCGTAGTTATGGGCAAGGCTCCCGAAAATTCGGGTTGGTTTACCATAATGAACAACCAAAACGTGGCGGCGGTGGCGTCGCTTACCGAAGTGGGTGTAATCATAATTTGCGACGGCGTAGAGCCCGACGAGCTACTTGCCAAAAAGGTAGCGCAAGTGGGCTTGGACCTAATCGTAACCCCGTACCCCGTGTTTGAAGCAGTCAAAAAGAGTGGACTATAATGGCAAAGTATCGCTACGATTTACATATTCATAGCACTTTATCCCCCTGTGGCGACGACGATATGACACCCGTCAATATCGTCGCGACTGCAAGCGCTATGGGCATTGATATCGTGGCGATAGCCGACCACAACGCCATCAAAAACGTCGAAGCCGCTATGGAAGTGGGCGAAGTTTTGGGCGTGACGGTAGTGCCTGCGTTCGAGCTGCAAACCAACGAAGATATTCACCTCCTTTGCCTATTCCCCGATTTTGATAGGCTGAGTGCATTCCATAAAAAAATCAATTTTACCGAGCTAAAAAACCGCGAAGACGTATTTGGCCGTCAGCTTGTCGTAAACTCCGACGACGAAGTGGTGGAAGTGGAAGACTCCCTTCTCCTTGCCGCCGCCGAGATAAGCGAAGCCGAAGCCTATCATCTTGCGCGTAGGTACGGTGGCGTATGCGTGCCTGCCCATATAGATAGGGACGGCTTTGGTATGCTAAGTATGCTCGGTGGTATTCCCCCTTATTATAAGGCCGTTGAAGTATCTTGCGACGGCAAAGGTTTGCCCGACACTACGGGCTATTTCGTACTGCACGACAGCGACGCTCACACCCTTGTAAGCATAGGTAAGGGCGTGCATTTTTTGGAGCTATCCGAGCCCACTCCCGAAGCTTTGATAGATTTATTGGTAAATTAAAGTAAATTTCCCTTACATTCCCATTTCTAATTTGTAAAAAGTATTTGCAATTTCGCGCGCGTATGTTATAATACCTATGCGTGCTCTTATGCGCGCGTACTAAAATAAGACAATAAATACATTTTCTTTGGAGGAAATAATGGCAAGAATCAAGTTAACAAAAGTTCCGTTTGCCGGCACTCCCGAACAAGAAGCAGCTCTCAACGCTAAGCTTGACGAGCTCAAGTCTGTTCCCGGTGGTTTGATGCCTGCATTGCAGTTTGCTCAAGAGCTTTACGGCTACCTTCCAATCGAAGTTCAAACCAAGATAGCTCAAGCACTTGGTATGTCTCTCGAAGAAGTTTTCGGCGTAGCTACCTTCTACTCACAATTTACCTTGAGCCCCCGCGGTCAATACCAAGTTTCCGTATGTATGGGAACTGCTTGCTACGTTAAGGGCGCAGGCGACCTCGTAGACGCACTCAAGGCTAAGTTCGGTATCGAATCCGGCGAATGTACCGACGATGGTAAGTTCAGCCTTATCGAAACCAGATGTATCGGCTGCTGTGGTTTGGCTCCCGTTCTAACCGTTAACGCAAACGTTTACGGCAAGGTTACCACCAACCAACTCGACGGCATCGTATCAGAGTACAAATAAGTATGAGAGAACTTGCCCTACACGTCCTTGATATTGCCGAAAACTCAGTTAAGGCAAACGCAAAGCTCGTCACCATCGAGATTGAAGTACGCGACAATCTTTTGACGATAACGATCACGGACGACGGCAAGGGAATGAGCGAAGAATTTCTCCAAAAGGTAACCGACCCCTTTACCACGACGCGCACCACGCGCAAAGTAGGTATGGGCATACCACTATTCAAACAAGCGGCAGAAACCAGCGGCGGCACTTTTTCAATAAAGAGCAAGCTCGGAGTAGGTACGGAAGTTAAAGTAACCTTCAAGGTAGACGACGTAGACAGAATGCCCCTTGGCGACGTAGCGGAAACGGCAACCACCTTGTTATATCCCCAGTGTGACTTCAAGTGGATATACACGGTAGGGGACGAGAGCTTCATCTTCGACACACGCGAAGTAAAAGAAGAACTCCAAGGCATACCGATTGACAGCCCGGAAATTATCGCCTTTCTCAAATCAATGATAAAAGAAAATATTGAAAGTATTAACGGAGGTTTAGTAATATGAAATCCATCGCTGATATCAAAGCAATCAGAGAAAAAATGCAAGCACAAATTATCAGCCGTGACAACGAGGATTCCGCCAATGAAACTCGCGTTGTCGTAGGTATGGCTACTTGCGGTATCGCAGCAGGCGCAAGACCCGTTTTCAACGCACTCGTTGACCAAGTAGCTAATAGAGGTCTCAAGGGCGTTAAGGTTACTCGTACCGGTTGCATCGGTATGTGTAAGCTCGAGCCTATCGTCGAAGTTTTCGTACCCGGTAAGGAAAAGGTAACTTACGTTCACGTTGACGCAGAAAAAGCAATCAAAATTCTCGACCAACACGTTCTCGGCGGCAAAGTTTGCACCGAGTACCTTGTAGGCGACGAAGCATAGGAGGATAAAATATGTATAGAAATACTGTTCTTGTTTGTGGCGGTACCGGATGTCACTCCAACCACAGCTCCGAAATCTACGATAGATTCCAAGAGTTGGTTGCAGCAAACGGTATGACCGAAGAAGTTCTTCTCGTTAAAACCGGATGCTTCGGCCTTTGTGCAGTTGGTCCCGTTGTTATCATCTACCCCGAAGGTTCATTCTATAGCCAAGTTCAAGTAAGCGACGTTGACGAACTCGTATCAGAACACCTTGTTAAGGGTAGAATCGTAGAAAGACTTATCTACAAAGACCTTGATTCTCCCGAAGTTGTCAAGGCTCTAAGCGAAACCAACTTCTACAAGAGCCAAACCCGTATCGCTCTACGTAACTGCGGTGTTATCAACCCCGAAGATATCGACGAGTATATCGCATACGACGGCTATCAAGCACTCATCAAGGTTCTCACCGAAATGACCCCCGAAGAGGTTATCCAAACCGTTCTTGATTCCGGTTTGCGCGGTCGTGGCGGTGCAGGCTTCCCCACCGGTCTAAAGTGGAGATTTGCTCGTAACGCTAAGCCTGATGAAACGGGCATCAAGTACGTTTGCTGTAACGCTGACGAAGGCGACCCCGGCGCATTTATGGACCGTTCTATCCTTGAAGGCGACCCACACGCAGTTATCGAAGCTATGGCTATCGCAGCTTACGCTATCGGCTCCAACCAAGGTTACATCTACGTTCGTGCAGAGTACCCAATCGCTGTTCAAAGAATGAGAATCGCTATCGAGCAAGCTAAGGAATACGGCCTACTCGGCAAAAACATCCTTGGTCTTGGCTTTGACTTTGACCTTGGCATCCGTCTTGGTTCAGGCGCATTCGTATGTGGTGAAGAAACTGCTCTTATGACTTCTATCGAAGGTAAGCGCGGCGAACCACGTCCACGTCCCCCATTCCCAGCAAACAAGGGTCTATTCCAAAAGCCTACCATTCTTAACAACGTAGAAACCTACGCTAACATCGCTCAAATCATCCTTAAGGGTGCAGATTGGTTCCGTTCAATGGGTACCGAAAAGAGCCCCGGCACCAAGGTATTTGCTCTCGGCGGCAAGATTACCAACACCGGTCTTGTAGAAATCCCAATGGGCACCACTCTCCGTACCGTTATCGAAGATATCGGCGGTGGCATTCCTAACGGTAAGAAGTTCAAGGCAGCTCAAACGGGCGGTCCTTCAGGCGGCTGTATCCCAGCTGAACATATGGACGTTCCAATCGACTTTGAAAACCTTGCAGCTATCGGCTCAATTATGGGTTCAGGCGGTCTAATCGTTATGGACGAAGACAACTGTATGGTTGACATCGCTAAGTTCTTCCTACTATTCACCAAGGACGAAAGCTGTGGTAAGTGTACTCCTTGCCGTATCGGTACCACCCGTCTTCTTGAGTATCTCGACAAGATTACTTCTGGTAAGGGCGAGCTCAGTGACCTTGACGAAATGGAAAAGCTATGCTACTACATCAAGGACAACTCACTCTGCGGTCTTGGACAAACTGCTCCAAACCCCGTACTTGCAACGCTCCGTTTCTTCCGTGACGAATACGTAGCTCACATCGTTGACAAGAAGTGTCCTGCAGGCGTATGTAAAGCTCTTCTCTCATACGAAGTTCTCGATACCTGTAAGGGATGTACCCTATGCGCACGTAACTGTCCCGTTAACGCGATCAGCGGCGCCGTTAAGCAAATGCACACCATCGACCAATCCAAGTGCATCAAGTGTGGCGTATGTATGGACAAGTGTAAGTTCAAGGCTATCGTAAGGAAATAGGATAGGAGGATATATAAATGGAAATTAAAATGGTTAATCTAAAAATTAACGGTCAAGCAGTCAGCGTACCCGAAGGTACCACTATCCTTGATGCAGCTAAAGTAGCCGGCATCAAAATCCCCACCCTTTGCTATCTTCGCGATATCAACGCTATCGGTGCTTGCCGTGTTTGTGTAGTTGAAGTTAAAGGCGCAAGAAGCCTCGTTGCAGCTTGCGTATACCCCGTAAACGAAGGTATGGAAGTTATCACCAACAGCGCTAAGGTTATCGAAGCAAGAAAAACCACCGTTGAACTAATTCTTTCAGACCACGACAAAAACTGTCTAAGCTGTGTTCGTAACCAAAACTGCGAACTCCAACGCCTAAGCGAAGAGCTCGGCTGTGACGCTAAGCGTTTCGGCGGTGCTGTAAACGAATTTGAACTCGATGCAAGCACTCCTTACATCGTAAGAGACAACAACAAGTGCGTACTTTGCCGTCGCTGTGTTGCTGCTTGTAAGAACTACCAAGGTCTATCAATCATCGGTGCTAACAGCCGTGGCTTCAACACCCACATCGGCGCATCTTTCGACTTTGACCTTAACGACGTTCCCTGCGTAGGCTGTGGTCAATGTATCAGTGTATGTCCCGTTGGCGCTCTCCACGAAAAGGAAGAAATCGACGACGTTATCGCTGCTCTCCAAGATAAGTCCAAGTACGTTATCATCGCAACTGCTCCATCAGTTCGCGTAGGTCTTGGCGAAGAATTTGGCTACCCAATCGGCACCAACGTAGAAGGCAAGATGGTTACCGCAATGCGTAAGATGGGCTTCAACGCCGTATTCGACGTAAATATGACCGCTGACCTTACCATTATGGAAGAAGGTACCGAGTTCCTAAGCCGTCTTAACAACGGTGGCGTTCTACCAATGATGACCAGCTGTTCACCCGCTTGGATTAAGTTCGTAGAGCACAACTATCCCGAAATGATTCCAAATCTCAGTAGCTGTAAGTCACCCCAACAAATGTTCGGCGCTATCTGCAAGACTTACTACGCAGAAAAGATGGGCATCGACCCCAAGGATATGATAGTCGTATCAGTTATGCCTTGTACCGCTAAAAAGTTCGAAAAGGGCAGAGAGTATCAAAACGCAGCAGGCGTTCCCGATATCGACATCACCCTTACCACTCGCGAACTTGCTAAGCTCATCAAGAGATACGGCCTAATCTTCAACGAACTCGAAGACGGTCAATTCGACGCACCTCTCGGCATTGCATCAACCGCAGGTCTACTATTCGGCGCAACCGGTGGCGTTATGGAAGCTGCTCTCAGAACTCTCGCTGACGTTCTCGAAGGCAAGAGCCTTGATAACATCGACTACACCGCAGTTCGCGGCACCAAGGGCATCAAGGAAGCAACCGTTACCCTTGCTGGCAAGGAAGTTAAAGTTGCAGTTGCATCAGGCCTTGCAAACGCAAAGGAACTTATGGAAAAGATTAAGAAGGGCGAAGCTGACTATCACTTCATCGAGATTATGAGCTGTCCCGGTGGTTGCGTAAACGGCGGTGGTCAACCCATCAAGAGCGCTTACGAACGCAACAACTACGACATCAAGGCACTTCGTGCAGGCGCTATCTACGATGCAGACAAGAGCGCATCACTCAGAAAGTCACACGAAAACCCCGTCGTAAAGGAAATCTACGAAACCTACCTTGGCGAGCCCAACAGCCACAAGGCACACGAAATTTTGCACACCAAGTACGTTGCAAGAAAGAAATATTAATCTATAACTATAATATGGATACGGCTGTCGTTTGACAGCCGTATTCTATCCGCAAGGAGATATAATGGGTAATAATTACCACTATCACGCAAAACATAAAAACAAGAAGAAATCGTTCTTGGACGAGAGCTACGTACCGCCTTACGATAAGGCGCTGCTTGGCCAAAGCATCGATATCCTAAAGCTAACCGATGCCACCAAGGAAAAGCTTCTTAAAGGAAATATAAACACCGTTTTTGACGTTGTCAGAAGATGTGAGAAAGATTTTTATCGCATTCCCACCTTTGATAAGCGTAATCTCGGCGAGCTCAAAAGCGCGCTCAACAACAAAAGACTACGCCTAAAGCCTATGCCCGAAGCCGCTCCCAAAAAGGATGAAAGCGAGCGCACCGACAAGGTTGAGAGCAAGGCTTCAAGCCAAGAAAAGGGCAAAAATTTTGGTAAGTCCCGTTCCCAAGGTGGCCAATCCAAAAAGGACGGCTTGAGCCAAAAGGGCAAGGATAAGGAACAACCCAAAAACGCTAAAAAGGACGATAACCGCAACCAACAAAAAGCTAACGAAAAGAGCCATAACCAACAAAATGGTCGCGTAAACGATAATAAACAGTCACCCAAACAAGGCAAATTTGATAAAAAGGTAAGGGAAGAAATTTCCGAAGCCCGCACCAAAGAAGAACGCGAAAAGCTCCGTCCCAAAAAGGAAGCGGTAGTGCACCCACAAGACAAGTTTATCAAGATAAACAAAAACGGCAAGTGGGGATTTGCTACCCGTGACGGCAAGGAAGTAATAGCTCCTGCCTACGACGAAGTATTCCTTTTCCACGAAGACTTTTGTTGCGTAGAGCTTGGCGACAAGTTTGGCTTTATCAACAGAGAAGGGGAAGTAGTCGTGCCAATCGTATACGACTGCGCGCTCAGTTTCTCCGAAGGATACGCTTGCGTGTTCAAGGGTGAGCATTGTGGATACATTGACCGCGACAACAACGTGGTCGTTGATTTCGAGTACGATGCAGGCACTCCCGTAGTGGAAGGCAGCAGTAGGGTAAAACGTCTTGGCAAATGGGGCGAGCTCCATATCGACAACCCAAGCGAAATCCGTTGGATAGTATAGAATGACTAAAAAAAGTTTGGCACTCGCGCTAAGTTTAATAGTAATGCTCACGCTGATTGCACCCTTCGTTACGGGTGCACCTATTCACGCGCTTGCAAGCGGAGAGAGCCACTCCGAAACCATCTACACCGCAAGGGCGTATGCCGATAGGGTGGGCGGACACGTAAACGTTTACGCCGAGCCGAACGGTAGCTCCACTATCATCGCAACCTTTATCGACGGCACCACCCTTGCCGTATTGGAAGCGGAAGTTGACGGTTTTCACAAGGTAATTTTAGACGACGGCGTAGGATACATCAAAAGCGAAAACATCACCACGTCGCTCAGCTACAATCAGCGCGTATCCATAGTTATTGCGCTCGTATGCGTTATAGCCGTTATTCTAATATTACTAATAACCTATTATCGTAGGAATGCTAATTATTTCAAATCCAAAAAATAAAAACGAGCGATTTTAGCGAATAGCATAGCAAAACACAAAAACCCATCGGGCGCAGTAGGTCTACTACAGCAACCCAATGGGTTTTTATCTTTTGCGTCGCTCTTCATCTAAACTTGCTCGTTTTTAAGTCAAACGCGATTCTTTAGCGACCTACTTCACAAAGTAACAACACCCCTGCAGGGCGCAGTACGCCAAGTACAGCAACCCCTTTGAGTTTTTCTTTTGCCTTGTCTTGCATCTAAACTGTCGCGTTTTATGAGAGAATGAATTGACCTTCGGTCATTAATTGCAACTTAACAGTTGCATGAATTGAGCACAAGTGCTCATGAATTCTCGCTATCGCTCCATTAAGGTTAAATTAGCGAAATACAAAAGCTAATGCTTTTTGCAATAAATACTCTCGCCTTGCGAGAGCAAGAAATACCTCACTCCGTTCGGCGCGAAATACAAGTGCAAGCACTTGCGTTAAGGTTGGAGCATATACAAAGGAATGAAATACACTTTAACTCTCTAATACCCCAACTGATTTATATATCTTTTTCTAGCCCTTTCTGCTACGCAAAAACGGCTTTTTCATACTCTCCTGACATCTTGTCTCCGTGTACTCCGGTTCTGTTTATGGTCAAAGATGTGGTCAAATCCGAGTGCCGAATGATTGCCATGTGGTCTTGTTTTTAGATGGTAAATGCACTCGAAAATCACTCTGCCGGCAGAGAAGAAATTCAAAAGAACGGAGAAGAAACACATAGAGAGCAGCGAAGAACACACGAACAGCCATATGTGGTCAGCCGCATAAAAGAGATGATAACTATGTGGTCAGAACAATCAGGCACCCAAGAACAGAGAACTGCTCCATCCTCCTTCTGCAGGTGTTGTATTGTAACTTACAATCGCAGCTTTGTCAAGTACTATTTTCGATAAATTCAGTACTCAAAATTTGATACGCAGTAATCAAAGAAAAAGCCGATGAGGAATTGGAAGAAACCTCATCGGCAAATTTTAGATGGTATATAGAGAATTTATGTCAATGAAATCATAGCCGTCAGGCGTATCTTCGTAACCGGCAGTAGCAATAAATCCGATTTTTCCGATTTTCAAGCCTTTGATAGCGTTGATTTGAGCCACTTCCTTGTGAATCTCACGAAGTTGCATGGGCTCGAAATAGTATTTTACTTCGTAAATATCATAGATATCCTTGCGCTCAAGCACAACATCAAATTCTCCGTTTGAGCGTGTTGCGCTATTGTCATAGTAAAATGTTCCGATGTTAGATATGCCGCGAAGCCTTCCTTTTTGAACACAAAGAGAGAAGTACGTTCTTGCAATCTCCTCAAAGCGATGTGAAATGAAGGTTATGATAGCCCCCTCAATGTATTCCTCATAAAAAGCCTCAGCTCCAAGCATTTGTAACGCGCTCTTGTTTTTGTAGATGAATGCGTAATAGAAACGAAGGAGATTGTCCCGAACCTCATAAGATACCTTTTTCTTATCGTTAGGCTTGTTGATCGGATACGTCTTCGAGATAATATCCATTTCCTCCAAGGCGATTAATTGCTTGGACAGGTTGCCGTTCGTTTTCAAGCCAAGGCGTTCTTCGATTTCAGAGTATTTTCTTTTGCCGTTAGAAATAGCGAAGAATATGCGTTCGGCATTTATTGCATTGGTATAATCGGAGATCAGAAGATGCTCTGCATAACTGTAAACATAGCTGGTAGGGTTCAAAAGTGTTGCGATGATGTTTTCCTTCAAACTCTTTGTTTCATCCAAGGCGCGATTGACATAAGGAGAACCGCCAAACACTGTATACATTGCGATCCTATCATATATGGATTTGCTTTTGTAAAACTCAGCAGCGGTAACATAATCGAGTTCCTTCAAGCAGAGTGTATTTGAAAACCTACCGTACAAGGCATTCTTCTCTTCAAGCAGATCCTTCATCATGCCGATATGAGAGCCGGAGATGAAGAGCCTTATGTTTTTAAGATTGTTATCGATGATCGACTGAAAGATTGAGTCAACAGTTTCGGGCTTAGTAAATGCCTTCAAATACGGATACTCGTCTATAACCACGTTGAAAGTAGCATCGATTGTATTCATATACGCGAAAACATCGGTAAAGGACTTGAAAGCAAGCTGTACAGGGAGAACCTTCTCACGCACAAGCATGGCAACAAATCCGTCAACATTTTCTTGCATTGGAGCTTTCAGACACTCATAATATATTTTCTTGTCAGCAGATGCTTCCAAAGCTTTGTCAATTAGGGTGGTTTTGCCGACCTTTCGTTTGCCATAGATCATTGCACTGGCTGAGGGCTTTTTGAGCAAGCGGTGAAGTATGTCTAATTCTTCTAAACGACCAACAAACATATTGTTACCTCCTAAAGATTTTTGCTGAATTTAATTTCAGTGAAACCGCATTCAGTATAATAGATTTTTTGCGATTTGTCAAGAGCTTATGCGAAATTATACAAAAAGAAAACGCCGATGAGGAATCGATTAAAACCTCATCGGCAATTGTCTTTTTCTGTCCGTTCCTCGCATAGCGTTCGTTGTGCAGCAATCGTTCCGAGCGTATCGCTGAGTTGCACGAGAAGGCTGGCGAGCAGGGAAATCTCATTCGTTGTTAATCCGCAGGCAATTACATTCGCAAGCGCTGTTACGGCAGAGGTTAGTTCTAAAGATTTAATCAAAAAGACGAAAGTTTATCTTCCCATCGACGAAGACGGAAATCCCGATTATCAATTCATGGAAGATTATATTAAATCCTTACCATTTAGCAAAAAATATGATTGGTTGCTACTAAAATTATACCACAAATAACCCCGCATTTCAACGAGCTCACTCTTATGATTTGCGGGGTTTTCGTTTATGATTTTGGATTTTTTAGAGCAACTCAAAGAAAATGCGAGAGGAAAGCGCTCTTGGTCTGAGTGACAAGACTTGAACTTGCGGCCTCTACCACCCCAACTGATTGATATACCTTTTTCTAGCCGTTTTTGCTTTTTCTAGCCCTTTCTGCTACGCAAAAACGGCTTTTTCATGCTCTCGTGCACTCTTGTCTCCGTGTACTCCGGTTCTGTTTATGGTCAAATATGTGGTCAAATCCGAGTGCCGAATGATTGTCATGTGGTCTTGTTTTCGTGTGGCAGAAGCGCTTGAAAATTGCTCCGCCGTCAGAGAAGAAATACAAGAGAACGGATAGTAAAAACAGATAGAGCAGAGAAGAACACTGCAACCGAAACATGTGGTCAGCTTCACAGAAAGAGATGATAAACATGTGGTCAAGCGATCAGGTAGCCAAGAACAGAGAACTGCTTCGTCTTCCTTCCTCCGAAGGTATTGTATTGTAACTTAGAATTCAAGGATTGTCAAGTAGGTTCGCAAATAAAAAATAACGCTCAAAATTTGATACGCAGTAAGCAAAGAAAAGAAGAACTATTCTAATTAATTCGCCTTAACAAAATTAGTCGATAATAGTTAATAATAGTAATAAAACGTTATTAAATGCAAATATAACAATAAAAACGTATATATTAGTATAAAAACATAATTCATAGTATTATTTAGTCGATAATAGTTGACAAAAGGGGTGTTTTATGATAATATGATAATATATGGAGGTGTGAAAATGGATAATATGGAAAAGTGGGTTTCCTTGCAAGTGATATGCAAGCATCTAAACCTCAGTAGAGATACAGTTAAGCGTTTAGTATATGAAGAAAGTTTGCCTGCGTACAAACCAGATGATAAAAGCTGGAGATTTAAAATCAGCGAAGTTGACGACTGGATGAAAACAAGAAAAATAACGCAAAAGACGGCAATAGGAGAAAAAAAACATGTTAAAAACCATTGATCTGTTTGCCGGCGCAGGTGGATTAAGCTTGGGATTTTTACAAACTGGAAAATTCCAACTTGTTGCAGCGGCAGAAATAAACCCAAATGCAAGAAATACATATGCGAAAAATATATCTGACAATAACCCGGAATTTGAATTTATAGAAAACGTTGTTGGATGTGATTTCAAAGCTTTAAGTGAACGATTTGGCGGTATTGAAATCGTCATCGGGGGACCTCCGTGCCAGGGATTCTCGAATGCCAATCGCCAAAAGAACAGTTTGATAAGTATGAACAATGCTTTGGTAAAGGAGTTTTTCAGAGCTATTAAAGAAATCAAACCCAAAGCATTCGTAATGGAAAACGTAAATATGTTACGTTCCGATACACATAGATTTTATGAATCGACTAAAGATAACAAGGAAATTGACGCCTTGATTGCTCAGGGATTCAAGATTCCTAAAAGAGAAGATAGCTTACTCATAAGCGAAAGAAATTATGTTGGAATAGATTTTAATAATGCAAACGCCATTGACATTGAAGGCACATTGCTTCCTGATGCATTATATCAGCTGATTAGTGTTCTCAAAAAAAATCTCGATAACAATAAAAGACTTGAAAAGTACTTGGAAAAGAATACATCATCATTGATAAAAGGAATT
This sequence comes from Clostridia bacterium, assembly GCA_017461065.1. Lineage (GTDB taxonomy): Bacteria > Bacillota > Clostridia > Christensenellales > DTU072 > Stercoripulliclostridium_A. Next base: position 8,658 of record JAFTZC010000037.1, on the reverse strand, counting down.
CAAATATATTCTGAAGAAGCACAAGCAAAAACGGATGAAGCAATAAAAGAGATTGTCGTAAAGCTAACAGATATCAAGGAAGCATTAGAAAACAAAGATGTGTTGACGGCAAGGAATAGCATCGAATACATAGTATCATTGCAAAAAGTACTATTAACCATGAATGAAATTATAACGAATGGATTGATAGGACAATATGCATATGATGGCAATGGTCTTACCTTTACTGTTAATTCATACTCGGTAATCGATTATGTAAATGCAATCCTCGGTAACGAATATGTGCAAGATGGAGGAACGGTGTGTTCAGAGTGGTACGGCATACCACAAGAGAGAAGGAGATACATTGTTATCGGAGTTCATCGAGATCATATTAAAGGAGAAAAAGTCAAGCTTCCCGAAGCACCCGAAAAATACAAAGTGCGTACAGTATGGGATGCTTTCGGAGATCTGATGGATTATGAAGTTGGGTATGAATCCGAATATACTCCTGTTCCTTACAAAGATGAGGAGATCGGAGAATACGCTACTCTTATGCGATGCGGTAGTAAAACGGTTAAAAATCATATAACGACAAAAACGACAGGGAAAGCCATGGAAAGGTTTAAGGCTATTAAACAGGGAATGAATTTCCATAGCCTCTCAACCGATTTGAAAGATACGTATTCCAAGCCCGAAAGAACTCAGAATACAATATATCTTAGATTGGATGAGACCGAGCCCAGTGGCACTGTAGTTAATGTAAGAAAGTCTATGTGGATTCATCCGAGACTTCATAGAGCGATAACCGTAAGAGAAGCAGCGAGACTACAATCCTTCCCAGATAGCTTTGAATTCGTGGGAACAAAGGATTCACAGTATCAACAGGTAGGAAACGCTGTTCCTCCATTACTCGCAAAGGCAATAGCTGAGAAAGTTTTGCAAAATATTAAATAAATATGAAGAATACAGCTCGTTACAAAAGCACAACGAGCTGTATTTTTTTGTTATATAAAAAGAAATTTTGTTGCAAATATTTGAAAAATATAAACGAGTTCAAAACGCTGTAAAATGCAAATATTTGAAAAATGTTGAAAATATTTAGAAAATAGTGTTGACAAACGTCGAATTATTCGGTACAATTTAATTACAGAATAAAAACGGAGGTGTCTTTCATGGCAAAAATACAGGAAACAAAACGCGATAAATTCGTAAGATTGGCAGAAGCACGTACTAACAAGATCATTGATATGATTCAATTGCTTGGTAACTGCTCCAATTTGGGCGCATACGATTATACGCAGCAAGATGTAGATAAGATATTTACGGCAATTGAAAACGAGCTTCGTGAAGCAAAGAAGAAGTTTAGCAAGGTAGACAGCAAAAAGGGCACTCGCTTTTCATTAGATTAAGGAGGAGTACATATGAATACTTTGATGCCGATTCCTCAGAATTACAAAAATACGGTTGATTGGATTCTGGGTGCGTACGCAGATGCCGGTGTAAGTTTTCCCAATGGCTTTCAGAAGGACGCTATTCAAAATGCCGTCGGCGCAAGAAAGACAAATAAGTTCAAAGACTGGAGATGTGATATTTCTCTTGTATCCAATGAATATGGTACTTTTGTTATCATAGAAGATACCGGAACTGTTGGATTAACAGGTAAAAATACGCCTGCGGAAGAAATCAATGCTATGATGGCACGAAATGAAGTGCTTCCTGCATCGGAACGCCTTTCTCGTTTTACTTCCATGTTCAACTCTGGAGGTAATAACACCGGTGGAGGTCTTTATGGTGCAGGCAAAAGTGTTTATGCCGTGGCCTCATCAGAGTATACATATTATTTTGATTCTTTGAGAGAGGATAGTATATACGTTGCCAATATCAATAAGTGCGGACAAGTTATGTCGAAGGCTTATGAGGGAGATGAAGCAAAAGAATATATCCTTAAAGAAACCGGTTTGCCACCGAAAACCACTGTTGGAACGCGTGTTATTATTGTATCGCCCAAAGAAGAACTCGTGGATTCTATCACATCGGGTGAAATCATTCCTTTCATTCAGGAATCTTGGTGGCTGACCATAACAAAAATGGGTGACGACTCCTGTATATCTGTTAATGGTGTTCCTGTATGTGTCCCTGAAGGAATTAAAGAGGGAACGCATGTCTTTGAGTTGCAGTCTCCTGAAACATATGCTACCAGCTATAAGGTCAAACATTTCGGACTTTATGTGTTTGGAAACGGGGATAATATTTGGAGCGGTATTTCCTACTATCGAAAAGGTATGAAAATCGGTGATATTGACCTCAAGGATATTCCCTCTAAAATTGACGGAAAATTCTGGGGTTATATCGAGGTCGACGAAGCATGGGAAACCGAGCTGGCTGAGATTGAAGATAAAGTCCATTTTGGCGTTAGTAAGGGAAAGAAGATAAGATCTACTTATCAGTATTTGAAGAATTACTGCAACGAGAAATTCAAGGCCAATCTCATTGAATGGGGATATATAAAAGATAAGGAAAACGAGGATAAAAAGCTGAGGGATGAATTGCAGCAAATCGCTGAGGATATTCAGGACCTGTTTGATAAACTCGGTTTTGAAGATCTTGGTAAAGGACCTCAAAAGGCGGATTTTGATATTCGTTGGCAAGATATCGTTTACCCGGTGGAAAATTCGGAAAGAGTAACTACCGGTGACAATATTCGTTTCTCGGTGAGGATCAAAAGCGCCTATGCTACAGATAAGCGTTTTGAATATAGACTGTATGTATCTAACCCAAAGACCGGAGCGGTAATTTCGCAAATTGCAAACAATAGAATTACTGTAAAATCCAACACGGTTGAAAAACTCGATTTTACACACGTTATCGATCGTAGTAATTCGGAGCAATATGCAGAGAATCGCATTGTTCTTTCGGTAAAAGTCGTCGGTAGCGGCAAGGAAAAGACGAAAGATCTGGTGTTCTTTTATGATATGGATAGACCGGACAACACACGAAACTGTGTTAATCTGACTCTTCATGAATGCTTGTTTCCCACTCAGGGTAGCAGAAGGGTTAACTTTGATGAAGCTATCAGAGAAGTTTGCTATCGCATAGAGAACAAGAGAAACCATGATTTGCATTATAGATTAAATGTAAGCATTCATAATGCTACCGATCCTACCTGTCCCAAGATTGTGGATGTTACCTCTGTAACGGGAGTTATAAAACCGTTTGAAGATGAGATTACAGAGCATTTGAGTGAGATTGTATTCGAGAAGGCTGTATATGAAAGATATTTGTCTGCCGGTGTTTTGGAACTGAGAGCGCGTTTGATTGCAAATGAGGACGACGATGAGTTTGAAAAAGGCGATAAGATTACAGCGTACAAGTTTAAAATCTTCCTCAATATGGATGAAAAGAACGGCAAAAATGATGCATTCGATGTCAAGAGCGTAGAAGACCCTGACAATTTCAGACGTGCTTGGTTTACGCCTGGTAACGGACGTACTATATTCTTAAATGTAGGACATACTGCTTATCTTAACGTTCAGGATTATCCCGAAATTCAGCACGAGTACCTCAGAGAGCAAATGTTGAAGCAATATGTGCTTTTGTATCTTGCTGAAGGAAAATATGATATGTTTGGAAAACAGGGAAAAGATTTTGCTGAGCTTGATCCTCAAGAAGCAGCAGATCAGGTTATCGAGAAAATCGAGAGAGTATATTCTCAGAGTTTAAGGTGAGGTGATATGAATGGGTCATATAGTTGCATTGGATACAGAAGGTCGTTTGATATATGACGGGTTGCTTTCTTCGCAAGAAAAAGCGACAATTGATGAAATCTTAAAAGCCTTAAAAGAAGAAATTCCGCAGATAGAAGCGGACTTGGAAAGCGTGTATGGAAAAAGTGTGCTGTATAAATATCATCTGGGCCACTTTTTGGGTGAATTGCTTGAAAAGTATGATATCTCAGTTTTTGAACGGAGACGCTTTTGGGATGAAATTAAGGTCTTTGCAACCAAGGAAGATCGCAAGAGAGATGAGGGAGCAAATGCTGTAACTCGAAGCTTTTACCATCAGTGCTATACGCTTTCTCAATTTGATATTGCTATAGTTGAAAAGCTTACGTGGAGACAGTGGCAGGATATTCTTGACCGAGTCGGAAACAGGGAAGATCCGCGAATTTTTGAATGGATAAAAAACTATCCCGGCAAGATTCGCGAGGATGATTGGCGCGAGTTCGAAAAAGCACTGCATCTCTATTTAAAAGATAAGGATACAAGCGTGTTTGAGGATGAGGAACTGTTTGCTATATACGATTCAATCATGTTAATGAGCGTAAAATGGCGTGAACAGTTCAAGGTTTTCGAGCAAGAACATCCTAAGTCGGCTAAGATAAAGACCAAGGGAACTTGGGCAAAAAAATACTATGCTCGTTGCTTTGCATTGAAAAAAGAGCAGAGGAGTAAGGTTGTAACCGAAGAAATGTGTAATATAGCGTTTGCGGAACTAATGAAATAATAAATAAGGAGAGATTTTATGCCGCATAAATATTTTGAACAGACGAGAATTCGTCAACTTACATTGCCCACATCTTTTGACACGAACAAAATACAGATCGGAATACCGGTTGATGCAGACGAAGCAATGCTTGTTGGACTGCACAACGTTGGTGAATCTGTTTTGCCGTCTTCTGATTTTGGTTGCGTTGCAAAACGTAACGCTTGTGGCGATGAGTATGCGGATAAATCTCAACCTAAAAGAAAGCGATATATTAACACCATATGGGTGCAACCTTTCGGTAACGATTATGCATCTCCTTCTCCTGTGGATGTCTATAGGAAGTGTTACCCAAAGGTTATGATTCCGCCTACGGGGATCGAATTCGTGTTATACGAAAATTCTGCAAATAAGCAATTCGTTTTGGCAGATTTGACTGAGGAAATAAGAGAGAACCATCTTGTAGATGCTGTAAACTTATTTCTCGAAATATATGGACGTTGTTACGTCTTTGATGAAGAAATAGATGTAACGCCTATAAAGAAACGGCGTAGGTGCAACTGGGAATTGCTTCCTCCCGGTGAGAAACCAAGTGTACATTTGACACACCAACTGAAAGAACAAGGCGTACCGCATGATACGTTCGACGTAAACAGACTCTATGTACTCGATCGTTATGACGTTGAGTTTGTTGCGGAAGGCATTAACGGATTCGGCGGATATTACGCATACGTTTTCAAAAATCATTGTGTGTTGGAATCGGCAGCATACGGTAATGCTACATATATTATTCCTAAAGAAAACTGGGAAATCCTTAGTCAAAGAACGAAACAAGAGCTGTTAGACGAAGATTTGGTTGTTGCGAAGATTATACACACATACGATTGGAAGTATGAAATCCGCAGAGTAATAAGAAAGCTAGAAGGTCAGTGATCGAGAGAGCAGGGAGTAGTACTTCCTGCTCTTGACTTTTATATTGATCAAAAAATGATACGCAGTAAACAAAGAAAAAGTAAGTTTAAAATGTTTTTATATAAACATAAAAAACATTAAAAACATTCGCGAAATGCATTGATAATCTTCTGAATTTGTGTTATGATTTATATGTAAAATAAAAACCTAGGAGGATTTACTATGAAAAAGATAATACTTGAGGTTCAGGAAGAGACCTTAGATCATGCAACTGCTATTTTGGAAGATTTGGGTTTAGACGTAGAAAGTGCCGTAAGAATGTTCATGAAGCGTCTTGTGAAAGAACGATCGGTGGCGTTCCTTTTGTCCGGTGTGAGTAATGCAACAGTGCAACGCTATGAAGCCGAGTCCTTAGCAACTCAGACCGAGACCGTTAGGATTGATAGAGGAGAAATGCGTAAAGGGTTGGCTATGAAGCTGTTTCGCGAGCGCGGAAAGTACATTGACAAAAATGTTACTTATTCTTCAAAAAACAGAACAACATATAATTATTGGGCGAATCCCGACTTTTCCGTATTAAAGAGCGATTGGACTCTTATTTTGAACGACTGGGTAAATCGCAAACTTTATCTTTTCCGTATTCCGGCAAAAACAATATCTGTGGACGAACTTATTGGAAGAAATGATAAGCCAAATCTGATTGACATTCAGATTCTTGAAGATAACCCTAGCTTTGTAGATAGAAGAAGCGAATATAGTTTCAGACGTTTTTTAGTGGATGAAATAGATTATTAATCATGCCTTGGAGGAATGTATGGCAAATAATAAATCTCAGTTGGACGTATATAAGTTGGATATTCCAACCGTTGTCAATGAAATGTGCGATTCTATGACCGAAGAAGAAAAAGAGGAATTTAAGGAGTTAGAAAAAGCATTTTTGGCATCGCAAACTGACATGTCTGAAAGCGTGGTCGCTTTTGTAGGAAAGTTAATTGGTTACATAGTTAAGGTGCATAATAAAAAGAAAAATTCTTTGCAATACCACCCGAAGTCATTGAATGATTCAATTATCTCGGACTACAAACTGGATTTTTTTGAAGGAATTAGTCATCCGAATAGTCCTATCTATGCTTTGCTGGAAAATAGAGTCGAGAAATCTAAAACCACTACACTTTCTCATATACTCTTTGCGTACAACAAAGACAATGTTTTTGTTTTTTGCTCTGGTTCGGGTTGGCAGGTTGTTTCGCCGTATGTGGATTCTCTGTTCGGTCTTCAAGTTATGTCTAGATTGATTCCTGAAAACGCGGAGGCAATTAGCTCGGTAAAGTTGCGTGGCTATTCGGGGACAGTGTCGGGACAAGAAACTAATTATAGAAAGAAAGCGAGAGCAAGCGAGATCATCGAGTTTGGACAGCTTTTCAAGGATCTAACTGGCAGCATACAAAAAGATGTAGTCGAGGATTACCTCGGTATGGAAGTGAGTTCAAAGCGAAAAACCATCGGCGCAGAGTTTAAAAATAGTTTTAAATTAAGAAAACGATTGACGTTGGTAGAGTTTGCTGATTTGTTGCAGAATCTAACCGAACTGTTACAAGAAGAGCCGTTTTTCTCAATCGAGGATTGGTTAGGTCTTTCTCCGTTGGGAAAAACACAAAAAGATAAGAAAACGATAAAAATATTATTCGATGAAGCTATAAAGCAACTTTATCGAAAAGCAGAAGATGATAGTGTGCAATTAGACATATTTGTTTGTAATCCTAATTTAACAGCCTATATGTCGGCTAACAGTTACAAGCTTTCTTACGATGAGTTGGAGTATGAATCAACGGAGCTTTATGATGAGATGCCTTTGACCGAGTATGTAAAGAAATTAAAGGAGTATTTCTCAGAGGAGAACGATGTTGAACAAAAGGTTGTAACTGCGTTGAAAGAGACGATGCTAGAGTCATTTATAGATGGAGAAGAATATGCTGACACAAGTAGCAAACTGATTAAGTGCATTCAGTTATCCATAAACTACGAACGAAAAAATTACATTTTAGTTGATGGCGACTGGTATGTTGTATATGAGGGACTGGAGAAAAAGTTAAATTCTGAATTGCCTAAACTCATTCGTGGAAGAAAGCCGAGTTTCACTTTGCCAAAATGGGAAAGTCATTTAAGCGAAGATGAATACTTGAATGTTTTAACAGGAACCCCCTGTAATCACGCCAAGTTTCATAAGAAGCGCCCTCTGGATAATATCGAATTATGCGACACAATGTTTATGAGAGACAAAACTCTCGTTCTCTGTCATATGAAAGATGGATTCAACACGAATATGAGGGTTTTAACCGCTCAAGTTCGTTCCTCCGCAGAGCTTTTGATTGATATAAAAATGAGTAATAGAATCAATGAGCTTGCCGCAGTGTGGGGACGGTACAAAGATGAGAAGAATGTCCCTGCTTTTGATATAATCACTAAATCAATTTTGGGGATAGATGGTTATAGCGTGGAAGAGTGCGTTGTTTTCAACCCAAAAGATGAGATTGAAAAATCTGTAGAAAACAATGATTCTGTTATAGCAAAATACGAATTGTCACTTTTAATAAAAAGATGGGGATTTGATATTCCGCTAACTGTTTCTGTGCCTGGAAATTCAAACTAGGTAAAAGGCGGTAATCGCAATTTGCGGTTGCCGCCTTAATCGTTCATATATTACGGTTAAAAAAGGACGAAAATTATGGTATAATAAGGTATCGAAAATCAGGAGGTAAATATGCTTACCTACACATACATATCAAAAGGAAAATTTGGCTTGGTTGAGAAGCCCAAGCCGACAATACAGCACGAGAGGGATGCGATTGTCAAGGTCACGCTTGCAAGCATCTGTTCGAGTGACCTGCACATCAAGCACGGCAGCGTGCCGAGAGCGGTGGAAGGAATTACGGTCGGTCACGAGATGGTCGGCATCGTGGAAGAAGTCGGTTCGGCTGTAACGAACGTAAAGCCTGGTGACAGAGTTACTGTTAATGTCGAAACTTTCTGCGGTGAGTGCTTTTTCTGCAAAAAGGGCTACGTCAATAACTGCACCGACAAGAACGGTGGTTGGGCGCTTGGTTGCCGCATCGATGGCGGTCAGGCAGAGTACGTTCGTGTGCACTTTGCGGATCAGGGGCTGAACAAGATCCCCGACACCGTGACCGACAGACAAGCTCTGCTTGTGGGTGACGTTCTTGCCACAGGCTATTGGGCGGCGAAGATCTCCGAGATCACCGAGGACGATACCGTTCTCATCAT
>JAFTZC010000036.1 GCA_017461065.1 Clostridia bacterium | reverse complement strand
TCTCCGTTAAGATAATATATGTTTGAAGATGGTAATCAGTTACTATCCACGTATAATATTTATAGTACGCGTAGGATTGTCCGACTTATATACGGCTGAACCGGCTACAAGGATATCTACGCCTGCTTCTCGCACTTCTTTTGCGTTACTTTCCCCTACTCCACCGTCAATTTCGATTAGAGTGGATAGGTTGTTTTCCGTGATGTATGCCTTTGCCTTTTTGACCGTTTCAAGAGTTTCGGGGATAAACTTTTGACCACCAAGACCTGCGTAAACGCTCATTACGAGAAGTACGTCACACTCGGGAAGAAGGTGCGCCCAATCTTCAAAAGGCACGTTGGGATTTAGTACGATACCTGCCTTAACGCCGTTTGCTTTGATAGTTTTGAGTGCGCCAAGTGGGTCGTCGCTAACTTCGGGGTGGAAGGTAACGATACTTGCACCACACTTACAAAACTCATCAACGTATCTCTCGGGCTTGATTATCATAAGGTGTACGTCAAGGGGTAGTTCACTAATTCCCTTGATTGCCTTTATCATAGGCATACCAAAGGTTAGATTTTTGACGTAAACGCCGTCCATAACGTCACAATGCACAAGGTCTGCGCCCCACTCTTTGAGTGAGCGTACGCTACGCTCCATATTGACGAAATCACCTGCTAAAATTGATGGGGATACAAGATGCTTAGTCATAAAGTCTCCTCTTATGTTCGTTTATTTCTTCGTATATGTCAAGATATCTTTGATATCTTGCTTTCGAGATTTCGCCCCTTTCTACCGCTTGCTTAACGGCGCAATCGGGCTCTTCTCTATGGGTGCAGCTCTTAAACCTACAATCGTCTTGGTACTTGATAAAATCGGGATAATAGTATATCAGCTCTTCGGGATTAATAGAAACGATAGAAAGCATACTAAAACCGCAAGTATCCATTACGTCTCCACCAAAGGCTTGATATATCTCGACGTGACGGGTGGTGTTTTTACCACGCTTGATTTTTGCCGACAAGCCGTCGGTTTTGAGATTAAGATCAAGGATTGCATTTAGTAGACTTGTTTTGCCTACGGCACTTTGCCCTGCAAAGCATACTACGTTGCCTTCGATATACTTTCCGAGCTCTTCCAAACCACGTTTTTCAAGGGCTGAAAGCACTACGCAATCGATATGCTCTTTGTATGGCGCAAACAACGTCTCGATTTCTTCTTCGGTTGCTAAATCGGCTTTATTATATAGTAATACGGGTTTTATCCCTTCAAGGTAACAGTTGATAATAATCTTGTCGATTAGTAGCATATCGGGCTCTGGCTCTTTTGCTACAACGATTAGCGCGCTGTCAACGTTTGCTACGAATGGTCTCACAAGCTGATTGATGCGTGGCTTTACCATATCGATAACGGCGTCACCCCTTTCAAACACGATTTTTACGTTGTCACCAACGTATATGTCGCCTTGGAGCCTTAGCTTACCACGTGCATAAGCACGATATTCCTTGCCGTCATCTGCCCTAACCGTATAGCGATTGGAAACTATCTTGACAACCTTTCCATCAAGTGACTTAGTCTTCATAGCCCCTCCTGCTTACTTCGTCGTGCTCGGCAAGATACTTTACCCTAAGTTGTCCGCAAGCACCGTCTATATCGTTGCCCATACTGTGTCTTAGCGTTGCAGATATGCCCATTTTATTTAGGTTATCAATAAATTCCTTGATATAATTGCCTTTGATACCCCTTAGTCCCTTTTCCTTAACGTAGTTAAGATTAATAAGGTTTACGTGACAAGGGAAGCCCTTGAGAAGATGAGCAAGCTCTTCAGCACTCTTTTTATCGCTATTTTTACCTTCAACCAAAGCATACTCGAAGATTACTCTGCGATGGGTCTTTTCAAAATAATACTTTGCAGCAGCAATTAGCTCCTTAATAGGATAAGCCTTGTTGACAGGCATCAAAGCTGAACGCTTTTCGTCGGTTGCGGCGTGCAAAGATATGGTTAAAACAACGGGAAGATTGCTTTCAGCAAGCTCTTTTATCTTGGGAACCAAGCCCGAAGTGGAAAGCGAAACGTTCCTTAGGCTAATATTAATGCCCTTTTCGTAGCTCAAAAGCTCCAAAAACTTGGTTACTTCTTCATAATTATCGAGTGGCTCACCGCTACCCATAAGCACTACGTTGGTGATTGCCCTATCTTTAGGCGTACCGCCGTGAAGTCTATTTACACATAGCACTTGGCCTAAAATTTCGCCTGCTGTTAGGTTTCTAATCAGCCCACCAAGTCCACTTGCACAAAAAGCACAACCCATACGGCATCCCACTTGGGTGCTTACGCATAGAGTATTGCCGTATCTGTGTGGCATAAAAACGCCTTCAACTACGTTGCCGTCGTTCAAAGCATATAAGTATTTTTCGGTACCGTCTTTACCAACGAGCCTTTCAATAATTTTTAGTGACGTCGCAAAATATTTGTCCTTTAGGCTATCAATCAAACCTTTTGGAATATTGGTTGCTTCGTCGTATTCCTTGTGGCGCATAGCGAGATCGTAAAGCTGAGTAGCACGGAACTTGGGCTGGCCCAAACTTACGACAAGCTCCTCAAGTTCCTTGAAACTAAAATCTTGCAAACACTTCATTACTTTCTCCTCATCTTGGCTACAAAGAAACCATCATAGTTTTCATTTGGATATAAGGTGATTTCTCCACTTTCTGCTCCGTCAAAGGGCTCGATTTCAAAATCACTGTTCTTAAGTAGAAAATCTCTTATTGCTACTTCGTTTTCAGCTTTGAGTACGGTACAAGTCGAGTATAGTAGCACTCCACCACGCTTAACGTACTTTGCGCCTTGCTTCAAAATAGCCCTTTGCTCGCTTACAAGCTTTTGATACTCCTTGGAGTCATAAGTTAGAGCGATATCCGGACGCTTTGCAATAACACCCAAGCCACTACAAGGCACGTCAACCGTTACGATATCAAATTTGTTCAACCACTCTTTGCGCTCTACCTTTGCATCGTTAACTTGGGTTTTGAGTTTAACGCCCATACGAGTTGCGTATTTTTCGATTAGCTTTACCCTTATCGAATGGATATCGCAAGCAGTAACCAAACCTCCAAGCTCAGCCGTATATACGGCCTTGCCACCGGGGGCGGAACAAAGCTCCAAAACCGTCTTACCGCTTACGTCACCAAGTGCGTGAACAGCAAACATAGATGAAGGGGATTGGAAGGTTATCCTACCCTTATCGAAAAGGTGCTTTACCACTTCGCTGTTCTTGGTGAAATAACCGCCTTCAGTACTCTCTCTAACTTCGCCAAGCGCTTTTAGCACTTCGGCCTTATTTGCGCTTTGAGCAATTCTAATATGCTCAAAGGTATCACGTGGCGGATTCAAAACTGATAAAGCATTGTCACCACAATCGTTTAGTATCGCTTTGATAAGTGGGTACGGAAGATTGTATTTTGCTTCCAACACACTCTTTTCATCAGTAGGAAGGATATACTCGCCCTTGGTTGCTTTTTTGAGAACGGCGTTAACAAAACCTTTGAGTTCCTTTTTGCCAACGTCCTGCGTTAGGTCTACGCTTGCATTGACAATGGCATAATTTGGTATCTCAAGATACCTAATTGCATATATTGCCTGCATAAGTATAACTTTAATAGCAGGCTTTGGAGACTTGGGGCATAGTGCTGAAATAATTTGGTTAAGTTCGTAGTATCTTTCAACTACACCGTATACTATCTTGGTGATAAGTGCCCTGTCTTCCGTATTTTTTAGGTCGGATAGCACGACGTTGATATACGCGCCTTCGCGTATTATCTTGCTTAAATAATCGTAGGTTTTCCTAAGTAATACTTTATCCATATATTATTTGAGCACCGTGCCAACTTTAATAGGACGTCCAAGTGTATATGCTCCTACGCTCATAACCTTTCCGCCCTCGCCTTGTACGGTAATAAATGCTATTTTGGTATTATTACCACAAGCTACTACAAATCTTTCTTTTTTGGCTTCGACTACTTCACCTATCTCGCCACTAAATTCACTTTCGGTAAGTTCGGTCTTGATTACCTTAAGTCTGCCGTATGGACAGGTGCAATATGCACCGGGATATCCATAAAAAGCACGAACCTTGTTGTGGATTTCAAGCGCACTCATACCAAAATCGATTTGCCCGTCTTCCTTAGTTAGCTTCTTGCAGAAGGTTGCCTTGTCGTGGTCTTGGGGAGTAAAGGTTGCTTTTCCGCTTTCAATAAGATCAAGCGCTTCAACGAGTGCTTCAGCCGAAAGGCTTGCAAGCATATCAAAACACTCCTCTTGATTTTCGTTGCCGTTTAGCTTTATGGAGCGCTGCAATACGACGTCACCTGCATCAACGGCTCTAACCGTCTTCATAACGGTAGTACCGATTTCATCGTCACCGTTTAGTATCGCCATTTGTATGGGAGAAGATCCACGATACTTTGGAAGTAATGAGGCGTGAGTGTTGATTATACCGTGTGGGCAAATTGAAATAATTTCGTCACTGAGAATTTGTCCGTATGCTGACGTAACCATTATGTCTGCGCCAAGCTTTTCAAGGTCTTCCTTGCCTTCCTTACTGATAGAAGTAAATTGGTAGAGTGGGAATCCCTTTTCAAGTGCGTAGCTTTTTACGGGCGAAAAAGTAATCTTACCATTTCGTCCGTTTACTTTGTCGGGTTGCGTTACGACTGCCACAACTTCGTGGTGGCTTCCATCAATAGCTTTTAGTACGCTCAGAGAAAAATCGCCTGTGCCCAAAAAGATTACTTTCATCTGCGCTTGCCCTCTTTGATAGTCTTATCAATAAATAGTACGCCGTCAAGATGGTCGGTTTCGTGACAAATAATACGTGCCGTCCAATCTTCTGCGTGCATAACCTTCTTAACACCGTTTCTATCAAAATACTCAACGGTAAGCTTGCTTGGGCGAATTACCTTGCCGTTTTTGGAGCTATCAACTGATAGGCATCCTTCCAAACCAACCACACTACCTTCTCGATGAGTGATAACGGGATTTACCATCTCGGTAATATCGCCTTCGGTGGGCTCAATAATACATACGCGCTTGCAAATTCCTACTTGGGGTGCTGCTAAACCAACACCATCGGAAGTGTGCAAAGTTTCAATCATATCATCCAATAGTTGATGGAGCCTTGCATCAAAACTCTCAACTTCTCTTGCCTTTCTGCGTAGTATCGGTTCGCCTTCTTGAAAAATATTTCTTACTGCCATAATTTCTCCTATAGCATCTGTTGTGGGTTTATTTCGGTAAATACGGTAACTTTATCGGTGTTACCTTCGTTTGCAATTTGATATATGTAAGGCATAAGTTCTTCTTCCTTTTCTCTATCAAGCCAAATAACTACTTGGTAGCGATAAAAGTTCCTTAGCCTTTTTAGGGGCGCACTCATCTTTTGAAGATTGCGCATACCATCCTTTTTATTCTTTAGCGTGACTAACCTTGCAGTCAACTTATCAGCGCCTGCCCTTGCCTCTTCAAGCTCTTCGGCAAGCACCAACAATCTAACTATCTTTGTAAACGGTGGATACTTGGTTAACTCACGGCTGTTGATTTCCTTTTGATAAAAGCCTTCGTAATCGTAAGCCTTTGCGTAGCCATAAACATAATGCCTTGGGCTATAGGTTTGCATAATTACTTGGCCCGGTTTTTGTTCGCGGCCTGCTCTACCTGCCACTTGTGTGATAAGTTGGAAGGTACGCTCAGCCGAACGATAATCGGAGTAGTAAAGGGATAGGTCGGCATCAATTATGCCAACTAAAGTGACGTTTTTGAAGTCGTGTCCCTTTGCTATCATCTGCGTTCCGACAAGGATATCTGCCTTTCCTTCACCAAACTCGGATAGAATTTGAACGTAACTATCCTTAGTCTTGGTGGTGTCGTTATCCATACGTAAAACGCGTGCGTTCGGGAATAGACGTTTTACTTCGTCAACGACCTTTTCGGTCCCTGTTTTGCCCTCTTTAAGGTCTTCATATCCGCATTTGGGGCATTTTGTAATGGTGCGATACTTAGCACCGCAATAGTGACAACGGAGCGTGTTATCTTCCTGATGATAAGTCAAGCTAACGTCGCAGTTTGGACACTTTGGAACAAAACCACAGCTCTTGCATCTCTTAAACGATGCATAGCCACGCCTATTCAAAAACAGCATTGCTTGGTTGCCGTCCTTTAAGGTTTGCTCAAGCGCCGAAATAAGCGGTGCCGAGAAAACTCCCATATTGCCCATACGAATTTCGTCGCGCATATCTATCGTTTCGATAGTGGGCATCTGCTTTTTGTTAACTCGATTTTTGAGCGTTATCAGTTTATACTCACCTTGCATCGCCAAGTGATACGTATCAAGTGCCGGGGTCGCACTACCTAAAAGCAGTTTCGCTTGGTTATACTTAGCACGGAACTCGGCAACTTCGGAAGTGAAGTATCTTGGATTGCTTTCGGACACGTAGCTGTTGTCGTGCTCTTCGTCGATTATGATAACACCAAGGTCCTTGAGTGGCGCAAATACGGCACTCCTTGCCCCTAACGCTACCCTTGCTTGTCCAAGCAATAGTCTTCTCCATTCGTCGTAGCGCTCGCCGTCGGAAAGTCCACTATGCAAGACCGATACTTCGTCGCCAAAACGCGCTCTAAACAAGCCGTGCATTTGGGGTGTAAGCGAGATTTCGGGCACAAGCATTATCGCCGTCTTGCCTTCCGATAGCACCTTTTCTATAACGTTCATATAGATTTCGGTCTTGCCGCTTCCCGTTACGCCGTGGATAAGATAGGTTCCGGCTTCGCCATCCGTTATGGTATCAACCGCGCTTTGCTGCTCGTCGGTTAGCGTAACCACTTTAGCGTCACGCTTTAGGCTATCAGGAATGCGACTTTCTTCTTGGATAAGCCTAATTAGAATACCCCTTTCCACGAGTGCCTTTACGGATGTGGGCGAATATTCTGCGTTAAGCTCGGTTTCACCGACAATGCCGTCCTTTTGCATCCTAATGGCGATTGCCCTTTGGGCTTTAGCCGACTTAGGAAGTAGTTGAAGCGCCTCTTCAAGCGAAAGCTCGGTGTTATAGGATAGGTAATTCTTTTTGAGAATCTTTACCCTACCGCCCCTAAGTTTTGATGGTATAAATAACCTTAGACAATCTATCATCCTAAGGTTTTTAGTTGCCATAAAACGTGCAAGCTCCAACATTTCGGGCAAAATTACGGGATACTCGTCAAGCTTCATTATGATATCTTTGATATCATACTTACAATCGCTACTCTCTTTTTTACCCACGACAAAGCCCTCCACCTGCCGTCTACCAAATGGCACGAGTACTCTGTGCCCTACTTCAACGGAAAATGGAGCGTGATAATCGAAAACCTTGTCGATTTCGGAATTTGAGATGTCAACGATTACCTCGTAAAACATTAGACCTCTAATAGCGTATCAAGTATAATATGAGCAAGCTCGGTTTTTGGCATTTTTTCAAGGCAAGTCATTGCACCGCTCTTGGTGATAAGCGTTGCTACGTTAGTATCTACGTTAAAGCCTGCGCCTTCCATAGTTACGTCGTTTGCAACCATAAGGTCACCATTCTTTGCGTGCAACTTTTTGACTGCGTTTTGCAACAAATCATCGGTTTCAGCTGCAAAAACAACCAACTTCTTGTCGCCCTTATTTGCGCCTACTTCTTTTGCAATGTCAGGATTTTTGACGAGTTCCAAAGTCAAAGTTTCACTCTTGATTTTGCTTGGAGAGTAATTTTTAACCTTGTAGTCGCTTGGTGCCGCCGCCATAATAACGGCATCAACTTCGCTTAGCCTTGACATAACGGCATCGCGCATTGCTTGTGTGGTAGTAACATCAACGACTTCGGCCCCTTTGGGAGCAACTGCCGTTGCCTTGCCTTTGACGACGATAACTTTACCACCTCTATCGATTACTGCTTCTGCAATCGCCATACCCATCTTGCCGGACGAACGGTTAGTAATAAACCTTACTCCATCAATGGGCTCTTCAGTTGCGCCGGCGGTAACCAAGATGGTCTTTTCGCGATAGTCGGGCTTTGGAGTTAGCGCACTATCAACTACGCTTACGATATTGATAGGCTCTTCCATCTTACCCTTTCCAACGTCGCCACAAGCAAGTCTACCTTCGGTAGGCTCAATGAAAATATAGCCAAGTTCCTTTAGCTTTTGGATATTACCTTGAGTTACGGGGTTGAGATACATATTTGTGTTCATTGCAGGGCAAATATACACGGGTGCTTTGGTAGCGCATACCGTGGTAGTCAACATATCGTCGCATATACCCTCTGCAAGTTTAGCAATTACGTTTGCCGTAGCAGGCGCAATGATAAATGCGCTCGCAAGTTTGGCGTAGCTAATATGCTCAACCTCAAATTCCCTATCCTTTTCAAACGTAGTAGTAACTACCTTGTTGTTGGATAGCGTCTCAAAAGTAAGTGGCGTTACGAACTCGGTAGCGTTTTTAGTCATAATTACCCTTACGTCGTAGCCAAGCTTAACAAATCTTGACACTATTTCGCAGGACTTATATATGGCAATACCACCACTAACGCCCAAAATAATGGTCTTTTTCATTACTTGTTTACGATAATCTTAATCTTGTCTTCGTAGATTTCGTTTGCTGCGTAAGAAACAGCTTTCATACCGGATTCTTCAAGTTCGGTGCTTTCCATATCTTGCAAATCCTTTGCGCGCTTGGTGATACCAAGTACGAGTGCGTAACGGCAAGGTGCCTTTTTGATAAGTTTGTCAATGGGAGGTTCGATCATTTTTATGTTCTCCTTAAATAAGATTTTTTTATTCTATGTTTTGAATTTGTTCACGAATCATTTCGATTTGATTCTTTAGGAACAATACTCTCTTGGTGATATACATATCGTTGCATTTTGAGCCGATAGTATTGGTTTCGCGATTGGCTTCTTGGGTAAGGAAGTCGAGCTTTTTGCCAACCATACCACCCTCATTTAGGATATCGCGATAGTGAGCAAGGTGACCACGCAAACGAGTAATTTCTTCATCCACGTTAGCTCTATCTATGAAAATTGCGACTTCCAAAGCAATTCTGCCTTCATCAATGTCGGTAGCTTCCAACGCTTCCTTTACGCGTTCGGTAAGCTTGGTGCGATATTCGGTGGCAACTATTGGTGCGCGCTCAGCTATTTCTTCTACTGCAACGGCAATGTCGTTTAGCTTAAGCTTTATATCTTCCACAAGGCGCTCGCCTTCGGCTTTACGCATCTTGAGTAGGTTGTCAAGGGCAATGCTCGTTGCTTCTACTACGAGCTCTTTCATAAGCTCTTCGTCGTCTTCAAGAGCCGTGGTCTTTACCATATCGGGTATACGAAGTAAACTTTCCGCTGTGATATCGTTAGTATATCCAAGTGCTTCCATTTCAGCAGCAATTTGCTTGTAATTTTCGGCAAGCTGTTGGTTTAAAGCTATGGTAGAAACCACCCTTGAATCTTCGTAAGTTAGATATACGTCGGCGTGACCACGCTTGATTTTTTCACTTAAAAGTGAACGCAAAACACCGTCTACGAATTGGAAGTTTCTTGGTAGCTTGAATGTAAAATCGGAAAAACGATGGTTAACCGTCTTGATTTCTATGGTGATTTTTCTTCCATCCTTTTCGGCAACGCCCTTGCCGTATCCTGTCATACTATACATATCTATTCTCCAATTTTGCGATATAGCGCGTCGGGCTCCGCAATGATTTTTATTTTTTCGTTTGCAATGCTTAGGTATGCACCAGCATCATCGGTTACCTTGCCGATTATAGTAGCTTTTATACCTTTAGTTGCTAATAACTCACTCATTTTTTGACCGTTTGGCGTGATAATCAGCATACTGCCACTTGAGATAAGCCTATATGGATTTACGCCAAGGGTATCGCATATTTTTTGGGTTAGCTCACTAACAAGAGTTGACGTTAGCTCGATTTGGATACCAATTTTTGCGATGTCGCTTATCTCGGCAACTGCCCCCAATACGCCACCTTCGGTAATATCGTGCATTAGTGCGGGCAAGCCACTTAAACGTACTACTTCGGCTTCGCGCATTACGGAAGTCGACTCGGCGTAGTGCCTTAGCTCATCCAATTCACCTTGAGATAAACTTAGCTTTTTAGCGTGTTGCTCGGCAAGGATAAAGCTACCTTCTAAAGCAAGGTTTTTGGTTACGATAATGCTATCCCCTACCTTTGGCGCGTAGGGTTTATAGTTCCCAGCACGCTTACCAATGCCTACTGCATTGACTATTGGACGATTGACTGCATCTGTAAACTCGGTGTGTCCGCCAACGATTTCAACGTTCCAATTTTCGGCTTCGCGCTCAGCGTCAAGCATAATGCGTTTGACGTCGCTCTCATCCATACTTTCGGGCAAAAGTAGCGTTAAAAGTACGGCTATCGGCTCGCCAAATCCTGCTGAAATATCGTTGAGAACAACCTTGATTGCAAGTGAGCCTATTTCTTCGGTAGCACCCGTAATAGGATCGGTGTGCACGCAAAAAGAACCCTCCGCAAGAAGCGAAGCCGTGTCACCACCCAAATTTGCGCCGACAAGAACTTCCTTTCTCCTTGATTTGAGAAGGTCCAATACGTTTTCTCTTAAGCTTTTTCCCGTTAGTTTTCCGCTTGCCATGGTTTAATTTTACCATATGCGCGCGAAGTGTAAAGTAAAAATTTTTAAATTTTTAGAGTTATCCACAATTTACCCAAATCTTTTTGATTTCGTTGAATTATTTGCTACGTTATGCTAACATAAAATCACAAAATCAAAGGAAGCTACACAAATGAAAAACGCTTGTAGTATGTGCAAAGTAATTGAACAAATCAAAAAAGGTGAAAATCCTTGGTTTGTTAAAGAAATGGAAAGTGGATACGTTATTTTAGGTTGGAACCAACATTTTTACGGCTATTCCCTTTTTATTTGCAAACAGCACGTCACTGAACTATTTGAGCTTGACAAAGAATTCCTATCAAAATTTACCTATGAAATGAGCATAGTTGCTAAAGCGATAAAAAAATGTTTTAACGCCGAAAAAATAAATTACGAATGTTTAGGAAACGGCGATATCCATTTACATTGGCATATCTTCCCACGCAAGAAAGGCGATTTACTAAACTACGGCGACAATGGAAAAGGACCCGTTTGGTGGCTCCCAAAAGAAATTATGTGGAGCGAATCAAACAAGCCCTCTCCAAGTGAACTTGAAACGATGAAAAACAAGCTTCTAAGAGCTATTAACGATGAAATTGCATCTAATTAGCGGCAATTATCTCTGAAAATTCTTCTTCGGTAATTACCCTTATACCCAGCTTTTTGGCCTTTTCCAATTTGCTACCTGCATCGGCGCCAACTACTACAAGGTTGACGTTCTTCGATACGGTATCGGCACACTTGCCACCCCTTTCAATTACCATTTGTTGAGCAGCGCTACGTTTGTACTTTGAAAGCGAACCGGTAAAAACTACGTTGTAGCCAACGAACACGCCTTCGGTTACAACTTCTTCTTCCACGATGGTTACACCGTTTTTGAGTAAAGCTGAAATAAGCTCTCTATTCTTTTCATTCTCAAAATAACTTATTACGTTGTTGACCATTATATCGCCAAAATCGTCAAGTAAAATCAACTCAAACGGCGTTGCATTCATAACTGCATCGAGAGTTACAAAATGGTCGGCAAGTTGCTTTGCAGCTTTTTTACCAATTTGGGGAATACCAAGTGCAAACAAAAATCTTGCAAGCGTGGTCTTCTTAGACTTTTCGATGCTATCCAATAGATTGTTAATTTTTTTATCCTTAAAACCATCAAGGGTAGCAAGCTCAAGATAGGTTAAAGTATATAGCCTATCGGGAGAAGTGACTTTGAGCTCGTTGTAAAGTTGCTCGGCAGTCTTTTCCGAAAAGCCTTCGATATTCATACAAGGCTTAGATGCAAAATGATCAAGCGTGGAAATAATTTGTGGGGCACAGTCTACCGTATTGGTGCAGTAATAGAATACGCCATCAAGCTTTGTTGGTGCACCACAAGCAGGACATACGCTTGGTGGCAGGATATCAACTGCATTTTCGCCGTGCTCGTATACTCCCATTATCTCGGGAATAACGTCGTTTGAGCGTCTTACGAGAACGCGACTACCAATCTTAACTCCCTTTCTTTGGATATCCGTATAGTTATTTAGGGTTGCCCTTTGTACCGTAACGCCCAATAAATCAACGGGCTCTAAAATAGCAAGCGGATTGAGTTTTGAAGTACGTGAAACTTGCCATACGACGTCCTTTAGAATGGTGGTTGTTTCAACAGCTTTAAACTTATATGCAAGCGCCCAGCGTGGGAACTTTTCAGTGTATCCAAGGTCCAAGCGGAGTGCAGTTTTGTTCACTTTTATAACTGCTCCGTCAATAAGGAAATCAAGTGAATCACGCTTTGACTCGATGGCATCAAGTGCCTTCTTTAGCTCGTCAAGACTGTTGATGAGAGAAAATTCTTCGCCCACCAAGAAGCCGTTTTCGATTATAAAATCGCGCATTTCCTTTTGGCTATTGAAGGTAATATCCTCGTGGTAACCAATATTATATGCAAAGAAATCCAACTTTCTTTTTGCCGTTTCTTTGGGATTCAAGTTACGGATAGCGCCTGCTGCTGCATTCCTTGGATTCTTTAGCGGAACGTCAGCCGTCTTGTTATACTCGTCAAAAGCGCTAAAGCGCATTATGCCTTCGCCTTGAATTTCTATCAATCCCTTAAACGGGATTTTTAGTGGGATGGTGCGAATGGTTTTGATTTGCTCGGTTACGTCTTCACCGACTTCACCGTCACCTCTCGTTGCGCCCCTAACAAGCTTGCCGTCTTCGTAGGTCAACGACAAAGTAAGTCCATCAAATTTATGCTCAAGGGTTAGCTCAGGCAGATAGCCAAGCTCCTTTATTAGCCTATTGAAAAATGCGTTTGCTTCTTCGATACTCTTAGCCTTATCAAGTGAATAAAGTCTTCCTTTGTGCGTGTAGCTTGGGAAGCTCTTTAGCGTTTCGCCGCCAACTCTCTTTGTAGGAGAATCGGGTAGCACGAAGATTAGCTCCTTTTCAAGAGCTACTAACTCATCGTACAATGCGTCGTATTCAGCATCGGATACCGTCGGCTCGTCTAAAACGTAATACTCGTATGCATATTTGTTTAGAAGGTCAACGAGTTCTCTCATTCTTTCCATAAGCTACTCCTATTTAATGAGCGTAAGCGGTGCAAGGGCAATAATAAACTTTTTTACGCCAAGCCCTGGGAATGCAATCGTCGCAGTTGCGTTTGCGCCCTCACCAAGTACTACAAGAATGGTGCCTTCGCCGTAATTGGGGTGCTTAACCTTTGCGCCACCCACGTAGCCCGTCAAGTCCTTGGCAACCGGTTTTACAACCTTAGGTTGTGGCACGACTGCACGAGCGCGCGTTGCTTGCGACTCCCTAATCCTGCTTGACGCAGGCTCGTCGTCAAGATAGCTCGGGCGCTTTCCAAGTCCGTCCAAATAAGCCTTTCTTTCTCCAAACAGCTTGTATGCATTCTCGTTTTCACCCTTGGCTTCTTGCACGAACCTTGACTGCAAACAATCTTGCACCTTGCCGAAACGGAATCTGCGTTGAGCGTTGGATATATACAACCTTTCTTGTGCTCTCGTGATAGCAACGTACATTATGCGGCGCTCTTCTTCAAGCTCACCTGCTTTGAGCGCTTGGGATGATGGGAAGATTTCTTCTTCACAACCAACGATAAAGACGACCCTAAACTCCAATCCCTTGACCGAGTGCATAGTTGCAATGGTAATTTTATCACGGCTCGTGGGGTCTTCGTCCTTACCGCTTTCTTCAAGAGAAACGGTCTCAAGGAAGTCTTCTAAACTTGCGCCGGGATTTTTGGCGCTATATTCCTTTGCGTAATTGATGAGCTGTTGAACGTTTTCCCAACGAGTGATATCTTCTTCCTTTTTGGTACTGAGATAGGCTTGCTCAAAGCCCACCTTTTCCACTACGTATTGCATAAACTTGTCGACAGGCATACCTTTATTAAGATACAAGTCCTTCATAAGATCCGCAAAAACTTCCACTTTTTTTGCAATACCCTTGGGAAGCCTACCTGCATGATCGTTTAAAGATAAGAGTACGTTTAAAGTGCTAACCTGCATCTCGTAAGAATATACTCCGAGTTTGTCGATGGTGGCATCACCTATCCCCCTTGCCGGGAAGTTGATGATACGCTCGATAGCCACGTTATCGCGTGCGTTAGCTACTGCACGCATATAAGCAAGTACGTCCTGGATTTCCTTTCTATCAAAGAATTTATATCCGCCAACCACTCTATAAGACAAACGACTCGTTTGTAGCATTTGCTCAAAAATTCTCGTGAGCGAATTTGCACGAACAAGTATCGCAAAATCTTTTTTACGATATCCATTATAGAAAATTAGGGATTCTATTTTGCCTACAACCCATTCAGCTTCATTCCTATCGTTCCAAGCGTTGTAGTACTCTACTTTGAGCCCTTTGCCACGGTTGGTAAATAGCTTTTTCTCGTGACGGGCTTTGTTATTTTGTATAACGTTGTTGGCAGTATTGAGAATTTCTTCGGTTGAGCGATAGTTTTCAAGGAGCTTGTGTACCTTGGCATCCTTGAACTCCTTGTCAAAGTTTAGTATATTCTCTACCCTTGCGCCACGCCATCCATATATGCTTTGGTCGTCATCGCCTACGACGAAAAGGTTACCCCATTTTGCGGCAAGCATCTTTATGATTTCATACTGTACCTTGTTGGTATCTTGGAACTCGTCAACGTGGATATATCTGAATTTATTTTGGTAGTAACTCAAGCACTCATCAGACGTCATTAGAAGCTTTTTAAGCTTGTGTAAAAGGTCGTCGAAGTCCATTGCATTGTTGTGTTTCAAAAGCTCTTCGTAGCGCGCGTACAACTTTACGATAAGCTCGGCATCGTTGACGAGTCCGTTGATTTCATAGAAATATTCTTCGGGGCTCATACCTTCGTTCTTAGCCTTGCCGATATGCTCTTTGAGCGCTTCCTTGATGCGATTATCGTCAATTTGAGCTTCGGTTATAACCTTAGATATCATACGTGCGGAGTCTGACTCATCGTAGATAGAAAAGTTGCTATCGTATCCAATATGCTCGCCAAACCTTCTTAAAATTCTTGCAGCAAGTGAGTGTATGGTTGAAATCCATACTCCGTGGTCAGGGCCCAACAAAACGTCAAGACGCTCGCGCATTTCTGCTGTCGCTTTATTGGTAAACGTAATAGCAAGTACGCTTGAACCCCATACGCCCTTTTCGGCAACGAGGTATGCAACACGATGGGTAAGAACTCTCGTCTTACCGCTACCTGCACCTGCAAGCACTAACAACTTGCCCTCGGTATCTTGTACTATTTCTCTTTGTACTTCGTTTAAATTGCTTAGTAAATCCATTCTATCTATCGCTATCCTATTTACGTAACACTAATTATAGGTTAATATTATTTATAATATTATAACACGAAACACCCCTTCTTGTAAACGCCAAAAAGGATAAAAATAAAGGGAGCCTTCGCTCCCCATTATTTTGTTATTTTTTATTTCCTTTTAAAGAAACTAAATAGACCTTTCTTTTCTTCTACCGATTCAACGGCAGTGTCCGTGATGCGATGGCCAAGGCCTACTATTAGTTTTTTGATTTCAACCACGTCAACGCTATCTTTGCATATTACAACAGTTTCGCCTGCTTCGTGTGACGATTTTACACTTTTTACTTTTATGTTTGAGCTAATGGTATTGTCGATGTTGTTTGAG